>CAMAQI010000021.1 GCA_945860255.1 Methylacidiphilum caldifontis
CAGCGTTCGACCCACGCAACGACATCGGCTTTTGTTGTTTCTCTAAGTTTTGATCCGGGTGGCTCCATACTAAGATATTAGCTCTAGAAATAAAGGGGGCAATTCCAAACCACAAATTTACACGAATTAACACGAATGGAGTACCCATCTGAGCATTCCTAACTATTCGTGGTCACTTCTTCAGAGCATATTTTACAATACAATAAATCGCTCGAACGCCATCTTTCCACGTAATTTTCTTTCCCTCTTCATAAGTCCTCCCATAATAGGAAATCGCGACCTCGTAAATTCGACACTTCAGCTTTGCCACTTTTGCTGTAATCTCCGGCTCAAACCCAAATCGATTCTCCTCAACCGTAATCTGATCTAAAATCTCTTTACGAAAAACTTTATAACAGGTCTCCATATCCGTGAGATTCAAATTCGTAAACATGTTCGACATCATCGTCAAAAACTTATTTCCCACAGAATGCCAATAATACAACACTCGATGCGCCTCAGACCCCATGAATCGAGAGCCAAAGACGACATCTGCTCTCCCACTCAGAATCGGAGCTAAAAGCCGTTGATATTCAACGGGATCATATTCAAGATCGGCATCTTGTATAATGACCACATCACCAGTGACTAATTTAAATCCACTCCTCAGCGCAGCCCCTTTGCCTTGATTCTTTAAATGGCGGATCCTTTTAATTCGTGAATCCCTCTTTTCTATCGACTCGATCTTCGCCCAACTCTCATCCGTTGAGCCGTCATCAATCAAGATTACTTCATCAACCATCGATTGAGTAAGTACAGATTTCAGTAACATCTCTAAGGTTTCCTCCTCATTAAAGAACGGAATCAAGACTGATATTTTCATAATTCATTAATCCTTCAAGTATCAATCCTGCTTACTCTCTTCTTTCATGCCGCTCTTTATCAGAAAATTTCTAGGTATCAGTTCTTTGTTTTAAAATAAAACCATTCCATGACTTCTCTTCGATGCTCGGTGAGCAGTTTCTTTCGTTCATCTAAACTATAGCCGCTAAGCTCGGGCTGATCATAGAGATAAACTTTTTTAGATTCAGGAACGCTCGTAAAAATCGTTAACTGATGTGTTTGCGAAAATCTTTCTTTCAAGATCCCTGAAATTTCAACATCGATGATGTCATGAACTTCAATTAAAAAATCATGCATCTGAAGACCTTCTGCCACTCGTTTGGTTAAAAGTATTTTTTCGTACCCTTCACAATCGACGATAATTAATCCCTTTTTTTTATCAGAAAACGCAAGCAATTCTTCCTCAGTGCACTCTCTTTTTAAAACAATATTCTCAACCCTGTTTAGAGCCGCCATCTTTTGACAGAATGCGATTGCCGCATCATCGATATCAAATGCGTAGACCTTTGCCTCTGGGTGGCTTCTGGCGATCCCAACAGCATAATATCCCTCTGCGCAGCCCACATCTAATATCATCTTGTATTGCTCTAAATTCTGATGGGAGAATACTTCATGGAGTTCTTTTTCGTATGTTCCCAACAGTTTTGGGAATAAGGCACTTCCAAAGGCACAATGATCCGGATACACCATGCCCCTGAAAGGTCCGCGCTTCACGGAAAGATCTGGAAAATGTTTTACGACTTGTTGAGAAATCCAATCGTTGAATTGAGTTCTCTCTTTACTAAATTTCTCTGAGCGAATTTCATTGATTATTGGATAAACATACTGGTTAAATTTTTCCCAAACACCCTCATTGTGTGCGACGTATTTAATTAGTTTTCGACGGAGTCCACTCATAGTGCCTAGCCATTTTTATCATATTGATTTCTTATTTTCAGCGGTTCCCCAAAAAACTCCTGAAGTCCTTTCTTCACCGAAACCTGACTTCTCCAACCCTTAATCTTTACTCCCCCATTCCAAGGGACCATCACCTCTCTTGCCCGATAGGGCTTGGCCCCCAGAACAACAGGGAGCGGTTTCTTTAAATTAAGATTAATCGCCTGAATCCATTCTTTCAACGCCATCCTCTTCCCAGAAATCACATACTCCTCTGTCTTTCCCGATTTTAGTTTGAGAACTCTTTGTATCCCTAAATTAAATGCTGCCGTCACATCATCGATATGAGTAAAGTCTAAAATCTGCTCCCCCTTAGATAGCTCCAAAACCTCTCCTGTTTTGCTAATCTCCCTCAATTTATTCAAAAGTTTCGGACGATTATCCTTTCCCCCATAGGTATCAAACAACTTAAATTGAATTGTTCTCAAGCCAAAAGCATCCCCATAATAACGATTAAGAACCGCAAAAGCCTCTTTCGTTGCCGCGTAAAGATTTACAGGAGCTACATTTCCCTCTGGATCGTATTGCCATGCCGTTTCAGCACTTACGAGTGCGTTGACCCCCTCATGCCTCATCGCCTCTAATAACTCTCCCCCAAAACGAATATTTGAATCAATCAAAGCGGCGACCTGTTCCGGCTTATGTTCGGCAATATAGAGAGTTGCCATATGACAAACGACCTCCGGCTTTATCTTACGTAAAATTCCTCGTAACGACTCTGTTCCTTGCGAAAAACGATGTAGCCTCACTTTGGAAAGAATCCCGTTTTGCTTTAGGAGATCGGTTTTCGAATCAGGCCGTACGAGACCGTAAACGCTCCACCCCTGCTCAAGACACTCTTTGGCAAGATGTGATCCGATATAACCGGTGATTCCTGTTATGAGAACTTTCATTTCGACTTATTTACCACCATTTGACGTGATTGGGGAAGCTTTATAGCCCGATAGCGGATTAGCTTAATAGGCTGATAGCGCAGTCCCTACGGGATTCGGGCTGTTAGACTCTAAAGTTGCTGCGTAACTTGGGCTGATGGACTAATAGGCTGTAAGGCTATTAGGAAGATCGGATTCCAAACCTAACAGTCCAAGTCGCTCTGCGACTGAACGGCCTAATAGCCTATACGTCTTCCCTCACAGCCTAAGTCGTATACGACGTACAGTCTAAGCGCCTATTAGCCGCTAGTTCTTAGCTGCCTCCGATCAGCCCAAATTCCGTAGGAACGCACAGTCCATCAGCCGATTAGCCCCTCAGGCAACTCCCTGGTCTCTCGCCATCACTTCTTGAACCCATCTTCGAAAAGCAATCCTTTTATTCATTTTCATCCACGCTCGAATTTTAATTTTTGATGATGACTCCCCATACTCTTTGGCAATCGACTCAATCAAGATTCTTTTTTGTAGCTCCGGATACCCGCCCACCATCGCCTCCTCTAAGAACTTCCACTTTTGTCGTCTTGGAATTTGATCCAAAAGATCAATCCCTTGCTTTAAAATTTCTGGAGAGATTCTTAATAACTCATCGATAATCATTTCATTCAACTTGCGACGAGAATTCAACTGAGTCATCTTTGGAATCGAACGGCTCCAATTCGCCGCATGGGAATGATACCACCCCCCAATCCGATAGTCAAAAACAACTTCCCCTTTTGCGGCAACTCGAGCAAATGTGAGCAAATCAGATCCATACATAAAATCAGAAAAATAGCCGCCAGTCTCTTGAACGGTCGACCGTCGAAGTGCCGTCACAGGATGCATGATTGTCGCTTCAAATAATAAAGAAATAGCAACCTCGATCCCATTCAAAACAACTGGTTTATTATTATTTACTTCGAACTCATTCCAAATCCCTGCGTTATAATGAACTGTTTTTCCTAGTATTCCTTTACAATCATTGCCATACAAATAGGCCGTACTAAAAATTGTCGCCTTCGGATAAAGCCCCACTCCGGTTTCAAGTAAACTTAAATACTCAGGAAATAATGCGTCATCATCACTCAGGAGAATAAACCACTCCCCAGTAGAGCGCTCAATGCATTGCTGCATGTTCTTAGGACCCCCAATATTCTTCTCATTTTTATAATAGCGAATTCTCGAATCGTTAAATTCTCGAACCACTTCCTCGGACTCATCCCCGGAATAATTATCACAGACGACCAATTCAAAATCAGGCAACGTCTGAGCCAAAACCGACTCAATCGCATTCCTTAAATCGTTCGGTCGACGATAGGTTGGAATTCCAATCGAATACTTCATAAAATTAACCACGAATGAACACGAATATACACGAATGGGAAGGCTAAATAGCCGGTAAAGTTGCGGCGCAACTTGGGTTGATGGACTATTGGGCTAATTGGCTACTGAGTGAATGATCTTGAAATTAGAAAAGAATCTGTATGCACTATCCCCTTAGGCTATCAGTAAAGGGACTTTCATAATGATTGAACGCCGGATGCCCTTGATCTCGCCCTGAAACAATCGGCTCTTTAACGCCCCAATCAAAACCAAAGGAATTCCAATGAATGCCTCGATCTTTCTCAGGGTCATAAGCCGTTGAGACGCTATAGGAAACCCAGCTGTCCTCCTCTAAACTTAAAAAACCGTGGGCAATTCCTTTGGGGATAAATAAACTCTGAGGAACCGTACTGTCTAATACTGTCGAAAAGACCTTTCCATAACTTTTCCCTTTTCTCAGATCCAGAAGGACATCTAAAATTTTCCCTCTCATACAATGAACAAGTTTATCTTGGTCTGTTGGAGGCTCCTGAAAATGCATTCCTCGGATGACCCCTTTTTGTGAAGAGGAATAAAAGGTCTCCCAAGTTTCAAATGTGATCCCCATTCTTTGCAACGAAGCTTTCTCAAAATGCTTGATAAAAAAACCACGATTGTCCTCATGACACTTGAGGTCAAAAAGAAAAACACCGGGAATGGGAAATTCTAAATTCATATTCAACCACGGATTACACGGATATCACGGATTTTTTATATTTCATCATCTGTTTTCAAATTAACTTTTGTGATATAAAATTCAGGGTCAATCCCGCTTCAACGAAATTCATTTAAAACCTCTATTCAAGAACCAATAATGCTTTTTGTAGTTTCTTCGGATCTCATCCGTGTTATTCGCGTTATCCGTGGTTTAAATTTCTGTTTTTTGTCTGTTCTGTGGTTACCATTGTTTTACGTATTTTCTGATGCTATCCACCATGTAATCAATCATTTGATCCGACAATCCCGGATAAACCCCAACGAAAATTGCCTCGTTCATGAGTCGATCTGCCCCCTTTAAATCTCCAATCACTCGAAAGGCATTTGGATTCTCCTTTCTTAAATCGACAAAGACCGGCTGCCGTACAAGATTTCCTCCAAACAACATTCGATTTCCAATCTTTTTTTCATCCAGATACTTTGCAAAATCACGCCGCTTAAACGGAGCCTCCGGTTTCACCATCATCATGAAACCAAACCAACTGCAATCAGTTCGACATCCACTCTCATCCCATTCAAATCCATTCTCGGACCAAGACTTTGCATGTGTCGGAAGTGAAAAGTCAAAAAATCGCTCCAACCCTTTTAATCCTCGTCTTAATTTCTCCCAATTTTGTTTGCGGGCTTCAATGAATCGTGGCATTCGCTTCAATTGCTCCCGTCCGATCGCGGCCTGAGGATCAAGAGGTTTTAAGTTATAACCCAAATGCTTATATATATATTTGTGATCATACCCCTCCGGAAGTTCACCCAATTTCCAATCAAACCGCTTTGCACAGGTGTTATCCTTTCCACTCGCACACCAACAATCGCGACCCCAATCACGAAAGCTCTCAACGACGACTTTCAATCGCATATCTCGGATAATATTGACCGCCCCACCCTCTCCCATGGTCAGATGGTGCGGCGGATAAAACGATTGTGTCGAAAGATCCCCCCAAGTTCCGGTATAAGCACTGGAAGGAAATCCCTCGGCTCGGAGGGGATGTGAATCAGGCAGGTGATAGCGACAACCCAAGGCATCGCAATTATCCTCGATGAGCCATAAATCATACTTTCGACAAAAAGTTAAGATCTCCCCTAAATCAAAAGGATTCCCCAAGGCATGTGCGACCATGACCGCTTTCGTCTTTCCGGGTGAATAGGCCTCTTCTAATCCTCGAATATCAATATTTCCCGTAAATGGATTATTATCCACAAACACAGGAACCAATCCATTCTGTAAAATCGGGGCCACCGTCGTTGGAAAACCGGCGGCACAGGTAATCACTTCATCTCCAGAGCGCAATCTTTTTGCCGCAGGTATTTTGATACTCGTAAGCCCTGAAATCGCTAACAGGTTCGCTGAAGAACCTGAGTTTGTAATCAGAGTTCGCTTAACCCCTAAAAAAGCTTCAAACTCATTTTCAAAGGCCTCCCCCTCGACTCCGAGTGTCAGCCAAAAATCGAGTGTGCTCGCCACCGCCGCCTCCACCTCATCTGACTGAAAGACCCGTCCCGCATACGGAACCGTCGTGACCCCTGGCTCAAACGGAAGACTCGCATTCCAGCCCGGAAGCTGCCCCTGATGATTCAAATTCGAATAATGACGCGTCGCCCAGAGAATAAGATGACGAAGGACTTTAGAGGTGAGAGATTTCATAAATTTAAACCACGGATTACACGGATAGCACGGATTTACGATCTGCCATCAGATGTTTCCAAGTTAACTTTGATAATTTAAAATTTAAAACTAATCCTATCTCAAGCCCTGTAATATTTAAGTATCCAAGTACCTGAGCGATATGTGCATCATGAATATCCACTGCCACTTTAGTTTCTACAACGACTAAATTATCCACAATCAAATCCGGAATTAACTCTCCAATTGGCACTCCTTTATATTGTACTGTATAAACCTTTTGACGATCAACTTTATGCCCACGTTTTTTTAGTTCAATTTCCAATGCTTTTTCATACAGCTTTTCGTCAAGGCCAGGACGAAGAGAATTTAAAACCTCCATCCCAGTGCCAATAATGCTTTTTGTCGTCTCCTCTGCTTTCATCATCCGTGATATCCGTGTTATCCGTGGTTAAAATATTCCTGGATTTGCCTTTGTGTTATCTCCTGCGGCTCTTCTTTTTTCTCATTTACCAATCGATACCACTCGACGGTCTTTTGGATCGTTGTCTCAAAGTTCCACCTCGGTGCCCAATCCAATATTTTGTGCGCCTTCTCGATATTGAGATGCAATAACCCCGCCTCATGAGGCGCGTTTTTCTCAGAAAGGTTTTCCCACTTTCCTGTCCAATGTTTGAGAATTTCTTCCACGAGCCCCTCTACATTTCGATTCGAATCACCATGGGGACCAAAATTAAAAGCGCTACAGAAACTCTCTTTTTTTTCCAAATCCCCACTCTCAATCGATTGATCGAGTAACGCTCCTAATTTCAAATACCCTCCCAACGGCTCTAAAACATGTTGCCAAGGGCGAGTCGATTGAGGATTGCGTACTGCAATCGATTTTCCTTCCGCCAACGATCGCATGCTATCCGGAACAATCCGATCTTTTGCCCAATCTCCCCCTCCAATCACATTTCCCGCGCGTGCCGAGGCAATTCCAATTTCATTTTTCTCTTTAAAAAAAGAGCGTCGATAACTTGAAATTCCGATCTCCGCCGTCGCTTTACTTGCGCTATAGGGATCGTACCCTCCCATCGGATCCTCCTCCTGATAGGCATAATTCAGTTCTCGATTCTCGTAGCATTTATCCGTGGTAATCATCACTCCAACGGAGCGACCTAAAGATCTCATCGACTCCAACACATGCAGCGTTCCCATGAGATTCACATCAAAGGTTTCTAAAGGGGTTCGATACGATTCTCGCACAAGTGATTGAGCCGCTAAATGAAAAATAAAGTCCGGTTGAATCTCCTCGACCCATTTCCGGAGTAAAGCGAGATTGCGAATATCGATTTGACGATGCGTGATTCGGTGTTGGAGATTCAAGCTATTAAAAAGCGCCGGGGAAGTTTCCGGTTCTAAACCCAATCCATAAACCTGAGCCCCCCATCTCAATAAAATCTCACAAAGCCACGATCCCTTAAAGCCCGTGTCCCCCGTGACAAGAACCTTACGACCACGATAAATTTGAGATAAATTCAAACTCATAAAACACTTTTAACCACGGATAACACGGATATCGCGGATTTTTTTTCTTTCACCTGAGGTTTCCATGTTAATTTTGAAATTTAAAATAATTCCTATTTCATGCAGCTTTTCATCCAATCTAGGACACAAGGCATTTAAAACCTCCATTCCTAAACCCATGATACTTTTGCTTATCTCTTCTTCTTTTAAGATCCGTGATATCCGTGTCATCCGCGGTTAAAATCTCTTTATTTTCTCCACGGTGCTTTTCCGGACTTCCACAGCTCTTCTAAATAATTCTTATCCCTCAACGTATCCATCGCCTGCCAAAAGCCCCGATGTTCAAAAACGGCGAGTTGATTTTCTTTAGCCAAATTCTCTAGTGGCTCCTTCTCCCAAAGTGTTAAATCTCCCGCAATACCATCGAGTGCACTTGGCTCCATTACAAAAAAACCGCCGTTAATCCACGATCCATCCCCTAACGGTTTTTCTTGAAAACTTTTCACGAATCCATTGGACATCTCTAGCGATCCAAAACGACCCGGAGGCTGTACCCCAGTTAAAGTCGCTTTCACCTTCTTCAATCGATGATAGGAAATCAAGGCCTGAATATCAACATCACTTACCCCATCCCCATAAGTAAAACAAAAAGCTTCACTTCCGAGATATTCCCTCACCCTCTTCAGTCTTCCTCCCGTCTGTGTGTTTTCACCTGTATCGACAATCGTCACTTTCCACGGTTCCGCATTTCGTTGATGAACCTCCATCGAATTCGTCTTCATATCAAAGGTCACGTCCGACATATGCAGAAAATAGTTCGCAAAATACTCTTTGATCACATACCCCTTGTAACCGACGCAAATTACAAAATCGGTAATTCCATGAGAGGAGTACTGTTTCATAATATGCCAAAGAATCGGCTTCCCCCCGATCTCCACCATCGGCTTAGGACGACTCACCGTCTCCTCACTCAAACGAGTTCCTAGACCCCCTGCTAAAATCACTGCTTTCATAACTTTAAGTACTAGAGCGATCTAAATCACTGTAAAAGCCAATTTTTATCCGCAGATACCGCAGATTATCGCAGAAAAAATCCAAGAATAGTTCTAAGACTAAATAAACCATTGAAAGTTCCCCTAAAATGGTTTTTCCGACTTTATTATTTTAATCTGCGAAAATCTGCGTCATCTGCGGATACATTTCCACAGATAGATCGAATTCTTTAATCCGATCCTTGAAATCAACTTTCTCAAAAAACGAACTCCTTTTCTTTGTGCCTGCTCATGCAAAACTTGATAAATAACGGAGATCAACTCTTGATGAGATCGATTCCCCGTCAATACCTTCAGCTCCATTAAAATCCGTCCCTCCCCCATCTGTCGAAGTTCAGCTCGCAAGTGAGTCTTCCAATCTATTTTGGATTTCTCAAAATAATCGACAATCGCTTGAATTTTATTTCGATGACACTGCTTTTTCCACTCCTTGTTCTGATTCAGAGAGGAGTTGCCACCATGAATCCGCGTATATCCACCCACTCTCGCATCGTAGACCACCTTACCTCGACTCAACACCCTAGCCATCGTTACCACATCACCGCCAAATTCGAATTCTTGAAAATAGCCCCCACTTTCTCTTAAAGCGGAAAGCCTTACCGCTGTTGTCGGAAAAACCATCGGAAAAGAGACAAGTGTTTTAACTGCCGCTCTTTCTCCTGAAATCTCAATCACCTCGTCTCGTAAAAAATAGGTCAATTCGGAGATCTCCTGACTATCGGAGGATTGTAAATCGGTCACATAGCCAGAGCCCAATCTTCCATGCCAGTGCGGAGTCGCATAAGCGACTCGATCCGCCCTTCCGTTCAAGACTTGATAGGCTCGCAAAAGAAAATCACGGTGTAAAAAGTCATCGTCCCAATGTAAAACAAAGAACTCTCCCTTTGCCTCTTGAATCAGTTGATTAAAATTCGCGACCGGTCCTAAATTTTCCAGCCGACGACGATAGCAAATCGGAAGATCTGAAAATTCTGCAACAACAGTAGCGGTATCATCCGTCGACCCATTATCTCCAATGATAATTTCAAAATTCCGAAAAGATTGATCCCTCAGACTTTCTAAAGCCTGCTTCAACATTCCCGCACGGTTAAACGTCGGGATCGCAATAGTGAAAAATGGATTCAAAGACATAAATTAAACCACCAATAGACAAGAATTTACACGAATGGGGAAGCTAAATAGCTCAATAGCCTGTTAGTGCATTAGCCGCTAGCTCGTAGCCATTCGCTTTTAGCTTTCCGCAGTGCCGATAGGCCCGCTCGGTATTTCGACTAATGGACTAATGGGTTTGGTTAGAATCTACCCATCAGTCAAAATCCCGTAGGGATGCACTGCCCATTAGTCGATTAGCCACGCTAACCGCCTCTAGCTACAGGCCATCCTCAATGGGATTCAAAACAGTAAATAAATTTAAATCCTGAAAGTCTTTTGTATTAACGGTGGCAAACTCTTTTACTCCTTGTTGCTGGAGAGAAATTCCCAACCGCACATCGTAAATGCGCCTGCGGGCAAAATTTTCGCTGGCCGCTTTTTCCCAAATTTTTTGATGCAGAAGGCGTGAATCAACCTCAAAGCCGATTAAACTCCAATACGGATGCGCCCGATAAGTCTGGATGATCTCCACCGCCTGCGGCGCTTTTAACGGTTTTTTTAGAACCATCGGATTCCTTAAAAGTGTGTAAAGCTCCACTAATACAAGCTCGGAGATCGCAACATCCCGTCTTAATGAAAGCCCCCTTATAAACTCTAATGATTTTCTCTGCCAAGGACTATCTTCATTCAGTGAATAAAGTAAAATATTAGCATCTACAGAAATCATTCTTAATCCCTTTTTTCTTGGTCATTCAGAATTTGATCTTTTATTTCTTGATGGCTTAACCCGAAACAGCCTAATTTTTGAGGCTCAGGCAATTTCCAATCAACTAAGCTATTTCCAGAGGGATACCGATTCAACAATAATTCAGACCCTCTTCGAATCGTCTCAGCAAGTGACCATTCTTGCTGCTCTGCCACCCTTTTAAGGGCATAATACATTTGATCCGGCAATTGAATCTGCGTCTTAATCATGATATCAAATATACATCTCCATCATATAAATGTCAATTCTACAAATGAACCGTCCTTCGCTAGCAGCAATGATTACGTGAGAATCTCCAAACCGATCCTCTTCGCCGACTTTACTTGATCCTCGTCATAGGAAACAAATCCCTCCGCACGCATCGAAATTGCCGCACTAATATGCATTAAATCCATTGCCCTGACTCGATGCTTTACCCCATGCAAAAAACTATTCTTTTCATAGATATCAATGACTTTGTTCCATTCTAAATCTTGCCTCAGCCAAAAGCCTTCCAAAATTTCATCCTCCAAAGCCTCGATCAATCGCTGTGATTCCTTGGAAGCAATCACTTTCTGATATTCAAGTTGCCGTAAAGAATTATAAACCTCCATTTGATGCAGCACTGTCCATAAAAAATCGGCTTTAGGCTGAAACTTCTCGAGGATCTTAACCGCTTTCTCATGATTCCGATCTCCCTTAATTTTAAGCGATATCCACCACGACGAATCGAGATAAACCTTCACGATCGATCTTCTTTCAAAAACTCTGCGCTACTCATCGGCTTGAGCGCGGAAGCGGAACTCATTTCCATCATCTCTCTCGAATAAATCGGTTTTTTGCTCGCCACTTTAATCACTTTGAACTTCGGCTTTCCCCTCGATGTAACCATCAGCGTATCATTGCCTCTCAATTGATCGACGAGTGAAGGCTTATGATAAAACTCGCGTGTGGTAACTGTTTTCATCAACTTAATCTAAGTGTCTAACGTTTTTTGTCAAACAATTCTCCACAAAGGCCGCCTTCGCCCCCTTATCCCCAAATTTCATTAAAACCCGCTCGTACAAATCACTGAACTTACCCGCTCTCATGATTCCACTCCATATATGCGGATAGGGTCCCTCATACCAATGCTCCAGGTCCTGAAAAAGATTAAACCCAAATCGCTTCGCCGTCATTCGCAGCTTCCACTGGCGTCTCAGTCGACTCCACTTCCCTCGATTGACTGTCATTTGCGAGCCACAAACGCGATAGCAACTCTTTTTATACTCCTCAGGAAGATAGTGATTTTCCTGAACCGTCTTCTCAAAACTCCAAGGGCTCAAAGCATTCCCTTTTTCGAGGGCATATCTCTCCGTCAAATTTAAAATCTCAATCAATCGCTTCCCATTCCATAACCCTGGATGCAGAGAAAATAAATAAGGATAACTCGAGTCGATTCGTTCAATCTGATAAAGAGATCGCTCCAGTTTCTCTCCCACCCTTCCCTGTCCCTGATCAGATCCCAATAACCCGATCAAAGTTGCATCAAGCTCTTTTAATAACGCTGGCATCGTACAATTCAGATGATCCTCATGGCACAAAGCCAAGGGAGGGTGATCATCCAAAATAAGGTAGATATTTTCGTAGCCTCGTTCAACCACAAGCTGATGTAGAGCCTCTTGTAAGATTTTAATCCACGGAGCGGTTTCATCGAGGCAGACCAACCAACCGGCTGTTCGTCGCCCATGACAACCGGCATAAAAAAGATCGGGACAATTGCTCCAATATCGCCTGATCTCATGCCCGGTATGCTCAGCAAGGGCCCGGTACTTTGGAAAGGTGGGGATAAGAATTGCGGTTTTCATAATGTGGATAGGTTACTCGTCTGATAGATTGTTCAGTCGCAAGCGACTTTAGTCTGTTAGACTAATAGGCTGTAAGTCTGTGAGGTTTTTTTGGAAAAGCATCGGCTTGGAGCTCATAGACGATGAGCCTCGGAATTACAAATTCAAAAACCTTACAGCCTTACAGTCTAGCCGTCTTTTCTTCCCTCACAGCCTAAGTTGGATATGACGTACAGTCTAAGAGGCTAACCCGCTATTCAGCTATTGTGCATTCGTGCTCAATCCATTGCCGGGGAGTTTCGAGTAAGAGGAGTTTTTCCGCTGTAGGCTTCATTATAATTTCCCAAATTAAAACCTAACTGAGATAACGAAGATGATAATCACTGTTCAGACTATCTTTGGCGGCCTCCCCAATTTTTTCTGGCTAAAAGGTCAACCAAATAAAGGTGCAGGTATCGAGAAGAAACTTCAGACTAACCCCCACTCTTTCAAGTCACTTTGAGACAATGGATCAAATACCCCGGGACTCATAATCACAGGTGCAGAAGTCACCGATCCAATCTTGGGGCGTTTCCCTTTTTTTGTTTCAAACTGTACGAGTCGGGCGACAGGATGATTCCCACGACAAATCACGACTTCCTCTCCCAGTTCAATCTGTTTAAGAATCTGTGATAGATGAGTTTTCGCATGATGAACAGTCACAGTCATAGAGATTAAATTATTAAACGACTTAGTCTACTAGCCGCTAGCTATTTTTGCTAATTGACCGATGGACTGGAAGGCTGCTGCGCAACTTGGGCTCTTGGACTAATCGTCTGATAGGCTAATTGATTTCGCTTAGAATCTACCCATCGGTCAAAATCCCGCAGGGATGCACAGTCCATCAGCCCATTAGTCGATTAGCCAAACTACCCGCCTCAAGCTACTTGCTATCAGCTATCCCCCTCACTGCCTATTACCCGCCATCTGCGGATAGAAAGTCTTCTATCGACCTCTCCACCTTCTCACCGACAGCATACTGAGCCATCTTCCAATTAGATTGCACCTTATTTTCTAATTCTGGATCATGCCCCCGAATACGATTCAAAAATGATCGCCAAAAACTTTTCGTCGTGACTCGCTCATCTGGAATTAATCGAGCATAGAGCTCTTTTTCAGGCTCTTGAGAGCTTCGTTTTACAAAGCAAAAATGTAAACACCGAAAAGGAGAATTCTCCCACTGATATTCCCGATCAAAAAGAAACCGTAATTCTGCATCATACCCCTCTCGAAATACCATCTCTCCACCGTGCATTCGCTCATAAGGAGGATTCCTCCAAAGGGTCACGGCATTAAAATTATAAAGCTTCGTCACATTCTTTGCAGGGGGCGCCAAATACCCTCTTGCTGTTTTGGAATCGTGATCGATCTGATCGACATGAAGCGTATTCCCAACGAGCTTGAAGAACTGTGCATACTCTCCAGCGAGCAACCTTTGTCTCATCTCCTTCAGTCCTTGTGGATCATAAACCTCATCCCCATCGACAGCAAAGACCCAAGTCGGTGTTCCCGCATAATTCTCAACGAAACGATGTGACTCTTTCGGCTGAGAGACGCGATGAATCTCAATTTTAGAAAATTCACCCTTTAATCTCTTCAATATCTCCCACGTTCCATCCGTCGAATAATTATCGCAGATATAAATCTGATCACAAAAATCGATCACATTTCGAATTGCCCATTCGATGTGAATATCTTCGTTTTTTACGAGAAATAGTCCGATGATTTTCATAGCCTAATAGCTTGTAGCTGTTGGCTTGTAGCCTTTTGCTAATAGCGACCTGCTACCAGCTTCTAGCTTTTGAGTTATTCTCTTCCAAATAGATCTTTTTAACCTCAACGGTCTCTCTACAATTTTTCCGTAGAAGCTCTCTCTATTTGCTCGCAAATAGTCGACCTCACCCGCCGCCAATCGATCAAAGTATGGCTCCAATAATTGAAACATGGCCTCCGAAACGTTTCCTTTACGAAATCGCTGCCAATAAGATTCATGTCCGCTTCGATGAAAATAGAAACCCTCTTCATCACTGGCCAATCGTTCCCCAAGGGCAGCAACTCTGAGTCCAAAGCCCGTGGTATCCAATGCCCCCGCAAACTCAGGATAACCTCCCACCTTCTCCCAAAGTGATTTTTTAAATAAATAATTACCACTGGCCCCTGGAATATCCCACCGTGATAGATATCCCTCAAAAGGGTTTTTAGACTCCGTATAAAATCGTTCTCCAATGGAAACTTGAGGATTATCCTGAAATAAAATTGCTTTCTTAAAAAATGCCCCACCACTTTTTCGCTCTCCGACCACTTTTTTAAGATTTGAAACAGAATTAACGGCAAGAATATTATCTGAATCTAGACAGAAAATCCATTCATGCCGCGCCATCTGAACTGCCGAATTTCTCGCCGCTCCTCCCCCACGATTACGCTCATGATACTGATATCGAATTGATTGATGTCGACTCAAATACTCTTCAATCACAGATCTTGTTCCATCTGAGGAACCATCATCAACGCATATCAGTTCATCCCCCTCTACAAGATTGCCTTGCAGAATGGAATCAATCGCTGTCCCTAACGTTAACTCACAATTATAACAGGGAACGATATAGGAAATATTCATTAAATGATTTTGTTCTAGATTGTATTCGAAATTATAAATCTTTGAGGTGACCAAAATAATAAGGAGAGCACCGCCCGATAGCTGAATAGCTGGTTAGCCTGTTAGCTAAATCAGCAGATACCCATGTCGCTGAAACGATTAAGTTTTGAAAAGTATAATTTACAGTATCCGCGTTCATCTGTGTCCATCCGTGGTTAAACTGATCTCTTTTGGTTGAAGCTTTGCTATTTCAACAACTCAAAAAACCTGTGTCTTGAAGCTTTCTTATCAAAGGTGAAGACTTTTTGACATTGATTGGCCTGTGCGACATGCGCAATCAATAGATCCGCAAGATCACATGAGGATAATTTTGCCTCATCAAAAAAAGGAGTGAGGATCTCGTCCGATTCACAAATAATAAAGGCTATCTCCATGAGATCTCCGAGTGCGCTTAAAATCTCGGTTCGTTCATACTGGTACGCGCTTTCCAGAACCCAGATTGTCTCCAGTATCACAAGAAGAGAGAGATACGCTTTCTCACGATTCTTTTCTAATTTTTTGAAAAGAGTATAAACTTTTTGCGCTTGGTCAGCATCATCTCGCACAAGAAATCGAACCACCACGTTCGTGTCTAAACCCCAAATCATAATGACTTCATCCGAGCTTTAATCGACTCCTTCATCTCACCTATCGTTTTAGCCTTCTGACCCTTTCGATAAAGCCTTCCGAAAACTTGATCGACTGATTTCGTCATCGGCCTCAACGTCATTTCATCGTCTCGATTCAAGACAAATCCAACCTTGTCCCCTGAATGAAGCCGAAGCATTTCCCGGACCTCTTTCGGAATCGTCAACTGCCCCTTACTTGTGATTGTTGCTGTTGTCATATTAATTCCTTACTTTTAAATTTTCCCTTACTTTATTATAAAAAATATTGTCGTAAAGAAATTCTTTCTAACATAAATCGGTCAATGACCGAAACCTAGGATTACTGCTTAATGAAAACATCTCTTGCCCTTTTTAATCTCATCGAATTCCGATTTATGAATTTTAAAAATACAGTTTTCTTTGTTTTTTTGAATTTCAACAATCCGTGCGATCCGCGATATCCGTGGTTAAAATGGTTCCTTTTGTCTGATATTGGCGGTTCAACCCGCTTTTAAACTTAATCTGCGTTCATCTGCGAAATCTGCGGATTCCATCCGCCTATCTTCTCGTTCCAAACAGATAGTAATGCCCGGGAATATGCTCGATCGAAAGGAGCACCCAATCATACTCTGGATGCCCCTTTTGATAGTCATTAAAATAATCGACATTGGCTAAATCTTCAAAATGGGATTGAAAGGCAATCAAGATCGATTTTACCCCCTCCACCGCCTTGAGCATCGGCTCTCGGATCACAAAAGGAGCCTCACTCAATGACCAGGTCGCCATAAATAGTGAATCCGTAAGATCCACTTTTTTCATGGCCTCCGCCAAATCACTCCACTCGGATACCGTGCACTGATGGCACTCCTCACAACTCCATTGATCGAGATCCCCGTGAGACATCTCAAGGCCCTCTAAGTAAAAATGCTGTAGTGCCGAAAACTCTGGAAAATCGAAAATCAAATATCGCCCCTGATATCCAAGTTTATTCATCAGCCGTGGCATATTCCCATAGCCACCGCCGAATTCGATAAATGTGGAATGATCTGAAAATTTTACCCCCGTCATTTCCTCAAATAGTGCCAAATGATAGGCATGGTGAATTCGTGTCCCGCTACTCTTCGGATAGCACCAATAAGGATGGGGATGCCCCCAAGCATCCTCTTCGATTCCGAACTCCCAACGACTCTTCCAATCTTGTCGTGAACGAAGATATCCAAGTTCCTTATAGCCATAGGGAGAATCCGGAACCGAAATCGATTTAATGATACTACGACAACGCAAGAACGTCCTTGGATCATTTTCTAAAATATAATCGCGCATTTCCCTCTTAAATCGATTCCACATCCGATCAGCATCGGTCGCAAGGAATTGATCCTCAGGAATTTGAAATCCACGGACGATTGTACGAAAATCTTCTACTTTCTGTTTTTCTGCAATGGAAGGCGCAGGCAACTCTCGATCCCATAAAGCTGAGATCTTCATTCGCATACGCTTCAAGAAATAATCGCGCTGCGAGCGAAGCTGTTGCTTTAATTTTCGAATTTTCTTTTTCATAAGGAACCACCAATGAACACAAATTTACACGAATGGGGAAGCTCAATAGCTGGATAGCCTGTTAGGCTGTGCAGTCGCCGAAGCGACTTGGACTGATGGGCTAATTAGCTATTGGGTTTAAGATTTAGAATCTACCTATTAGCCCAAAGTCGCTCAGCGACTGTACAGTCCATCCGCCCATTAGCCCGTTCTGTACCCATCAGCCCAAATCCCGCAGGGATGCACAGCCCATTAGCCGCCCGCTACATGCTAACCCGCTATTTGGCTATCGAAGTACCGAGCTATCCCTCAAGAGGATTCCACACCTTCTCAAAACCGATATTTTGAAAGTCCTTCGTATTCACTGTTGCAAAGCTTTTTACCCCATGATGCTTAAGAGTCAAAGCGAGTCGAACATCAAACAATCGTCTTCTCGGAAAATGAGGCTCCCCAGATATACCCCAAATCTCTCCCATGAGATTTCCAGGATAATCAATCAAGCTCCATTGCGGATGTGACCTCAATCGCTGAATCAAATCTAATCCCTCCACTGCATTCAAAGGACTCCGACAAACACTCGGATTACGAACAAGCTGATAAACCTCCATCAAGACCAACTCACAAACAGCAACTCTCTCTTTTTTGAATCCCATAAGAAACTGTTTTGCCCCTTCATGATTTACATGAGTGGGCTCCAAGGAGGGAAAAAGTATATTCGTATCAAATGAGACCATTTTAATCATTCCCTCGTTGATTCAATTTCTCCCGCCAATCAGGATCTTGAAAGGGATCTTCCTTCAGGGAAAGAGAAAGCCGAGGTAACTCCCAAACTTTACCTTCCTTTTCACGTTCAGGATAAGAAGGAATAATCCGCTCAATTCCCCGTCGAACAACCTCCGCAAGACTCATTTCATATTGATCCGCAATCCTCTTAGCCTCTTTATAAAGGTAATCTGGCATTTGAACCTGTGTTTTCATCATAATATCAATATACAATGGTTGCTATTTGATGTCAATCTCGGCGGTAAAGTTGCTGCGCAACTTGGGCTGATGGACTAATCGGCTGTAAGGCTATTAGGAAGATCCAATTTCAAACCTAACAGTCTAACAGCCCATTAGTCCACTAGCCGATAGCTTATAGCTACCTGCCACCAGCTAACAGCCATTAGCCTCATCGCCCATCAGCCCAAAGTCGCTCAGCGACTGTACAGTCCATCCGCCCATTAGCACGTTCTGTACCCATCAGTCAAAATCCCGTAGAGATGCACAGCCCATTAGTCCAATAGCCGATAGCTTTTAGCCACTAGCTCCTAGCTATCTGCTGCCGCTACCCGCTACATGCTACCCGCTACATGCTAACCAGCTATTTAGCTACCAGACTATTGAGCCACTCTGCACAAACCTAGATGGGAAGAAACACATCCATGCCAGCCTGTTTCGCTAATGCAGCCTGTCGCTTGTCCCCTGTGATGAATTTTTGAGCCTGTATTTGCCGAGCACACGCAACATGCAAGGAATCCAAAGTTCGACAGCCCAAAGACGCGGAGTGACTCAATGAAAAATTTCTTGTCTCCTGCCAAGCCGCTTCCCAATCAATCGCCTGCCTTCTCAAAACCAAATTTGCCAAGTCCTCTTCGATATCCGCAATCGCTCTCTTCGATTGAAAATCGGAACATTCCCCACGAAAGACTTTTAACATCAGTGCGCTCGTACATTCGGAAAGGTGGAGGGAAGTGAACAATATTGCGGATCCCTCCTGAACCACCATTTGCTGAATTCGATCGGACTCAGATTCCCATGTGTAAAGCTTAAGAATGACGGAAGTGTCGTAATAAGCGATCATCGCTCTTCTCTTCCCTCATTTAAAAGTTGATCCGTTGAACTCCCCTTCCACCCCTCTCCCCATGTCCTCTTTCCTCGGGCTAAAAAGTCAGGAAACTGTATCTGATCCAAAGTTGGAGGAGGACTGATTTTTGCCACCACTTCCTTCCTTCGGGTGATTAAAATCTCCTCACCCAATTCAACCTCCCTTAAAAGACGGCTGAGGTTATGCTGCGCTTGCATAATCGAATAACTTTTCATAACGCATAAAAATAACGCATAAAATAAGCTTTGTCAAATTCGCTCAATAGCCTGTTAGCAGGATAGCCTAATAGACTGTTAGGCTGTTCAGTCGCCAGCGACTTTAGGCTGTGAGGCTATTAGGCTAATTGGCTGTTGGGTTTAAATCTACCCATCAGCCCAAATTCCGTAGGAATGTACAGCCCATTAGTCGATTAGCCAAGCCTCCTGCTTCTCGCTATTTAGCTATCCGCCTTACAGCCTTACAGTCTATTAGCCTAAAGTCGCTTTGCGACTGTATAGCCCACTCTCCACAATCTCTCCAAAAATATCATCGAGCGACTTCATAATTCCCCATTGAGGATAATGCTCCTTCATTTTCCGAAGATCACTGTAATAACAGATGTGATCTCCCGCTCTATTTTGATCCAGATACCGATAAATCTGTTTCTTTCCCGTCAATTTCTCGACTCGATCAAAGGCTTCAAGCATCGAAACCGAATTCTCTTTTCCACCCCCAATATTGTAAACCTCGCCATATCGGGGCTTTTCTATAAAGGCATGAATAAATTTAGCAACATCCAGCGAATGAATATTATCCCTGACCTGCTTGCCTTTATATCCAAAAACGGTGTACTCCTTTTGCTCCAAATTGCATTTAATCAGATAGCTCAAAAATCCATGCAGCTCGACCCCTGAATGATTCGGCCCCGTTAAGCATCCACCACGCAAACAGCAGGAAGGAATTCCAAAGTATCGCCCATACTCCTGAACCATCACATCCGCCGCCACTTTCGATGCCCCAAAAAGCGAATGTTTCGACTGATCGATTGAGAATGTTTCTGGGATGCCATTTTCGTATTCAGTATCATCATAATCCCAACGACTCTCTTTTTCGATGAGTCGGATCTGATTCGGACGATCCCCATAA
Organism: Methylacidiphilum caldifontis; assembly: GCA_945860255.1. Taxonomy (GTDB): domain Bacteria; phylum Verrucomicrobiota; class Verrucomicrobiia; order Methylacidiphilales; family CAMAQI01; genus CAMAQI01. The sequence goes on from CAMAQI010000021.1 coordinate 20,461, forward strand.
ACTTTATTAGTGGAAAGATGAACAAAAGGCGCCTCAGGAGAAAATTGACGGCATCCCTCTAAAAGATTGAGTGTTCCTACCGCATTGGTATCGAAATCATCAAAGGGAATTGCCGCCGCACGATCATGGGACGGTTGTGCCGCAGTATGTACAATCGCATCCGGTCGAATCTCCTTTAATAAATCTAAGATTCCTTTTCGATCCCTAATGTCCACTTCATGATGAGAAAAAGAGCAAAGAGTTTTTTGAAGACGCTCCTGATTCCATCGGGTATTACCCCCAGGCCCAAAAAAGACCTCCCGCTGATTATTATCCAGACCGTGAACCTCCCATCCTAATGAATCAAAATAGGTTGAAACTTCAGATCCGATGAGGCCAGATGAACCTGTAACGAGTAATTTCATAGTTTTAGCTTAATAGCGGGCTCGCTGAATAGCTCAAGAGCAGGATAGCCTCATCGCCCAATAGCCCGTTACAAGTGATTGATAAAATCTTCGACGCCCACATCCGCCTGCTTTAAAATTCCCGATAATGTTCCTGTTCGAATTTCTTTGTGGTTTGGAACCACGCATCCTTTCGAACCATTTCTCATCACAATATGATTTTCCTTTTGACGCATCACCGAAAAGCCAAGTTTCTGAAGCGCAGCAACACATTCACGTCCGCTGATATGCGGCAATTTAGGCATGCGCAATCTCGAAGGTCGTCATCAAAGAAGGAAAAGAAGTTTTCTGCGGAAATTCCTCCAAATAAAGCTCTGTTGCTTCTTTTAAGTTTAATAGAGCCTCTTGAAGTGTATCTCCCTGCGTCGTTGTTCCTGTCTCTGGATTAAGCGCAACAAAGCCCCCATCTAAATCAGGAGTGAGAATAGCAGTTAAAGTCATAATGAAAATCTAGTCTTGAAACACTAAAAAGCGAGTTTTTTGTGGCCGCTGTCGACTGAAAATACCTACGGGATTCGGGCTGTTAGACTAATAGACTGTAAGACTGTGAGGTTATTAGGCTAATAGACTATGAAATTCGGAATTATGAATTCAAAAACCTAGTTGCCTCTAGCTCCTAGTGAAGTGTATTTTTCACATCGGTGTTCCCTTGTCTTTTTCAAAGTTTTGAATAAAGAAGTGTTAATTGATTTAGGGCGTTGGTCAGAGAAGAGTTAATTTTCCAGTGGGATCTCAACCAACGGACGAGTTTGTAGCTTGTCTGGGAGAAGCGTCGTAAGAAGGA
>CAMAQI010000022.1 GCA_945860255.1 Methylacidiphilum caldifontis
ACTTCGTTCCTTACACTCCAGAACCAAAATCAGATGGATCAAAGGATTAAGCTTGAAGATCATTCTCCCTTCTCTTACAATCTCCTCAGTCCCAACCACCATAGCTTATTTAAATAAGCTTCTGGTCGAAGAATGGGGACCACCTCAGAACTCCCTCATCGCCTTCACGATCGTTGAAATTCGATTGATCCCCTCGCCCGCATCATTGACTGCCTTGGGAATCTCTTGAAGTAAAAATTGCAGCGACTTTCTCCCCTTCTCGTCAATGGTCGCCCCCTCTTTCTTTAGATAATCCTGAAGGATCTTATCGACTAAAGTCCAATTCTTTTTGAGAAAACTGATATTATCCCCAATAAATTGAGCGGGGGTATTAATTTCATGCGCCACCCCTGCGGCTAATTGACCGATCGCCTCAAGTTTATGCGATTGAGTGAGACGAACCTGCATCTCCTTCTCATCGGTTATATCTCGAAGAACCGTCAATTTGGAAATCGTACTATTGGCATTGGTCAAAGGCGAACTCGTCGCTTTAAAAATTCGCCCGTTATCGGGATGGCGGATCTCATGATTTGAACAAATAGACCCCTCAATGGGCTTATAATGACAAATCGGACAATCCTTTTCACAATTAAAAATCTTTGCCGCACACGGCCCTCCCATCACATCCCCAAATATCTGACGCATCGCAGGATTGGCGTATTCGACTTCAAATGAATCAGAGCAAACAAAACAGGGATCACTCATCGACTCCATCATGCTGCGCATTTTATACTCACTTCGAAATAACGCCTCCTCCACTCGTTTTCGCTCCGTAACATCGCGTACGATCGATACCCCATTCCAGACCGAATCCATTTTCACGAACGAAAGGGAAAACTCGATTTGAATCTCATGCCCCTCCTTATGAAGCCCCGCAACTTCGAGGGTTTCCCCTTCCCATTTTCCCTCTGCATTCGGCCTCCAATTCTCAAACCCATTTTTGAATGCCTGATGGTATCGAAAGGGAAAAATTAAAAACTCCAACTCTTGTCCTATTGTCTCTTGGGGGGTATAGCCAAAAATTCTCGAAGCCGCTCGACTCCAAAAAATAACCTTTCCATGGTCATCCATTAAAATCACCCCATCATGTGCCGCATTGGCTAACGCACGGAATTTCCCCTCACTTTCTAAAAGATGCCCTTCTGCTTCTACAAACGAAGTGAAATCATGAAAAGTCACCGCAATTCCAAGCACTCCCTCCACTTCCCATCGCTTGATGCGCACTTCAAAAGTCCTCTCTTTTCCATTCATCAAATAAGATCTTAAAAAGGTAATTTCCCTTGCTTCCGACCTCATAAATTCTTGAATAATTCCTAAGAGTGAATCCACGGAAACCGCTTGAGCCTTGATATCTGGATTATCAACCAAAACCGGAGGTGGGAATGATTTTAATATCAATTCAGCAGCAGGACTGGCAAATGCTAAAGAGAGATCTTGACGAAAAAGAAGGATCGGTGGAATTAACTCCCGCACAGCATCAATAGTGATCATATGACTAATGTCAAATTCTCCCTTATTATCAGAATAGCACCTTTCCTAGAAACTCATACAAAATTATCTCCTTGATAATAAAGAAGATACAAAACTAAACGATAATAGTTCTCTACAGAGTCAAAAGAAATTGTATGAAACTCTTGGATTAATTAGTCAAATCACAAACTCATTATTCCTCTGATAATCTCGAACGAGGAATTCCGAAATAAAGTTGCCCTGAATTACTGCCATAGATTGCCAATAAATCAAAAATACTTATCCTTCCTTCAATGAACCCCGAAATCTTAAACGAACTCGCCACTGCTTTAGAGCGCTACTTCAAAGCCATCCCCCTTCAGAAAGAGCCCAATCCCCCAGACCTTCTTCCTCTCATTAAAAACTTGGGGGAGCTCCAAAAAAAATATCACCACGATCTCGAGTCGGAACTCCGTCACTTCATGCAACGCCAAAGCTACGAAAAAGCACTTCTCAAAATCCGCGAGCTCCAATCATAAACCGGACTAGCCGAAAACAAAACAATAAATGAAAGGGATTAAATCTGCTGTAACCAGTCTTCCATGGAAATGACCCGAATCTGAACCGTTGTTCCATTCCATGTGAAATCTTCCACAGCATTTTGACCTCTCGTTAAACAAATTAACACGTTGCACCGTAATTCCTCACTGGCCTTTACAAGAGCCCTAAATTCGCGTGTTCTGGTATGAGGGTCTGACAAATCGACGCACACTTGGATGAGTTGAGAGATCTTCCCTCTTTCTTTAATTACAAAATCAACTTCGTGAAGTTCTTTACTTTTCCAGAAAAAAAGATCGATTTCACCAGCCATCTGTCGACGCCACAATGCAATGGCAATTACATTTTCAGCGAGTCTGCCCAAATCTTGTCCGGGTCTAGTTCCAAGGCAAACAGCAAGAGCAGGATCGATGGCATAAGCCTTTTTGTTAGCGGAACTTCTTTCACGGGCTTTAAATGAAAGTCGGTTTAGTGTGAAAATCAAAAATGATTCACAAAGCATTCGAGTATACTTTTCGGCCGTTGTCGGACTGGAAACTCTTGCTACCGATGCGACAGTCCTAAAGGAGAACTCCTTTGCTACATTTGAAAAAAAGTAATGGGCAACATCTTCAAGTCCAGCACTGGAGCGAATTTTATAGCGTCGGACGATATCCTTTAGCAAGGTTGCACGAACTAAATCACGTAGATAATCAACTCGATTAGCTCCTCGCAACAGTGGCTCAGGGTAGCCGCCTTCCATTAAAAATTTGTCAAAAACGGCGGATGTTTCGGCCGAAGTATTTTGCTTTCCAGTTGATGCTAAAATTTCTGAAAATGAAAAGGGAAGCAAAATTACAGATTGATGACGCCCGGTAAGATGAGTTGCAAGCTCACTGCTGAGCAAATTGGCGTTACTGCCAGTAATCAGCAGGTGTTTACCGGTACGCTGGAGACGATTAATCAGAAGCTCCCACTTGGGGAAATTTTGAATTTCATCAAAGAGAATATGGAGGGGGTTACCGTAAATTTCGTCAATGGCCGCAAGAAGTGAATCCGCCTCGGTAAGATTGGCAAGACGTTCATCATCAAAATTTGCATAGCCGCCCCCACCTAACTTATGAAGCAAATGGATGGCAAAAGTAGATTTTCCTGCGCGACGAGGACCAATGACGACACGAACTAAGTCGGTTTCTGTCGTGTAGCGGAGAGAAAAATTTCGTTCTACATAGCTACGCTTAAGTTGAATCTCAAGTTCATTTTTTTGAGTAAGGACAATATCACGAAAATTAGCCATTACGCCATAATGGACAAAATTCCTATATTTTGTCCATTATAAAGTTAAATTTTTCTGTGATTTCTAGGGCTTTTTGTTTTGAGTTCGTAAAGCTTGATTAATCCTAGTGGCATGGTGATTGTTGTTGGCTCCTGTGCCAAACGATAATGGCTCAGCTTTTTTACTATTTGTAGCCTTACTCCAATGGGTTTTGCGCTACACGAGAGGGAAGGTTTTAAAGAATACTTCACTAGGAGAGCGACCATCTCATCGATAGCCCCTGAATCGCTGTCACGATATGTTCAAAGGCGATCGGCTTCGAGATATAGGCGATCGCCCCTTTCGACAAAGCCCCCTCTTTTTCACTCTCTCGTCGGCTTCCCGAAACTATCATCACCGGGATTTTTTTGAAGTCAGAATCGCTCATCAATTCATCCAAAAACTCAAATCCATTTTTCATTGGCATATTCAAATCTAAAAAAATAATTCCGACCTCTTCCAGTAAACCGTTCCTCCGCAACCTCTCTAAATACTCCCAAGCCTCGTTCGCTCCGCCAAGGCTGACAACCTCTCCAACAAAACCGGAGTCATCCAACATCTCTCGAAAAAGAATGGAGTCATCCTCATGGTCATCGACCCTTAAAAACTTCACCTCTCTCATCCCGCCTCACTTTCTGAAATCACAGATCGATCTCTCCTCGAAAAAGTCAGCGTAAAACAACTTCCCCCTCCCTCACGATTCTCATAAAAAACGCTCCCCCCATGACGCTCGGCAATCTGTTTCACAATGGCGAGTCCCGCTCCCGTCCCCTCAATCTCTCGTCCCACAGCGCGTTGAAACAGCTTGAAAATTCGCTCCACTTGCTCCGCCTTCACCCCTGGTCCTCGATCGAATACCTGGATCCCCTCCTGCTCTCCATTTTCACTCCGATAGGCTTTCACTAAAATCTCTGGATCTTGTTGAGGATTCGTAAACTTCAACGCATTGCCAATTAAATTAAAGATCGCCTGCGTTCCCCACGTTCGATTCACCCAAAGAGAGGGAATATCCCGATCAACGGAGATCATCGCATTCTTCGCCTTCGAAACAGCCTCTAATCGACTTAATGCCTCCATCACAAGCTCTCTCCCCGGAATCGGCGCCGTGGGGGGCTCAGCTCTCTGAACTCGAGAAAGCATCGTAATATCGTCGAGGAGTCGATCTAAGCGCATCGAGGAAAAGACGATTCTGCGTAAAAAATCCTGACCCTTTTCATCCAAACGATCCAAATAGCGTTCATAGATAAGCCGTGAAAAGCTTTCAATTCCTCGCAAGGGCTCCCTCAAATCATGAGAAACCACGTAGATTAAGGTCTCTAAATCTCGATTTTTTTGATCCCCCTCTCTCTCGACGTTGCGTCGTTCTTCGATTTCAAATCCCAAACGATCATTAATCTCGCGCAACTCTAAAGAATCATGATGCAGATGAATGTAGAGACCAATTAAAACTCCAAATAATACAGAGAAAGCAAGACCTGCGACAAAAAAACAAATGGATAAATATTGATCCCGTTTTTGAAAAAAAAGTTTTTTCGGTACGCTCTCAATCGTAAAGCTAACGCCGTACAAATAGATTTCTGTCGAAAATAGATTTTTTGCCGTAAAACTTTCCTTCTCCTCGAAGTCTCTTAAAATCAAACTCCCGCACTTCATCCGAAAATCGATCGGAATATGCTCACTGTCGATCAGATCGTTAAAAAGCGGCTCAAAATCGATCCCCATCAAAAATCCGGAAAAACGTTGACCGGGCGAATGAGAGGTCGAAAGAAAGCCGATCCCATACCTTCCCTCTTGAATGATAAAAGGATCGGTCATCCATGGCGAATGATTCAACATTGATTTCTCTGCCGCTAAATCGATCTGTTGGTAAGAAATTCGGTTAAAAGAACTCCCTTCTTTTGCTCTCACCATCTTCCTCTCTAAATTTGACCGAGGGAAATAATCGATGAATAAAACCGCTTTTTCATAATCTAAAAGAATTCGGGCCTCCTTCTGCCATTCTAAAGCCAACTTCCCCTCTCGATAAAACATCAATCGATTAAACCTCTCGAGCTCCAAGCTTAATACATTCAACTTTTGCTCAATTCGATCTCCGATCTTTACGGAATAAGAATCAACTTCTCGCATCCAAATCTGTTGCTCATGAATATGGAAAGCTGACCACAACACTGTCGTTATCAGAAACATCACGGAGGCGGCGGCATAGGGAATCAGAGACCAATATCCTGTCCCCTCTTCGAGACAATCTTGAATTCCTTTCACTAAAATGACCGCTCCAAAAATAATTAAGAATAATGAGGCCGCACATAAACTCAAGAAATGCGAATAATCGATGGTACGTTCAAAAACAATAATCCCACTCAAGAGTAAAAAGCCGATGAGAGAGACCCCAAGCCCGGTCATAATCATGATTGCAATACGACTTTTCCCCATCCAGAAAAACGGATATCCTAACCCAAAAAGAGAAATAGCGGAAAAAGCAGCAAGAGAAAGATACTCATATCCAAACCCTTTAAATAACCGAAGCCCTATCGGTGCATTAATCGCTCCGGGGAGCAAGAGATCAAGCCAGAGTAAAGTCGTCCATACGATCGCCATTAAAGCGACCCATCGGGCAACCATTAACTTTTTATGATTTAAAAAAAAGAGCATGACCGAAGCGATCCCCAAAAAAAATGAGGTCGACGCTCCTCCCACTCCCCTCTGTTGATGAATCACCTCTTGGACAAGGAGAGAGATCAAAAGTGAGACAAGGAGAATAAAAAAACAAGTTTGAAGAAAATCAGCAAATCGTTTCCAACCTAGAAATAAAAGTCGAATACGATGCAATAAAATCACATTCTTTAATCTAATTTTATAATAATCTCTGACAAGGAATTTCAACTCGAAAAACCGTCCCCTTGCCAATCTCTGATTCGATCTCGATCTTTCCATTGAGCTGTTTGACAAATTGATGACAAATATTCAGTCCAAGACCTGACCCCCGCTCTCCCGCGGTTCCTAATGTCGAGGAAATCGCAAACGAAGCGAAAATCGTGGCGATCTTTTCCTGGCTTATCCCCAATCCTGAATCTCGAACCACAAACGTGTAGTCTCGGCTTGTTCGAATCACAGAAAAATCAATCCCTCCCTCAATTGGAGTAAACTTAATGGCATTTGAGATCAAGTTACGAATAACGGTTTCTAACATTCTTGAGTCAGTCTTCATCAATCCAAGAAAACTTTTTGGATCCATAGAAAATTTAATTTTCTTTTGAGCCAGTAAATCCCGATAAAGTAACTGTATTTTACCGATCATTGCTCCTAACTCAATTTCGCTATACTGAGGCTGAATCAGCCCTCGCTCCAGCATCGACCATTCGAGTAAATTATTTAAAAGAGCGTAGGCTTCTGAAGCTGAGCTATGAATGTCATTCGCCATCAATGCGATCTCCGCCGAACTCATCGAATTGGCTCCCTCCTTCAGTAAACTGGAAAAACCGAGAAGCCCATTAAAGGGCGCACGCAAATCATGGGAGATAAGAGAAAAAAACTCACAGCCATCCCACAGGGATGGTTGAATTTTCTGTAAAATAAAAAGGTTTGGGCGCTGTTTACTCTGCCACAAGGTAGAGGGATGAATAAAAAGTCCAAAAAACAGGCACCCAAACCCAAAGCATTTTCCATGCTGGGGGAGATTTGTAAAATCATTCCGACGCATTTAGTGTCAAAGTTAGCGAGGGAAACGGGGGTAGATCAAAAAGCGAGGACATTTAGTCCTTGGAGTCACGTTTTGAGTTTGATGTATGTGCAGTTGTTTCATTCTCTGAGTTTGAACGATGTCTGTGACGCATTGGGGATGCTCAAAGCTCGGCTGCAATTTATTCGCGGGGCGAAAGCGCCCTCTCGAAACACTTTTTCGCATGCCAATCGTCAGCGAGATCCAGAGATGGCTCGTCAGCTTTTTTGGAAGGTCTTGGAGCATCTTCAATCGATCAGTCCCTCGTTTTCCAGAAGAAGTCGCGGGTCTTTTGCTTTTCGATTCAAGCGTCTGATCCATTTAGTGGACTCTTCCACGATTGCATTGATCGCTCACAGCATGGACTGGGCAAAACATCGAAGACGCAAGGCTGCCGCGAAGTGTCATTTAAGACTGGAGCTCCAAAGTATGCTTCCCCGCTTTGTGGTGGTGGAATCCGCCGATGAGCATGATAGCCAGCGAACCTTGGAACTTTGCCAAGGGGTCAAAGAGGGTGAAATCGTTGTTTTTGACAAAGCCTATGCGGTGTTTTTCCATCTCGCGGAGTTGACCCGACGGGGAATCTTTTGGGTAAGTCGACCTAAAGACAACCTCCAATATCGGGTTGTCAAAAGCCATCCTGTTTCAGGAAATATCTTGAAAGATCAGACGATTCGACTCACGGGCGTGACAACACCCCAGGATTACCCTCAAAACTTGAGGCGGGTGGTCGCCATCGTTGAAGTGGATGGAAAGCCAAGAGAGATGGTCTTTATTACCAACCAGATGGAATGGGCTGCATCGAGCGTGTGTGATCTTTATCGGTGTCGCTGGCAAATCGAGGTCTTCTTCAAACAAATTAAGCAGACGCTTCAACTGGCTGACTTCTTGGGATACAATGAAAATGCCGTCAAATGGCAGATTTGGATCGCCCTATTGGTTTACGTTCTCCTGCGCTTTATCGCTCACCTCCACCGCTGGAGCGGAAGCTTCACCCGACTCTTCACGTTACTGCGAGCCGCTTTATGGATGCCGATGAGTCTTCAGGAACTCCTCAAACGCTATGGGACAGCACAACCTAAAAAACGTAAAATACGGGCGCATCCCGAGCGATGCTTCTTGCCGGGAATGATTAAGTTCATGACGGCCTGATCCTATGGGACAGCAAAAGATCAAACCAAAATCTTTAAACCCAAATATCCAAAAATACACCCCTTTACCCAGGAAAACTTATGAAAAAACCATCCCTGTGGGATGGCTGTGAAAAAAACTTTGTTTTTAATAGAGAGGCCTCCTCCAATTCCTGTAAATAGTTTTTAATCTTTAAAGAGGCCTTGCGCAACTCTAACAACGACTGCACCTGATTGGCTAAAATCTCTAAAGAGCGCAGCTGATCGACACTTAATTCTCGTGGAATACGATCGATTGCGCAGACCGTCCCTAAAGTAACCCCGTTCTCCGCTTGAATCGGAAATCCGGCATAATATCGAATCCTGGGATCCCCTAATACTAAAGGATGACTCTTAAATCGATCGTCTAACCAAGTATCTTGAACAATCAGAGAACTCGACTCATAAACCGCATATCCACAAAAGGCTAGCTCACGAGGGGTCTCCCGAACCTCAAGTCCGACTTTGGCCTTAAACCATTGGCGTTTTTCATCCAGCAAGCTAATTAAAGCGATCGGAGTCTGACAAATTTTCGAAGCAAGCTCGACAATCTGATCATAGGCCTCTTCAAAATCAGAATCCATGATCTCAAATTGAGACAAGGCCTCTAAACGCTTGGACTCATTTGAGGGGATTTTCGCTCCTAACATCGGTTAATAATACTCGCCCCCATAATAAATCAATATAATAATCAACTCTCGTGATTATTTGAACATAAAAACAGATAATTTAGCCGCAAAAGAACGCAAAAACAAAAATAATTCCCCTTTGTTTTTTCAAGCATTCCTGCATTCACTAGAGAGGTCGCTGTATTTTTTTTATTTTTGCGTTCTTTGCGTTCTTTTGCGGCTCAAACAAGCTCCTTGTATTCCCCCGTTATCTGTTCCGATTTTTGACGGTGGTACCGAAAAATAGTTATTTCTGTTCAATTTTATTTTTTCTCTTTAATCTCCTCGAATGTCAAAAAAGATCCTCGTCACTGGCGGAGCAGGTTTTGTTGGTTCAAACCTCGCCCTTACCTTACAAGAACGTTTTCCGAAACACGACCTCATTGTCATTGATGACTTTAGATCAGGTCACTTTCGTAATCTCGAAGGATTCAAAGGAGATTTCATCGCCCATGATCTTTCAAAGATCTGCCTTTCACAACTTTTGGGGAAAACCACTTTTGAGGCGATTTTTCATTTAAGTTCGATCACCGACACGACCGAACACGATCAGTTCAAACAGACCTACGATAATGTCGAGAGTCTGCGGAATATCCTCAAATTTATTGCCGGTAAGAAGACCTCCCTCGTGTATGCCTCTTCTGCCGCCACCTACGGAATCGCTGCCGGAATCAATCGTCTCTCCGATCCTCGTAAGCCGGCCAATGTCTATGGATTCTCTAAGGTTCAGCTCGAAAATCTAGCCGCTCAATTTCTCAGGGAATACCCTCGCCAGAAGGTTGTCGGACTTCGCTATTTCAATGTTTACGGGCCACGCGAAACCCATAAAAAGTCGGCAGCGAGCATGACCTACCAACTAGCCCATCAAATGCTCGCAGGAAAACGCCCGAGAGTTTTTAAACATGGCGAACAAAAACGAGATTTCATTTATGTGAAAGATATCGTTGAGTTCACCATCGCCGGCTTCACCAAGGCGAAAAAATCTGGGGTCTTCAATGCTGGATCCGGAAAACCACGGTCTTTTAATGATATCATCGAGACTCTCAACAAGGTCCTGAAGTTAAAAATCACCCCGGATTACTTCGATAATCCCTACCCCTTCTACCAGCCTCACACCGAGGCCGATCTGAGTGCCACCAAAAAAGAGCTCAAGACGGAACCGCAATATACCTTAGAAAAAGGGATTGAAGATTACTTCAAAAGCGGCTGGCTCACCATGACCCCTCCGAAGGTCTAATCTAAAATAAAGTTAAAGTTTAGTTCCCAAACTTAAAGTAGTTTTTAGCATTCAAATAACTCACTCGCTCGACCACACTCCCCACAAGTTCAAAATCATGAGGTAGAAGCCCTCTCTTCATCTCCTCCCCAAGAATTTGACAAAGAATCCGTCGAAAATAGTCATGTCGAGTATAAGAGAGAAAAGAACGACTGTCGGTTAACATTCCGACAAAACAGGAGAGTAACCCCAATTGAGAGAGAGACTCGATCTGCCGCTTCATTCCATCGATCTGATCCATAAACCACCAGCCGCTGCCCATTTGCATTTTCCCTGAAATCGTTCCATTTTGAAAATTTCCAATCATGGTTGCGATCAGATCAAAATCACGAGAATTTAAATTATACAGAATTGTTTTGGGAAGCTTATCGACGGTATTTAAACGATCCAAATGCTTCGAAAGACTTGCCGCAATCGGTAGATCTCCAATCGAATCAAAACCTGAATCGACCCCTACTTTTTGAAGCATTTTGGTGTTATTACTTCTCATCGCTCCGTAATGGATCTGCATCGTCCAATCCTTTTCCGCATCCATCAGGGCAAGTTCATGGAGCATAAAAGACTTGTATTTTTCCGTTTCGATTAAAGAAACGGCTTCTCCCCGAAGTCCCTTTTGAAAGATTAAATCCGCCTCTTGCAAACTACAGTCCAATGACCAAACAGTCTCCACTCCACGATCGGAGAGCTTACAACCCATTTGAGCAAAAAAATCATGACGTATTTGAAGTGCGCTTAAGAGTGTCAGAAGATCATGGATTTGAACTCCAGAAACGAGACTAAGGCTTCGAATCCAATCGATAAAAATATTTTTACGATCAACGGCTAAAGCCTTATCGGGTCTCCACGTAGGATAAACATGCGCAGGACATTTTCCCTCTTCTCTGATTTGGCGGTGAAATTCCAAAGAGTCAATCGGATCATCAGTCGTACAAATAACCTCGACTTTGAATTTTTGAAGAATTGACCATGCAGAAAAATCAGGAGATTTTAGGATCTGATTCGATTTATTCCAAACAGTCGTTGCCGTTTCCGAACTAAGAAGTAAGTCAGAGATTCCAAAGTAGCGATCAAGCTCAAGATGACTCCAATGATATAGCGGGTTACGAATCAGCAACGGAACGATCTCTGCATATTTACGAAATTTCTCTTCGTCCGAAGCTCTCCCGGTACAATATTCTTCGGCGACTCCAGCAGTCCTCATTGCACGCCACTTATAATGATCTCCGTAGAGCCAAATCTGAGTCAGATTCTCCCATCGCTTATTTTGGGCTAACTCTTGGGGCGATAGATGGCAATGAAAGTCGATAATGGGCTGTCCCGAGGAAAATCGACGATACAATTCAATCGACTCAGGGGATTCCAACAAAAAATCAGCATGAATGTAAGGGGCTTTCATATTTCTAAATTCAATTTGAACTAAATTATAGCATTCGCATTAAAAATGAATAAGCTGAATCGCTCATTATCTTTTTTATCGTTGATTTTGAAAATGACAATTCATTAGAATTAGTCCCTCAATACCGTTGGGACAGGCTTTATTTATATGAATGGTGTTAAAAAACTAAACCGACACCCAGATAAAAGTTACGCTGGGGAGCTGGATCAATCCCAAGATTACTTGCAGACATATAATAGTCCTCATCAAAAATATTGTGAATTCCAAACATCAATCGCAGTCGATTTTCAATGGGCCAAATCTCAAAATTATAATCCCAAACCATAAAGGTTGGGATATCCCGGGGAATTCCCGTCCCTGGAGTAGAATTATCTGAAGCCGCAAAATACTCTTCAACCCACATTCCCGTAATCCCCATCTTTATCAACTTCTCATAAGTATAATAAAGACCTCCTTTGATCGTAAAATCAGGAGAAGTGGGGGGTTGTCGATCCAGATCTCGCCCTGACACAGTTTGTGAATCTAAGATTGAGATGTTTCCAGACAACGCAACATCCCCCCATTTTGATGGCTCATACTTCGATTTATTTTCAATCAAGTCTTGCCAAAGATGTGTCACTACGACCCGCATTTTGCCTTCCATCCCCCGAGTAATCAATCGCCTGTTATTTTGTGCAATCGTGATGGATCCTGAGTTTGTCGTCGTCATTATATCATCCGCATCGATTAAAAAAAGACTCCCCGAATAATCAGCCCAAGGGCGAATATTTCCGCGAAGTCCTCCTTCATATTTCACTGTATTTTGAGGCGAAAAATTTCCAGAAGAAATTTTCGTTGCAGATCCAGGCTGTGATAAGGTATCAACATCGATATTGGTATGGTCTTGCATCACCTCTAAAAACAAATCGGTTTTATGAAGTATTTCATAAGAAGTTTGTAGTGAAAATTTTGGAATAAAATCCACTTGGGTTCGATCAATATTCGGGTAGTCACGTCTGCCAGAAACCAGTGTTAAATTATAGTAATCATCAATGGCTGCCACCGAATAAATATCTAATCGAGCCCCCGGGGTGATCTTAAATTTTCCAAATTGAAATTGGTTTTCTAAATAAACTCCTCCTCCATGAGACAAGCGTCTCGTCAGATATCGAGCTCGGGTATCATTGAGTGATAATTGGGTGGCTTGATGCGCACTATTCGTATCCTTGTAAAAATCATAGTCAAAGCCCACATTTAGATTTTGTTTGTCCCCCTGTATATCCCATGTTTTATAAAGCTTTGCGCGAGCTCCAATCACCGTCGAATTTCTTAGGCGTGTGGCATTAAGTCCTCCGGCTTCTGTTCCCAATTGTTCTCGGGTCGTATGATCTTCTATCGATCCATATCCCGTCATTTCAAAACCGGCATCCTCAGAAAGTTTAATATTGGTCCGGAGATAGCCCGTGTGCTTTCCATTCCATTCTCGATTGAGACGTCGTGAAATATTATCTCGATTGCTATTATATTGTGTCGTGGTCAGCCCCCCTGGCTCCCCTCTCTCAAGTTCCTCGGAAAAATAACCTAAAGTCCAGAGTTGATCTTCATTGGGATTGAACAAAAATTTAGCGTTCGAGGTAAAATCTGAAAAGTCGGAATTATGACGAATTCCATCCATTTGTTGGTGAGAAACACTTAAAAGATATCCAAACTGATCCACCGTCCCTTCGGCTTGAGTGCTCATCGAATACAACTCATTACTCCCCAGAGTATGATTTGTACTCAACCGAAATGGAGTATCAAGCGTCGGATTTTTTGTCACATAATTAATGCTACTGATTCCTCTCACCCCCAAAGAGGTGGAGGCATTATTGTAAAAATCAATTCTCTCTACATTATCGAGATTGGGTAGAAAATTCAAATCCCCCGCTTGCTTGGGGTGCCGAGAGACCGGAATGCCGTCCATGTAATTGGCCACCGCTTGATTTCGAAAGGAACTATTAAAAGTGGTATCATGAGGTCCATAAAGATGATTGACCAATAATCCAGGGATCTCGGTCACTACTTGACGGTTATTTCCAATCGGATTTCTTGCATATTGAGAAATATTCACGCGAGTTGAAGGTTGTGTGGTCTCTTCAAATTGGAGTGTTTTGAATTTAACTTGGGGGTTAAATCGAATCCTCGAAGAATTCCGCTGTCGGCTTGGGCCTTGTTCCAAATAAAACCGTTCCGAGTCGAATCATCGTACTCCCCTCTTCAATTGCGACCTCAAAATCTTGGCTCATCCCCATCGAAAGCTCGGGAAGATGAAGCCCCGTCTCTTGCTGAATTCGATCCCGTAACTCTCTCAACTGTGCAAAGTAAGGACGCGTTTTCGTTGAATCCTCCATCCAAGGAGCCATTGTCATTAATCCCCTTAGTTCAAGAGATGGCAATTGGTTTATCTCCTCTGCTAATCGTGCCGCCTGCTCCGGTTTAACCCCAAATTTACTCCCCTCCCCAGAAACGTTGACCTCCATTAATACTCCCATTCTTTTCCCAATCACCTCACAACGTTTCGATATCTCCTGAGCGAGAGCCAAAGTATCCACTGAATCGATCTGATCGAAAATTTGAACCGCATTTTTTACTTTATTCCCCTGCAAATGCCCGATCAAATGCCAAATCCCTTTTTCTCCAATCAGATTCTTTTTCGCAAGGGCCTCTTGAACTTTATTTTCACCCAAATGCAAAATCCCTAAGCGAAGCCCCTCCTCGACGGTTTCTGGGGGGTGAGTCTTCGTCACCCCAATCAACAAAACTTCCTCAATTCCCCTCCCACTTTTCTCGCAGGAACGCCGCATTCTCTCTTGAATCTCTTGATATCGGCTTTCGATTGTCATAAGTAATTAATCATTTCCCTTGAATATTCATTAGGTTTGCTTATTGTAGAAGATATGCAAGTTGAATCCTTTAAGGTTTTTCGTGACCTCGTCGACACTGAAAGCTTTAGCAAAGCGGCACAGCTTAATTTTGTCACTCAATCTGCAGTCAGTCAACAAATCCGAAGTCTTGAAGAGAAATTTCATACCCCTCTCATCGAGAGAAGCAGTAAACGTTTCTCCTTAACTCGTGAAGGGCACATTCTTTATGCGACGAGTAAAGAGATCATTTACTCCTACGATAAGCTCCAACATCAAATCTCCGAAATGCGAAATGTCGTTTCAGGGACAATTCGACTCGCAACGGTTTACAGTATTGGACTTCACGAGCTCCCCCCCTATCTCAAGGTCTTTCTCAAGGAATATCCGAATGTCCATGTCCATGTCGAATATCGCCGTTCGAATCAAGTCTATGACGATGTACTCGACGGAACCCGTGACCTCGGCTTAGTCGCCTTCCCGGTTCAGAAAAAAAACCTCAAAATTGAACCTTTTCTTAAAGATCACCTGATCCTGATTTGCCATCCCCAAAATTCTTTAGCCTCCCATAAAGAAGTCACACTCGATGCAATTTCCCATCAGAAATTTATCGGCTTTGAACCCGATATCCCGACCCGTAAAGCGATTGATAAGATTTTTAAAGAGGCCAATGTCTCCATGTCCCCCTCGATGGAATTCGACAATATCGAAACAGTCAAGCGGGCCGTCGAAATCGATGCCGGTGTCTCGATTGTTCCTAGGGCGACCGTTCAACAAGAGATTAAAAACGGCACCTTGATCGCCGTCGAATTTAAAGGGTTCACGATTCATCGTCCCCTCGGAATTATCTATCGGAATGGACGAGTTCTCTCCCCGGCGGTGAAGCGATTCATCAAAACGCTTCACGAGCACCCGGCCTTTTCCGAATTGGGCGTGAAACAGTAAAAACAAAGGGAATTAATTTTTGAGTTCTTTGCGTTCTCTGTGGCTAAATTCATTGTTTTTAGATTTTAATGAATTCTCTCTTAATGACTCTAACTCTTTTCCCTCAAGGACAAGCCTCATTCCTTCTTTCACTTGATTCAACTGAAACCACCCCTGATTCATCTCTAATGCGTAATAGACCTTTTCACTTTGACTCCAAACGGCGCGCTCATCAAATGGTTTCATCTCAAGAATCTCTAAGATAATTCCCTTACGATCAAGGTAGGCGACCGAAAGAGGAATAGAAACATTCTTCATCCAAAAAGAGGCTCGCTCCTCACGTTGAAGACAAAAAATCATTCCGGAATTATCAAGTAGACGATCCCGAAACATTAATCCCTGAGCCAACTCCCGAGGAGTTACCGCCACTTCCGCTAATATCTGAATCGCTCCCACACGAGCCTTGACCTTTTTCAAGGGGGGGTTCGCAGAGAGAACTTGAGAAAATAAATGCCCAACTAAAAAAAAGGTTAAGAAACCGAACGCATAAATATTCTTCATCACATGAAACCTGCGTTGAGAATTAAATACCGGAATGAATCAGATCCATCAATGATTGAGTCCCTCAATCAAGAAAACTATTCCCCTATCTGCTCAACCGTCGATAGAATCAAAGGATTTAATTTTCGAATTCGATTTGACAACGTGCCCACTAAACCGATCAGCATCGTATTTGCAACGACAGGGTTATCCTCGAGAAACCGATCAAGCGACTCCTGACTGATGCGCCAAAGCTGCGTGAATTCATTGGGGGTCACCGTTCCACTTGCAGGTGCCTCCAGACGATCGAAAACGCTCATTTCTCCGACCGATTCTCCGGAAGGAATTTCACCCACCACATGAACCCCTTTGTCGGTAGTACGAGTCACCGTAAGACTACCTCGAACCACAAAATAAAGAAAAGTTTGGATCTCTCCTTCATTAATAATCGGCTGACCGGGACGACCTGGAAAGAACTCTCCATAGGAAGCTAAAACGTTACGATCGTCATCTTTGAGCTTGGCAAGCCAGCTCCTCGCGGGAAGTTGCAATGAAGAATTGTCGCTCATGAATGAAAGTATATCCATCCATTCTCGCATGAAAAGCCCGAAGTTTTAAGGAAAATAGTGCCTCTCAAAGAAACGGGTGGAATTATCCGTAACACCTGTCATCTTCTCAACTCATGATTTCCTCTTCAACGCCCAAGCCCGCTCTCTTAATTGTCGGACACGGCTCGACGGTCAATGCTGACTCCAGCACCCCCACTTATGATCATGCCTGGACTCTCCGAAAATTAAACCACTTCTCTGAAGTTCACGAATGTTTCTGGAAGGAGGAACCTAATTTTCATCAATGCCTAGGGCAAATCGAAGCGGAAACGATTTATATTGTCCCGAATTTCATCAGCAGTGGCTATTTCACCGAACAGGTCATCCCTCGAGAACTTGAGCTCGATGGCCCGATCACACGCCGCAACGATCAAACCTTTTACTATTGCGAACCGGTTGGACTTCATGAATCCATGACGGAGGTTCTTCTCCATCGCGCCCAAGAGGTGGTGACCTCCTCTGGCAAAACAGTAAGAGATCCTCAAAATACCTGTCTCTTTATTTTCGGACATGGAACGAATCTTAACGAAAATTCGACAAAAATTATTGAACATCAAGTCGAGAGGATCCGATCCCGCAATCTCTATGGCGAATGTCAATTTGCCTATATGGAGGAACCCCCTCTTGTCAAAGATTGGAAAACTCTCACGAATAAACCCGAGGTTGTTGCCGTCCCTTTTTTTATTGCAGATGGACTTCACTCTTTTATCGATATTCCGGTTCTTCTCGGTCTTACGGAAGAGGGGCATCCTCTTCAAACCCAAAATCCTCATCACATTGAGGGGAGAAACCTCTGGTATGCGAATGCCATTGGAACTGAACCGTTAATTGCAGATCTCATTCTTGCGCAAATAAAAAAATTCAATGAAACCCACCGCATTTCTTAATGATTGGCTCCTCAGAACTCCCTCTCCATGGAAAATCGGTCAGATTCTGATTCAACCTGGATTTACCCTTTGCCATCAAGTGGATCAAAAATCCTCTGAGAGCCTTCGTCCAATCTCTCTGGAAAAGATCACGGATCTGATCAAAACCGCCGCAAACGGAAACTTTCGACCGCTCCGCTCCTCCCCCGATCTCCCCTCCGGCTGGATTCTCTCTCCCCTCTCCTTAGAGGAACTCATCCTCGCGCTTCGTCTCTTTTATCCAAGCGCTATTGCCCATTGGAGTGCCTGGTCTCAGCAGGCTCTTCGCATCACTCCTTACCAAGAGGCGGCGGAGCGACAAACGGGAATGTATCACTGCACCCGACTTCTGACCTTGGAGCAGCGAACCGCTTTAACACAATCCGTCTGCGCTCAGGAATGCATGAAAAAAAGACTTTGGGAGCCGGCCGATCGCTTCACTTCAAGCCCCCAAGAAATCCCGCTTCTTTGTGCGGAACCGTGCAACTATTTTATCCCCAAAGCACGTGAAGTCGTCAAATCCATGATCCCTTCAAAGAAATCGTGATAGCTCTTTTAAAAAAAGTTGTCACCATTGCAGTCTAGAGGTTTATGAAAAACAACGAGATCGCCTCCTATCCCGCATCTGATGAACTTCGATTGCGAGTCTATCAATTTCTTAAACTGATCAGTCAAAGTCGACTTTTGGGAGCCTCCCCTTTATCCGAGCCTAAAATCTGTCAACTCCTGCATATGCCACGAACACTTGTCCATGAAGCCCTCATGCGCCTTGTTCAAGAAGATCAACTCGCTGTCACGGAGGAGGGCTTTCAATCGATCACTCCTTCGCTCATGACACAGGGACGAATTCTTTTTTTTCATCATCAAGACTTTTTTGAAACCCCCTATGCCATTCATATTGATTACTTAATTGGAGCCGCTCTCCACTGGGAAGCCTGCGGATGGCAAACTCAAGTCATGCATATGCGGGATCCTCATCCGGATCTCGAAAAATATCTCCTCTCCATGGTAAAATCGGGAGTGAGGGGAATCGTGGTGACGGGAACAATTCCTCATGCGATTCTCAAGACGATCAAGCGATTGAAGATTCCAACGATTCTTCTGGGAAATTCCACGTTTTATCAGAACGATTTTGGAGTCGTCTGCTCAGAAAACTTTAATGGAATGGTGGAACTTGTTCGCGATGTCCTCCGTAAAGGCCATCAAAAAATAGCCTATTTTGCCTCCGGCATCCTCTCTCACCACGGCCAGCAAGATCGACTGACCGCTTACGAACAAGTCATGCTCGATGCAGGACTCCCTTATTCACGTGACTTCGTCTATAGGGAACCGTACCGTCCTCAATTTGCAATCCACACCGCAGAACTGATTGCAAAGAAAATCGACCGCCCCACCGCGATTATCTGTGGCAGTGACCGAGAGGCCTTCGAACTCATTGCGGCACTCAAAAACCAATCGATTAAAGTACCGTGTGAAATCGGCGTGACAGGGTTTTATAATACGATCTTAAACCTCATAACAGAGCCCCCCTTGACCTCCATTGATATTCGAGGCCAAACGATGGGAAGCCTTGCCGCTCACTACCTTCTTCAAAACCTCGATTCCTCTCAAATCCCGATTCGAATTCTCGTCCCGACAAAATTACAAATCCGTAGCTCGGTTCTGACCCTTCTGGGAACTCGTTCCTCGATAGAAGATCATGCCCGAAAGACCAGTGTCATCCGGATGAATGATGACGATGATTTGATCCAATTTTAATCATAAATCGGCCAAAGACCGAAACCAAGGATCTCTCCTCAATGAAACATTCTCTGCCTCATTCCAGTCACATTGAATTCCGATTTATGAATTTTTAAAAACAGTGAGTCGTTGCAATTTTCCAATTCGTGTCCTTAGCGGCTTCGCTTGAGAAAAATGCCTTTAAATTGATTCCTTAGGTTGACGCCGATGCGCTCATGCGGGACGGAGATGTGCCAAATTTTGGGTTTAAGAACTACGATTGATCGGATTTTTTCAGCACCCCGTCACACAAAATTTTCGCTCGCAATCCGCCGTTCCCTTTTAACATTGCCTCTGCCCCTACACCAATCGCTTGATCCATCCAATAGCACGGTTTACATTCCTCAACCCCTTGAAATTCGACTCCTTGAATTTCAAACTTCTGACCAATCCACTGATTTAGATCGACCCCTTCCGTGATGACATTTCTCCTCAAGAGAGTTAAATCGACTTTCTCAATTTTTAGATCTTGAAAAAGCTGCATTCCGACTTCGTAAGAAAAAAAGGTAATCTGACCTTTAAAATCAGTTTTATAATCAAAAAAACGATCTCCTCGAATTCCCTTTCCAGAAACACATTCGATCGCGGTTTTTTCCATGATTTGATAATCGGAGGCCGGCTTGCCATGATGCCCGACAAAATTATGCCCCTCAGAGATATAAAGCGCTAAAATCTTCACCGCTCGAAGATCCCATACAACCAATTCCTTTGGCAATGAAAAATCCACTTCACGAGGAGAGACGCGCGGCTGTCCAAAACCTAGAGGGATAACGGGGGATACAGGAACTTGTTTGAGCCGCAAAAGAACGCAAAGAACACAAAAACAAAACCATTTTTAACCACGAATGGACATGGATGAACACGGATTTAAAACTTGGAGAATTTTGTATTTACCTTTGCGGTTAAAATTTGACTTTCCGCTGCAAACAGTAAATTTGACTGAATTTCTTTGTGTTTCTGTGGCTTGGTGTGAGAATGCCTTTAAATCAACCACCCACCGTCTATCGACCTCCAAAACAGAGCCTATTTTGGAGAGGAGCCGACACATAACCCTTGACCCCTTCCTTTTTACAGGGATTGTTCTCTCGGTATGGCTCTTACTCCTTTCTTTCTCGTCGCGGGACCTTGTGTGATTGAATCCGAAGCGCTTCTTTTTGAGGTGGCTGAAAAAATGAAATCGATCACCGACTCCCTCAAAATCCCCTTTTATTTCAAGGCCTCCTTTGATAAAGCGAATCGGACCTCCGGAAAATCATACCGAGGAATCGGGCCTGAAGAGGGACTTCAACTCCTCGCCAAGATTAAAAAGGAATTTCAACTCCCCGTCCTCACCGATATCCATGAGATTGATCATGCCGCCCTTGCGGCACAATATGTCGATGTTCTCCAAATTCCGGCTTTTCTCTGCCGTCAAACCGATCTCCTCGTCGCTGCCGCTCTCACCGGAAAGATTGTGAATGTCAAAAAAGGGCAATTCCTTGCCCCTGAAGATGTCAATGCGATCGCCGATAAACTCAAAGCCTCAGGCTGTAAAGAATATTGGATGACCGAGCGGGGAACCACCTTCGGCTATCACAATCTCGTTGTCGATATGAGAAGCCTCGCCCAAATGCGAGCTGCTGGACATCCGGTGGTTTTTGATGCAACGCACTCCGTCCAACGTCCAGGAGGTCTTGGAAATGCCACAGGGGGAGATCGAACCATGGCTCCTGTCCTTGCCCGAGCAGCGGTGGCAGTGGGAGTCAACGGTCTTTTTATCGAAACCCACCCCAATCCAGATCAGGCACTCTCGGATGGACCCAACATGATTCCTCTTGCCCAGATGGAAGGTCTTCTGCAAAACTTAAAGTCGATCCATGAAGCCGCCTCTCTTTGTTCGTAAACGATTCCTCTCCGGTCTGTTCCTCTTGGGAACTCTCCTTGGATTTCTTGCCCCACTCGAGGCGCAAATCTCGACGACGATCGGTTCTGTCGTCAAAGGATTCTCTCTGCCTCAACATAACGAAGAGGGGGAGCTGATCTCCAAAATCGCAGGCACCCAAGCGAACACCGTCAGTCCGAACCGCGCGGTGATCAAAGAACTCGTCATGGAGTTTTATCATAAAGGAGAGGTCACGATGAAAGTCACCTCCCCGAAATGTGACTACTGGTTTCTTCAAAACCGACTCAACACCCGTGATGGAGTCACGATTGAACGAGATAATATGGTCATCACCGCACAGAATTTTCAGTGGGAAGAAAAGGCCAAAAAAGGGATTCTTCAAAAAAACGTCTCGGTCGTTCTTAAAGATTTTAATCTTTCAAAAGAAATTCCCCTCCGCTCAACGACTCCTCTGATTCCTGAGTCCCTGCCAGTTGA
>CAMAQI010000023.1 GCA_945860255.1 Methylacidiphilum caldifontis
TCAGAGAGCGTTGGGCTTGTTCGATTTGAAGGTTTAAATCTTCTGGGGTCACCGTATGGGATGAGCCTGAGGAACGATAGAGGAGATCGTCGTTATCACGTGAGGAGGATTTCATGAATTCAAAAAGAGGTAAGGGTTAGGGGATCGAAATGACGGTCCCGATTTTCAGAGGCTTGCCCTCAGGAAGGGTCTCTAAATTTGCATTTTTAATGCGCTCGATTCCATTGACGACATCTTTTGGATAATGTTTCTTGGAGATTTTCCACAGAGTATCTCCTTTCTGAATGGCGTAGGAATGAGCGGTTGTTGCTGTGCTTGCAGGCAACGTCGCAGGGGAAGTCACGGGGCTTGACGCTTTTCCAACGTTGGGGATTGGGGAGGTGCCTCCTTGATTCAAAATCGCTTGAGCTTGGGCGCTCGCTGGGGTGGTTCCAAGAGTCGTTGAAGGAAGAACGGCAATGGGACTGGCTTTATCCGTGAGAGCTCCCGTATTCGTTTCAGTGGGGATCACAGGAGCGATCATAGCCGCTGCGGATTGGGTGGCTTTGAGGGCGGCCTCTTCTAAGGCTTTCGCTCCTTTGACTTTTTCCTCTTCGAGCAATGCGATTGTTTTCGATTGCTCCTCTTTGGAAGTGGTCACCGCCTGTTCCATTTCGGTGATTTTTTTATAAAGCTCTTCGCGTTCTTTTTTGAGAGCGATGTTGTCGGATTGAATCTTCGCAAAAAGCTCGGCATTTTGAACGGGGGAGTTGGGAAGGGTTGCCGCAAAAGTAATTTTAGCGTTATCGAGACGCTCTTTTGCCATTTCCGCTTTATCGGTATTTGGGCGCTCATCGAGAAAGCGTTGGAGATGGTAAATCGTCTTAATTGGATCTCCGAGTCTCTCGCTGTAGAGCATTCCGATTTCATAGTGAGCGGCGATCACTTTAGGATTTTTGCGAAGGGCTGTTTCGTAAGACTTTACCGCCTTTTCAAAATCTCGATCATGGATTGCTTCTTGAGCCTCTTTAAAGAACGGATTGCGGTCATCCTCTGCTTCCAGTCGAGCATCCTCTTTTTCGCAACTGATCAGAATAAGAAGAGGAAGGAGTAAAAATAAACGGCGAATAGTCATGAAAAGATAGTAACGATCGTTTCGTCAGGTGCAAACTGAAAAAACGGCTCTTTTTATCGTCTGCCTTTGCTCTTACTCTGGGTCACCCGATCTCTTTTAGCTTTTTCGTAGGTATACGCTTTTCGTTTTTTGACCACAACGGTTTGAGGGCGTTTGCGATAGATAAAGTCAATCGGACATCCTTCGAGCGGAAAATATTTTCGGATCTGAAGTTCCAAGAATCGTTGATAAGAGGGAATCAGGAGATCCTCACCGTTAACGAAGAGAAGGAGGGTCGGAATCGACCGAGGATCTTCCGAGAATTGTTGTGCCGCATAGTAACATTTAAATCGTTTTCCACGCACCGAGGGAGCCATTTGTCGCTCTTGAGCCTCATGAATCACTCGGTTGAGCCGCGCAGTTTGGAATTTTATGTGACGCATTTGATCCATTCGATGAATCCCTTCCATCAGTTTGGGAAGTCCATATCTCGATTTTGCGCTGATAAAAAAAATCGGAGCGTAGGGGAGGAAAAAAAGCTCCCGTTCGATCGCCTGTGAAAATTCAAGTCGTTTGTCGGTGTTTCCTTGCCCTTCATCCAGAGCGATATCCCATTTATTCAAAGCAATCACGCATGGAACCTTCGATTTCTGAATCAGACTGGCGATCTTTTTATCCTGTTCGCGAACCCCTTCTAACGATTCAAGCACGAGCACACAGACATCGGCACGATTGATCATATGAACTGTTCGTCCGCTCATTTTGGCCTCAAGGGCATCATCAATCCGGCTTTTTTTACGAAGTCCTGCGGTATCGATCAAGACATACTCTTTTTCATCCCATTTAAAAGGGACATCGACGGCATCACGGGTGGTTCCAGCGACTTCACTGACAATGGTTCGATCTTCGTTCAGTATCGCATTAATCAGAGAGGATTTTCCGACATTGGGACGTCCGATCATCGCAACCCGAGTGGGACGGGTAGGAGGGAGTGGTTCTGAGACAAGCCAGGTCTTCGTGAGTTCCTCTTTAATGTCGGCGATGCCCATCCCGTGCATCGCGGAAACGGGAAAGGGCTTGCCAAAACCGAGCTGAGTAAACTCAGAGGATTCGGCCTGATGTTTATCGGTCTCCGCTTTATTCAGAAGAAGAAATACCGGTTTATCCGATTTACGAAGCTTTTTGGCAATATCGCGATCGAGATGGGTGAGACCCTCGCGAATATCGACGACAAAAAGAATTTGAGTCGCCGTTTCAAGAGCGAGATTGACCTCATGCTCAATCGCTCCAGCAAAACCTTCAGAATCTCCAAGTCCAATTCCTCCGGTATCAACAAGCGTAAACTCGAAGTGATCCCAACGAGCAGAAACGACGAGACGGTCTCGGGTGACTCCAGGGCGATCATGAACGATGGAAAGATCTCGTCCCGCAAATCGATTAAAAAGAGCCGACTTCCCCACATTGGGACGTCCGACAATGGCGACGACGGGATGAGCAGTTTTGGACATAGTCAGATCTGTTTAGCGATCATATTGACCGAGGACAATGAAATACGATTTGTATTTTCAATCTCATCGGGATTGATATTTTCTAGAAATGCAAAGATCAATTCTTTTTCTTCTCTTACTCTGTGGAGTCTCCTTTTCTGAGGAAAAAACGAGGACCGCCCGGGAAATCGGAACGGCAAAACCGTTTCATCTTCCGCTCACTCCCTCTCCTGCCCCCGCTGAATTAAAGAAAAACATCGACGATTTCTTTGCCGGTTTAGCGGAAGGAAATGCGGTGAAGGCCTATGAGGGACTCGTCAAGGCTCAGCCTCTTTCCGAAAAGGAAGAGGAGATGAAGTTTATGTCGAATATGACACAACAGGCATTGACTCTCTATGGGAAATCAACGGGAAGTGAACTTGTCGATACAAAGAGCATCGGGTCGCGAATTCTCTCGATTACCTATTTAACCTTCCATCAGCGAGCTCCGTTGCGTTGGAAAGTGATCTGTTACAAGCCTCAGACCTCATGGATTTTGATTGATGTCGTTTTTGATGATGGCTTCAAAGATTGGATCGAGTAATTTTATTTCATCGCTCGCAGAATCGCGATGAAATAAAATGAGTCGCTTCGCAAGGTGCTCTACCGGATAGAAAGAGAGAAAATTCCGAAAACTGTCTTTAAAACATCCTGTGAATCCTATCCATCCCTGTTAAATCTGACTTTCCTTGGCGTATTTGGCGGCTCTTAGCGGTTAAAGCTCTCTTTCTCGTCGTCGCCGGCCCCGATTTTTGTGTCGGGGTAGTGGAGCTGATTCTGATCAATTGCATCAAAGAAAGCTTGGGAGTCACTGAGGTCGTGAAAGAGGTGGGTCGGCTGATGGGATTTAAGCTCTTCGACGGAGAAGGCTCCCGTGGCGACGGCGATTGTTTTTGCGCCGATCACTCGTCCACATTCGATGTCATGGGGGGTATCTCCAATGATAAAGACATTCTGAGGGGGGAAAGTGAAGGCATATTTCTCCGTGGCTCGTTGGACAGCGTAAGGGGCAAGATCGTTCCGGTTCATGCTATCGTCGGCAAAGGCACCAAATTCAAAATAATTCCAGAGATCATAGTGGCCGAGTTTGAGTTCTGCCCCACGGATCATATTCCCCGTCAGCAACCCTTGGGCGAGATCAGGACGTTTTTTAACCGTTTCGAGAATCTCCAACACACCAGGATGAGTTCCCCCCTCTCCCAGAGGAAGTTCCTCTTTAAGAGTTTTCAGGTAGTGCTCGAGAAAATCGTGAAGGGCTTTTTCATCATGAGGAAGTTGAAAATGTTCCAGCATCATCAGGGAGATTCTGCGATCCGTTCTGCCTCGATAATCGAACGGTTCAAGAGTGGTCTCGATTTTAAAAATCTCTTTAAAGACACGAATCAAGGCCCGCTCCCCAGCGGCCCCATTACAGATGAGAGTGCCGTCGATATCCCAGAGTAAAAGTTTCATAAACCGAAACAGTAGTGAAGAGGGTTCGAAGGGCGATCAAAAATTCATTCAGAAATGGAATCAGCCTGTTTCGTACAGAAAAAAGCGTTTATTCAATTTAATGAGATTTTATTTCTGTGCTGTCAGTGTATTCTGTGGTTAAGAAGGCTTTGAGGTTCGCACCTCGAATCTGCGTCAATCGGCGTAATCTGCGGATCAACAATTTTGAATTTCTTTTAAGATCTCACGGTTTTTAGACCGCGCTCATTTGACTTTGAACTTGTTGAATCTGATCTCGAAGGGAGGCGGCGAGTTCATATTTCTCGGTGCGTACTGCCTCTTGAAGGTTAGTTTGAAGTTCTAAAATTCGGGTTTGGTAGATCTTCGACTTTTGCAGCTTTGCTGGGATTTTTCCCTTATGCACAGTATCTTTATGCATATCTTTGAGGACCAATTGGAGTCCCTCATGGAAGGTATCATAGCAGGTTGGACATCCTAATCGACCGGTTTTCTTGAAATCCTGTTGGCTAAATCCGCAGTCGGGACATTGAAGATCTTCGGGACTTCCTGCCTTCATGTTTTCTGTCGCCCCAATTCCTAAGAGCATGTCGGCAAGAGAAAATCCCGTTGGATCGTTCACTCCCTTTTCTTTGGCGCACTTGTCGCAAAGATCGATCTTTTGCATTTTTCCAGCAACGATCTGGGTGAGGTGGACATTTGACAATGCGTCACAAAGTTGACATTTCATGGGCTCTTTTTCCTCTTTTAAACAAAGATCGGAACTCCGTTGGTTTGGGTGAGATGACGGAACTTTTCCAAAAGTTGAAGTGTGACCAGACCTGGGGTTTGTGATCCGATGATCCGTCCATCGACTTCGCGGACGGGAACAAGTTCCGCTCCTGTTCCGGTGAGAAAAATTTCGTCGGCAACAAAGAGATCGTAGCGAGTCAATTGGGTTTCAATGACCGGTTTCCCAATCTCTTCACAGAGTGTGATAATCGCCTTACGAGTGATCCCTGCAAGGGCGCCTGCATAAACAGTGGGAGTGAAGATCTGTCCTTTTTTGACAATAAAGATATTATCCCCGGTACACTCGGCGACGTATCCCTCGGCATTGAGCATGATCGTCTCTTGGGCACCGGCGAGATTCCCTTCGATTTTCGCCATGATATTATTGAGATAATTCAGGGACTTGATTGAGGGACTCAGGGCAGCTGGGGAGATTCGTTGGGTTGCCCCTGTATTGACCTTGAGTCCTTCCCGATAATATTTTTCAGGGTAAAGTTGGATCGTCGCTGCGATACAAAAAACCGTGGCTTTCGGGCATTTGTCGGGGTTCATTCCCAGGTCACCAATGCCGCGGGTGACGACGAGCCGGATATACCCATTTTCGATTTTACTTCGACGACAGGTTTCAAGAACGACCTCTTTCATCTCCTCGATGTTCAAGGGGATCTGGAGCATGATCGCTTTTGCGGAGTCGTAGAGACGATCCAAATGTTCCATTAAAAAGAAGACTTTACCGTTGTAGGCACGAATGCCCTCAAAGATGCCGTCGCCATAGAGGAGTCCGTGGTCGAAAACCGAAATTTTCGCCTCCTCTTTTTTGTAAAATGTGCCGTCAATGTAGATTTCCATAAGAAAGAGAGGTGTACACTGGTCGAGTGCAAGAAAAAATCCAGTGTTTTCTTTTAGAGAGTTGGGGGATGGCCGGCTTCGATGACCGGCTTTGCTCATTTTTTCTCCTCAGCAAGAGGACTCATGGCCCCCTTGGAGATCGAGAAATTGAAAGTTTTATGAAAAATCATTTTACGGAAGCTATTTGGACGCTATAAACACTTTTTTAATGACGTCATGGACAAGAAAAGATCTGGTTTCTTTGAGAGAGCTCTCCTCAGCGGAGATTCATTTAATCCTCGATACCGCGAGAGCCTTTAAAGAGGTTTTAAATCGACCGATCAAAAAAGTCCCTTCTCTAAGAGGGAAAACGGTCGTGAATCTCTTTGTCGAGCCGAGTACACGGACTCGAATCTCCTTTGAGCTTGCGGCTAAGCGCTTGAGTGCCGATGTGGTTTCGATGGTCAGTGAATCGAGCTCTCTGAAAAAAGGGGAGACCCTCAAAGATACGGCCCTGAATTTGCAGGCGATGAACGTTGATTATATCATTCTTCGGCATTCGGCAGCGGGGGCGGCTCAGTTTTTATCGGAACGTTTAAAGGCAAGTATTATCAATGCGGGGGATGGTGCCCATGAACATCCGACTCAAGGGCTACTCGATCTTTTTACGATCCGGGAGCGAAAAGGGAACATTCAGGGGTTAAAGGTCATTATTTGTGGCGATATTCTCTTTAGCCGTGTGGCGCGATCCAATATCTGGGCCTTGACGAAATCGGGGGCGGAGGTAACGCTCGTCGGTCCGAAGACCCTTGTTCCTGAGGATTTTCGCGGGCTAGGGGTGAAGATCGAATATGATTTAGACAAAGTCCTTCCCGAGGCCGATGTCGTGATGCTTTTGCGGATTCAACATGAGCGACAACGACAGGTGATGTTTCCTTCTGTAGGGGAATATATCTCTTTGTTTGGCTTGACGAAAAACCGATTTCAAAAATGTAAATCAGATGTTCTTATTATGCACCCTGGCCCGATTAATCGCGGAGTGGAGGTCGATAGCGAGCTCGCAGATGGTTTAAACTCCGTTATTTTGGAGCAGGTGACCAATGGGATTGCGATTCGAATGGCGGTTCTTTATTTACTAGGAGGAGGCAAAGGCCCTCAGGAGTTAGTTTCATGATTCAAAATACCAAACCCCGTGATGAGCATGCCCCCTTTTGCTTGCAAGGAGGACGAATTATCGATCCCGCCAACGGCCGCGATGAAGAGGGGGATCTTTATGTTTTAGGCGGAAAAATCGTCGATCCGACCCAAGTTCCTCCTTCTACCCTATGGAAGAGGATCTCTGTTGTTGGAAAGATCGTGACTCCTGGATTAATCGATATTCATGTTCATCTCCGTGAACCGGGGCAGTCGGCAAAGGAGACCATTGCCTCCGGAACCAAGGCAGCGGCCGCGGGAGGATTCACTTCGATCGTCGCGATGCCTAATACCAACCCCCCCGTTGATGGACCGAATACGATTGCTTGGCTTCTCGATCGGATTGAGAAAACAGCTCTTGTGAATGTTTTTGTCACCGGCTGTATCTCCCAAAAAATGCAAGGAGAGCTTCTGGCTCCGATCGGTTCGATGAAAAAGGCGGGGATTGTTGCGATCACTGATGATGGTCATTGTATTCAAAATAATGAACTGATGCGCCGTGCTCTTGAGTACGCATCGATGCTTGATCTTCCGTTATTTGATCATTGCCAAGATTACTCCCTGACCTCAGGTGGGGTGATGAATGAAGGGTATTGGAGTACGGTTTTAGGATTAAAGGGATGGCCTGCACTTGCTGAGGAGATTATTGTCGGTCGAAATATTCTTTTGGCGGAAATGACACAGGCAAAAGTGCACTGCCAACATCTTTCAAGTATTGGATCGATTCGCTTACTTCGCGAGGCAAAAGAGCGTGGGATTTCGATTTATGGAGAGGTGACTCCCCATCATCTTTTTCTGACCGATGATAGTATTCAAGGTTACAACACGAATTTTAAGATGAATCCTCCCGTTCGGACCAAGCGGGATCAAGAGGCCCTTAAGCAAGGCATTGCAGATGGAACGATCGAGATTCTTGCAAGTGATCATGCCCCTCACTGTACTTATGAGAAAGAGGTTGAGTTTGATCAGGCTCCCTTTGGTGTTTTAGGACTTGAGACGGAACTGGCGATTTACATCAAAACGTTGATCGATGAACAAGTGATTGACTGGAAACGAATGATTGCGATGTTGACCGTTAATCCTGCGAAACTTCTAAAACTAGAGAAAGGAACCCTTTCCTTTGGAGTAGATGCAGATATTACGGTCATTGATCCAGAGTTGGAGTGGATGATTCGAGCGGAGGAGAGTCTCTCTCTTTCAAAGAATACCTGCTTTGATCAAGTGTCGGTGAAAGGAAGAGCGGTCAAAACTTTTGTAAATGGAAATTTGATTTGGAGCATTTGAGGAGACTATGAAAAAAGCGATATTAGCATTGGAAGATGGAACCTTATTTCATGGAATTTCTTTTGGATCTGAGAAAGAGAGCCTTGGAGAGGTTTGTTTTAATACCTCAATGACAGGATATCAGGAGATTTTGACCGATCCTTCCTATCGGGGGCAGATTATCACCATGACTTATCCTCATATTGGAAATTATGGAGTCAATGATCTGGATGTAGAGTCAGATCGCGTTCAAGTTTCTGGCTTTGTGGTTCGGGAGCTTTCCCCAAGAAAGAGCAATTGGAGAGCGCTGGAGTCCCTTGATGACTACTTGAAACGGTATGAGGTTCCTGGGATCTCTGGAATTGATACCCGTGCGCTCACCAAGCATCTTCGCACTCACGGAGCGATGCGAGGAGTGATTACAACGGAAAAGATTTCTGATCTCGCTGCCGTTGATAAGGCAAAATCCTTTAGTTATGTCGGCCGTGATTTTGTTCAGGAGGTCACCTGTAAGGAGCCTTATCTTTGGGATGCGGATGGTCAACTGAGCCGAAAATGGTCTTTAGTCCAAGGGACACGACCTCTCAATGCCCCTCTTCCCAAGGGAGAGGACTATCGAGTGCCGTTGCCTCCGGTGAAGTATAAAATCACTGCCTATGACTTTGGAATTAAGTATAATATTTTACGTCGACTCCGTCAGCACGGATTTCAAGTCAAAGTGGTTCCTGCCAGGACTCCTGCCTCGGAGGTTTTAAAGGATAATCCGGATGGAGTTTTTTTATCGAACGGCCCTGGCGATCCAGAGGCATTGATCTACGCTCATGACATTGTCAAAGATCTCTTAGGGAAAAAACCGATCTTTGGGATTTGTTTAGGGCACCAAATTACGAGCTGTGCATTGGGAGGGAGAACCTTCAAATTAAAGTTTGGACATCGAGGGGGAAATCAGCCGGTGAAAGATCTCGTGACGGGACGAGTCAATATGACCTCTCAAAATCACGGATTTTCAGTCGATCCGGATTCACTTCCGTCCAAAGAGGTTAAAGTCACTCAAATCAATTTAAATGATCTGACTTGTGAAGGAATTACTCATCTGAAATATCCTCTTTTTACTGTTCAATATCATCCTGAGGCCTCTCCAGGACCCCATGATACGACTTATTTTTTCGAACAGTTTGGTAAAATGATTGAAACTGGGAAGCCATTGCTTTAGGATTTATTTATGCCACGTCTCATCGTTCAGTCTGAAGAGCAAGCCGGTCAAATTTTTAATTTGAAAGGAGAGAGTGCTCAAGTGGGTCGAATCAATGAGAATGAGATCGTGATTCAACATAAAAGCATTTCAAGTCACCATGCGGAGTTTATTCTCGATGGAAACGACTATTTAATCAAGGATCTTGATTCTACTAATGGAACCCGTGTGAATGGAGAGCGGGTAAAATCGGTAAAGCTCAGAAGGGGTGATTTGGTTCGGGTCGGAAATATTGAGATGATCTACGAGTCTGAGTTTGCCCCCGATGTGAAACCATTGCCCGATATTAGTCCTGCTCTTAATTTGAGTGGTTGCGGTTTTAAGGGATTGCCTGCTCACTTCAAAAATGCCTCTCTTATTCCGAAAATATTATCGGGATCAGAAAGCCAATCGATCGGATTAATTTTAGGGTGGATTGTATTTGTAAGTTCTTTGTTTTATTATACTTATAAGTTATTTTTATTTTAAAATATTAAAGACATAACTATTTTTTACATAAAAATAAATTTTAACTACTGAATGTCATTGTGTTTTTTTTATTAAAAGTTATCATCAGTGATTATGGATTATCGCTATTATTTTCGCTCTATTAATTTGATTTTATTGGCTCTCTTAGGGTCTGTTTTTCATTTGCGAGCTCAATCGAATGTTGCTGCAGGGACAGAATATCGTGCCCAAGAGACTCAAGGAGTTTCTGCTGCCAAGGAAACCAAGGCGCAAACGAAACGTCCGATTACCGTTACGGCTCAATTGCGAGAGGAGTATGACGATAATATTTTTACGACGAAGAAAAATAAAAAGTCACAGTTTAAGACTCTGATTGAGCCTTCGTTAATTTATAACCTTCCCTTAGAAAATACCCTTCTTTCTGCTCGATACACCTATGGGCTCACTTATTTTCCTGATCGTGGAAAAGAAGATTTTGATCACCGCCATGAGTGGATTGGTCGTATTGATCATTCCTTTTCATCTCGTTATAATGTCGATGTCCGAAATCGTCTTCGTTATACTCAAGAGCCTGATGTCATTGGGGGAGATGCCCGTGCCCAACGTTCCGACACGAGTTTTTTAAGTAATGTCGGATCGATTCAAGGAAATGCTCAATGGACTCCTAAGTTTGGGTCTGCGACTATTTTTACGAATGACTGGTTAAGTTATGATGATGTTGCTTTAGATCGCGAAATTGGCCGTATGGTTAACTCTTTGAGTCATGATTTTCGCTATCTCTTAACTCCGACAATTACCCTCGTCGCAGGGGGGAATGCCTCTGATAATGATTACTTTTTTGCAAAGAGAGATTCCACCACTTTGAGTGGAAATTTCGGAGCTGATTACTCCTTAAGTCCTCAAATCACTGTCGGAGGGAGAGTCGGTCCTTCATTTACAGATTTAGATCAAGGAGGAAGTTACTTTAATCCTTATGGGACAGTTTTTGGAAATTGGACCGTTGGAGCGCGGACAAATGTTGAGGCAAGTTATACTCATTCGGTTTCGGAGACAGACTTTGGGACTTATTATTTGCAAGAATCAGATGTTTTTTCATTAACCGGTCGCTATCAATTTACTCAACAGTTTTATGGTCGTTTAGGAGGTCGTTTAACCCTCGGTTCCTTCGATTCTGATTTGGGTGTTGGAGCTGGAACGACAACGATTTCCGAGGATGTTTTAGGAATGGATGGGGCATTGGGTTACAAGATCTCTCAGTATGTTGATTTTGAAGCGGGGTACAGCTATAGTATCGTCAGCTCTGATTCGATCAGCCGTGAGTTTGATCGAAACCAGCTTTATCTCAGTATTCGCGGTACTTACTAACATAAATCGGTCAAAGACCGAAATCAATGATCTCTCTTCGGTGAAAACATTCTCCTCCCCATTTCAATCTCATTGAATCCCGATTTATAAATTTTAAAAATACAGTTTATATTGATTCAGTTGGATCTTTATTGAACTTCTGCTTGATTGAACTTATGAAAAGTCAGGCCTCAAATGTTTTAGGAACCTCCCTTCAACCCTGTAGTCATCATCCGTTGACAGGATTTTATCGTGACGGGTGTTGTCATACCGGGGCCGGAGATCATGGTGTCCATGTGGTCTGCGTTGTTTTGACAAAGGGATTTTTAGAGTTCACTCGTTCGGTAGGGAATGATTTATCGACGCCAGTTCCAGAATATGATTTTCCAGGGCTTAAAGAGGGGGATCGATGGTGTTTGTGTGTTCAACGTTGGCATGAAGCCTTTCAAGTGGGACGGGCTCCTCAAGTGATTTTAGAGGCGACTCATATTTCTGCTTTAGAGTTTGTTTCATTAGAGAATCTTCAGAAGCATTCCTATAAGAATGAAGAGAATCGATAGGTCATGAGTGAAGAACGAATTCCGAAAGTGACTTGGGGAGAGTTTCAATCCCAACTTCCCGATCAAACTCTTTTTGATGGGAAGGCGTGGCGATCATCCCCAACGCCACTCCAACTTTCAGAGAAACATCTTCAGCTGCTTGATCAATTAGGGCCTCTTTTATCGGCTTTTGTTCGTTCTTGTAATTTACTTTATCGTCATAGTGTGGAAGGGAGGCGACCTCAATGGATTGCACGGTGGATGGATTTTGGGAAACCCCAGGAGCTGATTGAGATCTCCCGATCGGCGAGTTTTAAAAATGAGATCCCTCGAGTTCTTCGTCCCGACTTGGTGTTAACTGAGGAGGGGTTTGCTCTTTGTGAAATCGATTCGATTCCCGGAGGGATTGGATTGACGGCATGGTTGCAGGAGAGTTACGCAAAATTCGGCTTTTCGATTTTTGGGGGTGATTTTGGAATGCGGGCTGGATTTCAGTCGATATTTCCAGAAGGGGAGATTTTAATTTCAGAGGAGGCCTCCGATTATCGTCCTGAATTCGAGTGGTTATGTGGCAAGGAGCGAGTAAAAAAAGCGGAACTGGGATTAGGAAGATCTCCGCAAGTCTACCGTTTTTTTGAAGCCTTTGACTGGGATAAAATTCACGGTTTGAAGGAATCTTTGCAGGAAGGAGTTTCGATGACTCCCCCCCTAAAACCGTATCTTGAGGAGAAAATATGGTTAGCTCTCTTAGGGATGAGACCCCTTCGCGATTTTTGGAGAAGGGAGCTGGGGGAGAAGGGGTTTGGAATTTTACAAAGTGTGATCCCGGAGTCTTGGGTTATGGAGTCGACCCCTTTACCTCCCCATGCGGTTCTTCCTGGACTGGGGATCCAAGATTGGAACGAATTAAAAACGATGAGCCAAAAGGAGCGAGAGCTCGTGGTTAAAGTTTCCGGATTTTCCCCTTTAGCTTGGGGATCGAGAGGGGTCTGGATGGGGTCAGATCTTTCAACAGAGGAGTGGGCGGTGGTGGTGGATGAGGCGCTACGTTCTTTTGAGAGTGCGCCTCGGCTTCTACAACGATTTGTGAAAGGGGCCGCTTTTCCTTTTCCGTATTGGGATGAAAAGGGGGAGGTCATCGAAATGAAAGGTCGGGCTCGAATTTCTCCTTACTATTTTTTGACTGAGGAGCAGGTGGTGGTGGGGGGGGCTTTAGCGACGATTTGTCCATTAGACAAAAAGCGGATTCATGGAATGAAAGAGGCGATCTTAGTTCCCGTTTCAGGAAAGTAACCGACAAAGCTTGGCTCTTTTCTTGCTACGCCTAGAGAAGTTGCCTAAAAAGAGAGAGACTCATTAACCAAAGGGAATTAAATGTCATCGACTTCAGAATTTCAAACGACTTTAGATAACTCCGTTTCAGCGCTGAAGGAGTCTATTTTACAAAATTTGACTTATCGTTTAGCAAGATTTCCGAATCGAGCGACGAAGCGTGATTGGATGTTGGCGGTGAGTTACACGGCACGAGATCGCATTTTAGAGCGTCTTCAGGCGACTCAGTCGACCCATCAGAAGAACAAGGTTCGTCGGGTTTACTATCTATCGTTGGAATTTTTAATGGGGCGAATGCTTTCCAACGGGCTTTATAATCTCGGGATTTTCGAGAATTTAACAAAAGCGGTGGAGGAGCTGGGATTAAATCTTGAGGAGCTTCGCAATGAGGAAAACGATATGGGGCTTGGGAATGGAGGCTTAGGTCGTTTAGCGGCCTGTTTTTTAGATTCTTTAGCTACCTTAGATTACCCAGCGATCGGCTATGGAATTTACTATGAGTACGGGCTATTTCGTCAAGAATTTGTCAACGGATATCAAATTGAACATCCTGATAATTGGTTGAAATTTGGAAATCCGTGGGAGATTGTTCGTCCGGAGTATATCCAGACGATCGAAATGTATGGCGAAGTGGAATACATTTTTGATGATCTGGGAAACTATCGTCCAAAATGGGTGAATTCAAAGAAAGTGATGGGAGTTCCGTATGATATTCCGGTACCGGGCTATGATACGGGAACTGTTATTTTACTTCGACTTTGGAGATCCCGTGCTTTTGAGGAGTTTAATTTAGAGACTTTTAATCAAGGGGGATATGTTGAGGCGGTACGTGAGAAATCAATTGGGGAATCGATCTCCAAAGTTTTATACCCGAATGATAAGACTGAAAACGGGAAAGAGCTTCGATTAGTGCAGCAGTACTTCTTCGTCTCCTGTTCATTGAGAGATATTATTCGTCGATTTAAATCGGAAAATCCAGGAGGTTGGGAGTTTTTTTCCTCAAAGGTAGCCGTTCAACTTAATGACACTCATCCTGCGATTGCGATTGCTGAGCTCAGTCGTATTTTATATGACGAAGAAAATTTAAGTTGGGAGAAAACATGGGAGATCGTGACGCAGACCTTTGCCTATACGAATCATACCTTGATGCCAGAGGCACTTGAAAAATGGAGTGTCGATTTATTTGGTCGTGTGCTTCCTCGTCATCTTCAAATTATTTTTGAAATCAACAAGCACCATATGGAGCAAATTGAGAAACATTGGCCCGGAGATAATGAAAAGAAAAGAATCCTTTCGATTATCGAAGAGGGTCACCCGAAGATGGTGCGAATGGCGCATCTGGCTGTCGTCGGGAGTTATTCGGTGAATGGAGTTGCGGCAATTCATACGGAGCTTTTAAAAAAGACCCTCTTCCCTGAGTTTTTCGAGTTAAATCCGTCGAAGTTTAATAATAAAACGAATGGAATTACTCCTCGAAGATGGCTACAGGCCTGTAACCCCCTCTTGTCGAATTTAATCTCCTCAAAAATTGGAAAAAGTTGGCCGAAAAATATCGATGAGTTAAAAAAACTGGAGGCTTTTGCTGATGATCCTGAATTTCAAAAAGAGTTCATGAGCATTAAATTCGAAAATAAAAAGAGATTGAGTGCCATTATTGAAAAAGATTGTGGGGTGACAGTTGACCCCAGCGCTCTTTTTGATGTTCAAATCAAGCGACTACACGAGTACAAACGTCAGCAACTCAATTTACTTCATATCTTGACGTTATATCGACGGATTATTCAAAATCCGAATCTCGATATTCAGCCTCGGGTCTTTATTTTTGCGGCAAAGGCGGCTCCGGGATATGACATGGCTAAGACCATTATAAAGGCGATT
The DNA here is from genome assembly GCA_945860255.1 of Methylacidiphilum caldifontis. GTDB lineage: Bacteria > Verrucomicrobiota > Verrucomicrobiia > Methylacidiphilales > CAMAQI01 > CAMAQI01. The sequence goes on from CAMAQI010000023.1 coordinate 14,917, forward strand.
AATGCCGTCGGCGAAAAGATCAATAACGATCCAAGAGTCGAAAATCGGATCAAGGTGGTTTTTCTGCCCAATTATCGTGTTTCCCTTGCGCAAAGAATTATTCCGGCTGCTGATTTGTCTGAACAAATCTCGACCGCAGGAACCGAGGCCTCGGGGACAGGGAATATGAAGTTGGCTTTGAATGGAGCCCTGACGATTGGAACCTTAGATGGGGCAAATATTGAAATTAAAGAAGAGGTAGGGGATGAGAATATCTTTATCTTTGGTCATACCGTTGATGAGGTAGAGGAGATTCGTAAAAAAGGGTATAACTCTTTTGATTACTATCAGGCCAATGAGGAATTGAAGGCCGTCGTCGATTGGATCGGATCAAACTATTTTACTCCCGAGGAACATTCTGGGGTTCTTGCGCCTTTAAGATGGAGTCTTTTAGAGGGAGGAGATCGGTACTTAGTTTTAGCCGATTATGCTGCGTATATTGAATGTCAGGAAAAGGTGGGAGTTGCCTATCGCAATCATGCGGCTTGGGCGAAAATGGCGATCTTGAACACGGCACGAGTTGGAAAGTTTTCGAGCGATCGAACCATCCACGAGTACGCTCGAAGTACTTGGAAACTTCCCCAAGTCCCGATCTGATCGGGAGTTACAGAGTTAAAGAAGAGGAATTTATAAGCTTCCCTCTTGGGGGGCTCATAAATTTATTGTAATTTTATTTGACGACAGCAGGCGATTTCGCCAGTGTCACAAACTTTCATCAAAAAAAGAGGAATTTATGGCAAAAACCGTTTCATTAAAAGGATCAGTGCGTCCCCAAGTCGGCACCAAGGCAGCTAAAGCATCTCGTGCTCTAGGACTTATCCCTGGCATCATGTATGGCAAAAAGGGGACCCGCGCTGTTCAGTTCGCAATTAAGGATATTAGTCCTGTTCTGCATTTATCAACAGAAGGAAATTTGTTGATCGACTTAGAATTAGAAGAGGCTGGAAAATCGGGTCAACACTTAGCGTTGATTCAAGAAATTCAAGTCGATCCGATTAAGGATTATGTGATCCATGTCGATCTCCATGAGGTCGCTAAGGATGAGAAGCTTCACGCAGAAGTTCGAGTCGTTGAATTTGGAGAGGCGATTGGACTTAAACAAGGGGGATTGCTTGAGCTTTTCATGCGTCATCTTCGTGTTGAATGTCTTCCTCAGGATCTTCCAGAAGTCATTCGTATCGACGTTTCTCATCTTGAGGTCGGACAATCGGTTCACGTGAGTGAAGTTGTTCTCCCAAAGGGCGTTACTGTTTTAAATCCAAAAGATCTTCCCGTTGTTTCCGTTATTGCTCCTAAGGTTGAAGAAGTGGTCGCCCCTGGGGCAGCCACCGCAAAGCAACCTGAAGCAATTAAGGAAAAGAAAGCAGACGACGCTAAGGCTGATCCTAAGGCTAAGGCTGACTCAAAAGCGAAGAAATAACGATTTGTGTCTTTTCGATGTATTGTCGGATTGGGGAATCCCGGCTCGAAGTATGTTGAGACGAGGCATAATATTGGATTTCAAGTTTTAGATCGGTTGGCAGAGCGAGAAGGGTGGTCTTACCAGTCTCTTGCTTGGGTCTCACTTCGGATGGGGAAGCATCAGGGAGTCTCTTACTTAAAGCCGCAAAGCTTTATGAATCGAAGTGGAGAGCCGCTTCAACAATGGCTGAGCTACTTTCAAGTGCCGATCGAAGAGGTATTAGTGATCGTGGATGATGTGGAGTTGGATCTGGGTCAGATTCGGATTCGAGCATCAGGGGGAAGTGGAGGACATAATGGGCTTCGGTCCATTGAAGAAGTGCTGGGAACTCAGCGCTATGTTCGGATCCGGTGTGGCGTTGGAAAATGCCCGCAAGATCGTCCGCTAGAAGATTATGTTCTTCAAAGCTTTACTCCTAATCAAAAAGAGGCAGTAAAGGGATTAATTGAACAAGCGGTGGAGGCGGTTGATTGCTGCCAATCCGAGGGATTGGAAAAAGCGATGAACCTCTTTAACCGAAAAAAGGAGTAATTATGAATTTTTATGAAGGACTTTATATCTTGGATATCCAAGGTAAAGAAGATGGACTAAAAGAGGCGTTGACCTCCGTTGAAAAAGAGATCATCTCTCATGGCGGAAAAGTCAAGGGATCTCAGAAGATGGATCGCAAGAAATTTGAACGCGTTGCGGGCGATTTGGATGCTGGATTTTACACCAACATTCTTTTTCAATTGGATCCCGCTCAGATTGCTCCTCTTCAAAAGAAGTTGAAGTTAAATCCGGTTGTTTATCGTCAGTTCTACTTACAGAAACAAGAATTAGCAGAAGTCGCTGCTTAATTGTTTTTAGAGATTGATCGACTAGGAGCACTATGCCGGACCTAAACAAAGTGATGTTGATGGGGAATCTCACGAGAGATCCCGATGTACGGCATACTCCAAAAGGAACTGCGGTCGGCGATCTTTCTTTGGCGATCAACCAATCGTACAAAGCACAGGATGGACAGCTTCGTGAAGAGGTTTGTTATGTCGACGTTGTCACGTGGGGTCGTCAGGCAGAGACTTGTAAGGAGTATCTGACCAAGGGCTCTCCGGTTTTTGTTGAAGGCCGACTTCAGCTTGATCAATGGGAGACAAAAGAGGGAGAGAAACGAAGTCGTTTGCGAGTCCGTGCGGAGCGAATTCAGTTTCTCGGTCGTGCGAAGCAAGGGGCGGGGGGTGTCACCGGTGGGCCTCAGGATTCTTCGAATGCTGGACGTTCCTCCTCTGTTCCTCATGAAGATCATTTTGATCAATCCCATGCGGTGGATGATATTCCCTTTTAATGACATCAATTTAAGTCAACAATTTAACTAAAATAAGGAAAAGTATATGGTCGTAGAAATCATTCTAAATGAGAAAGTCGAAGGATTGGGAGTCGAAGCGGATATCGTGAAGGTTCGTCCTGGGTATGCACGTAATTTTTTATTCCCTCGTGGCATGGCCGCGCCTGCGACTTCAGCCTCAAAAAAGCAGGTTGAACTCTTAAATAAAAAACGGGCTCAACGTGAAGCTCAAGAGATGAACGATGCTCAAGAGCAAGCGAATAAGCTTTCGAAGGTAAAGCTTAACTTCACTCTTTTGGTCGGAGAACGCGATAAAGCATTCGGATCGGTAACGGTTCAAGATGTCGCTGATAAGCTTAAAGCCGCTGGTTTTGATATCGATAAGAAGAAAATTGAACTTCCTAAACCGATTAAAACGGCAGGCGAGCATGAATTGATCATTAAGATCCATTCTGAAGTGGTCGCAAAATTGAAATTGATTGTCGAAAGTGCCGCTCCTGAGAAATCAGAAGAAAGCACTGGAAAAGAGAAGAAAAGCTACAAAGGAAAGGCGAAAGCCTCTTCGGATGAAAAGAGTTCTTCAGAGGAAAAGAAAAGTAAAAAATAGAGTTTTTACTTTTATATAAGTTTTAACAAAAAGCCCCAAACATTTGTTTGGGGCTTTTTGTTTTCGCGCTTGACCTCATCGAGGATGATCGCCAGTGTGAGCAAAAATTCGACTTCAGAAGTCATCTGCAAGTCGATCTAAATCAAACAGTAAAGGTGAGTTTTGAAACTTATTACTAAAATAAGTCGGATCAATCGAATCGAATTTAAAAAAGCAATTTTTGTTTTTTTAATTTCAATCATTTCTTTAGGAAGAATTTTTGCTCAAGAAGCAACTGTTGGTCCTGCTCCTAAGGAAAAGAAATTAGTCGAGGCTCCTTCAGCGAATTCGAATGTTCAGCAGGGTCCCGCCGTTAAGGATATTCAGATCGAATACGTTGGTCCTAAATCGGTGAATCGTAGTGTGATTCTTTCGAACATGCGAACCACGATCGGACAGCCTTATTCCCCGGCTGCGGTTGAAGAGGATATTCGCAATCTTTATGCGACCGGATTTTTTACAAATTTACGAATTACCGACGAACCATTAGGAGACGGAGTGAAGGTTGTTGTTATTGTTCAGCCGAAACCGTTGGTTAAAGAGATTGTGGTTAATGGACCTAAAAAGCTAGAGGAGAAACGGATTCGTAAAGAGATCAAATCAAAGGTCGGAGATGCTCTCAGCGAGCAGCAAGTCTCTGAGGATTCAGACAAGATCAAAGAACTTTATCGGAATAAAGGATTTAGTCGTGCTGAAATTACTTATAAAATTGATATCAATGAGGAGTTTGGTCGTGCGGTGATCACTTTTTCAATTAATGAATCCTCGAAGGGATTCGTCACCAAGATTAATTTTATTGGAAATAAAAACCTGACCACAGAAGAGCTTCAAAAAGTTCTCAAGACAAAAGAAAAAGATTGGCTCACTTGGTTCACAAAATCAGGGGTGATTAAAGAGGAACAATTTAAGGACGATAAACAAAAGCTCAAAGATTACTATCAAGGTAAGGGTTATATTGATATGGAGATTAAGGATGTTAAATATGACTATCCGAACGAGAATGAGATCCATTTGACGGTGACCCTCTTTGAAGGAATTCAATACCATGTCGGCACCGTCGGATTTAAAGGGAATGTTCTTTTTAATGCGGCTCAGATCAAGAGTCGTTTAAAGATGTTAGATGCGGGTGTTTATTCCCCACAAGGCATGGAGGCCGATAAGAAAGCGATTCAAGATCTTTATGGCGAAAAGGGCTATATCGATGCGAATATCAATCCGGAGCGTCAAGCGAATGTTGAAAGCGGTAAGATTGATCTGATTTATTCCGTCAGTGAAGGTCCTCAGTCTTATGTTGATAAGATTGTCGTTCAAGGAAACAATAAGACGAAAGACAAGGTTTTGAGACGTGAAGTCGCCTTGGCTCCAGGGGACGTTTATGACAGTGTTCGTGGGGATGCGAGTAAGAAGCGTTTGGAAAATTTAGGATACTTTGAGAAGGTGGATATTAGTTCTCAAGATACGAATATTCCCAATCGAAAAAACATGGTGGTCACCGTTGAAGAAAAACGGACAGGTTCTGTCACTTTTGGAGCGGGATTTAGTTCGGTCGAAAGTTTATTGGGATTTGTGGAGTTTCAACAAGGAAACTTCGATATCGCAAATTTCCCTTATTTTACAGGGGCAGGTCAAAAATTTCGTGCTCGTGTTCAGTACGGGTTAAAACGTAAAGATTTGTTACTCTCTTTCACTGAGCCTTGGTTTATGAATCAACGGCTTTCCTTAGGGTTTGATATTTTTGCCAGTCAAAAAGAGTTTCTTAGTAGTCTTTATAATCAACAAAATATTGGTTCGGCCGTTCGCTTGGCAAAGCCTTTGGATGCTTTCTGGACAGCTTCGATGAAGTATCAGGTGGAGAACATCAAGATTTATGACATGGATAGCAATGTTTCGACTGATTTGGCTCGTGAGGCTGGAAGCCGTTCGAAGAGTGCGGTTACCTTTGCGTTGACCTATGATACTCGTGATAATGTCTTCCTCACACGAAAAGGAGAGCGTTTAGAGTTCTCTACGGAACTTGCTGGGGGTCCGCTTTATGGGGAGACCCAAATTCATAAAGTCAGTGTCGATGCTCAAAAGTGGTTCCTGCTGCCTTGGGACATCATCTTCTCGGTGAATGGCTCCACAGGGGTTGTTGATCGATATGGGGATACTGAATTTGTTCCGATTTTTGATCGATACTTTGTCGGCGGATCTCGCTCTGTTCGTGGATTTGATTATCGTGATGTCGGTCCTCGAGATAACAAAAACGAACCGAGTGGGGGTAAGACCTACGGTTATATGAACTACGAAATGACCTTCCCGATTATTGATCGAGTACGATTTGCTGTGTTTACCGATATAGGATTTGCGGATGCCTCCTATTTTGATTATGGCGACCTTTGGAAAGATGTTCAGATTGGAAGTGGTCTCGGACTTCGTTTGAATCTTCCGATTGGCCCTCTTCGACTTGATTTTGGTGTTCCTGTCAAGGCAACAAAAGAAAATGAATCTTCAGGTAAGTTTCACTTTGACGTCGGCTATCAATTCTAACAGAATCAACGAAACATAAATTTATGATCATGAAAAAACTAACTCTGGCATTATCGGGATTATTGGCAATTTCAACTTTCGCAGCTGCGGAATTAAAGATCGGTACCGTCGATCTGTCGAAAGCCTTTACGGACTACTATAAAACAAAAGAGGCCGAAGAGACTTTGAACGAACGTCGTGGTACCTTCCAAAAAGAGCGTCAAGATATGATGACAGACTATCAAAAGATGGTTGATGATACACAGAAGCTTAAATTGGCGGCGGAAGATAAAACACTCTCCGAGGCCGCTCGTACTGAGAAGATGAAGGCTTTCGAGACGAAGGTTCAAGATGTTCGTAATCAAGAAAATAAGATTCGTGGATTTGAACAACAACGTGGAAAACAACTCGATGACCAATTTATGAGGATGCGTAAAGGAATCGTGGATGAGATCAACAAAGCGGTTCAAGACTTTTCAGCAAAAGAGAAA
>CAMAQI010000024.1 GCA_945860255.1 Methylacidiphilum caldifontis
CAGGAAAATTTCCGCTGGCAGCGATCGCAAAAGCTAAGCCGACCATGAAAGCGACATTTTGACCTTGAAAAGAGATTCCCAAGATCATTGCCAAGACTCCTAATCCCAAAGTTGCGACACGTGCGACTTTCATCTGTTCTTGTTCATCGACCTTTCCTGAGCGGAGAACGTGAACCCATAAATCATGCGAAACCGCCGCCGCACCAGATAAAGTCAATCCGGCCACAACTGCTAAAATCGTCGCAAAGGCAACGGCCGAAATAAATCCCATCAACGGAGAGCCGCCCAAGGCATAGGAAAGAGCAATCGCCGCCATGTTACCCCCTTTATCGATTTGGAGAATCGCCTCCCGACCAACCACGACGCAAGCACCAAAGCCTAGAACAAAAGTGACGAGATAAAACCAGCCGATGAGACCAGTGGCATAAAAAACAGAGAGACGAGCGCACTTGGAACTCTTCACCGTATAAAACCGCATCAAAATATGGGGAAGTCCGGCGGTACCAAAAATCAGTGCCATCCCGAGTGAAATCAGATCAAACGGTTTTGAAATAAGTTTTGCTCCGATGAGCGGATTCGGATCGGGATATTTTTCAACCGCCTGCGCAAAAAGAGCAAAAGGGGAGCCTCCCACTTTAAATAAAACGAGGGCGGCTAAAAAAGTGGCCCCCGCTAACAGTAAAACCGCCTTGATGATTTGAACCCAAGTGGTCGCAATCATTCCACCAAAAAGAACGTAGAGAATCATCACCACACCGACAATGAAGACCGCGGTTTGATAAGGAATTCCAAACATCAATTGGATCAAACTTCCGGCTCCGACCATTTGCGCAATCAAATAAAAAGCAACAACACAGAGACCGCTAAAGGCGGCCGAGACTCGAATCGGTACGGGGCTAAAACGAACCGCGACAACGTCGGCAAAGGTAAATTTTCCGAGATTGCGAAGAGGCTCCGCTAAGAAAAACAAAACCACCGGCCAACCGACTAAAAACCCGATCGAATAGATTAGTCCATCAAACCCAGAAAGGGCGACCATCCCCGCGATTCCGAGAAAACTGGCGGCACTCATGTAATCCCCCGCTAAGGCGAAGCCATTCTGCCAAGCCGTGACATTTCCTCCCGCCGTAAAAAACTCCGAGGCGGTCTTTGTTTTTCGTGCTGCAAAATAGGTGACTCCCATGGTGGCGGCGATAAACACAGCAAAAAAAGCAATGGCGACAGGATTAATTTTTCCGAGAATATCAATAAACTGATCTGTTTCCATAAATTACTCCTGATCTTTTTTTCGAAAGGCGGCAACCGCTGGATCGTAATGAGCATTGGCCCACCAAACATAAATGCCAGTCGAAAGCCAAGACAGGAGAATCATTCCAATTCCCAGTGCGATACTTAAACTACAACCAGGAAAGAGCATCGTCGCCATCCACTCTTTTTGATAACCCAGAAGCAAAAGAAAGCCAAAATAGGAAAATAAAATAATCCCTGTCAAAAGACAGGAGATCCGCCATCGCTGCTGAGAAAGTTTTTCAACCATGATGAACCCTATAAAAAAAACAAAAAAATACAAACCTTAAAATTCCGATCCCTGAATCGTTCACATTTTCAGATTGTTTCCTTTCCTGATTCCGACATGCTTCCTCAATGATTTCTAAAGGTTATGTCGGACTTTTCTCAAAATCGATCGATCGAAATGCGATGCACAAGATCATCGAGTGTTGGCTGGAGCGATTTGAAAAACTGGAACAACTTGTTCCGGGGGATGCCCAAGGAACCTCGGCTCTCTCGATTAAATCGACGACCGATATGATGTGGCATAAGAATATGGAGTTCAGGGCGATTCAAGGGGAGGAGTTTACTTGGATTTATGTCCAGGCCGATTCAAAGGTCATGGAGACGAGTGGATTTCCCTCCGAGCAACTCTCTCTTAGCGTTGATGTCTTTGTTGATCTTCCGGGGATCATCGAGATAATTGATGATGAGGATGAAAAGCGGCTCAACGAGCTTGAGAAACAGGGAATTCTTTAGTTGGGTTCTGAAAATGATAATCCTTAAAAACAAGATTTGAGCAGCCAAAGATTAAAGAAAGCCTTGGGGTTCTGAGAATTTTTAATGAATCAACGGGGTTAGAGGGCGTACGGCTTAAAGGGGGTTCTGGGCTTGGTCTCAACGGCATGCGGATGGATCGGGGTGACATCGATCTGAAAAACCGGTTTTTTACCCGTCTCAAATAGTTGGGGCTCTACCTCTCTCCAATAACGCTCATGCCGCTCCGACTCAGGACCAACAAAAACCATCGAGCCGGGATCAAGTCTCCGGATCTCTTTCATGGTGATTAAAGTATTCCAAGGATGCTCATCAATTTGGGTAATGCGATACCCGTAGTTCGGGCCAGGATTCAGCCAACTCATTGGGAGATTCCCACTTGGATCGCCCCTTGTTTCTCCATCATTCCAGCATCTGAGAGCATCTCCTCACTGGCTTGTGCGTTGGACTTTAAAAAATCAAGCCGTTTTAAATCGTGGCGTTTCATAATGGTTTGAATGTATCCCATATAGAAAGAGTCCGGGCAGTAGCCCCCTTTTAAAACTTGGGCGACAAATCGCTCTCCAGAACTTTCGTCAAAGGCGCGACGATAGTAAACAGATCCGGAAAGAAACTCTGCGTAGCCGAGAACTGAATCAGCAATTCCAGGATAGACACGAAAGGAGGCCTTGGTTTCGACGCCACGATCACGCGTCGTCATTACTGCGGATCCTCCCTCCCAGCGAGGATCTAAGGCTTTGATTCCAAAAAAATTATGGTGCTGACGTGCGAGATCGCTTCTTCCATAATTACTTTCAAAGGCCGCCATCGAAATCGTTGCAGAGGCGGGAATACGATGAGTCACTTGAATTCGTAACGCCTCCGGAATAATCGATAACAGAAAAGCCCGTTCTTCGCCACGGCTCGTCTCTAAGACGATTTGAATATTCGTCGAGTAATCTAAGGTACTGGCGACGGTTTTTAAATTGAGATCCTTCAATCCTTGAAGATTCGTATTAAGCTCCGCAATCTTCTTTTCGAGTGCCTCTACTTCATGAAGACTCTCTTTACGAGCGAGATCTTTTTGATAGGCATATCCCACAGTCCAATAAATAATCCCAACCAATATACAAACCCCAAAAAACCATCCAATATTTGCAATCAAAAGAATTCGACGTAAATCAAAGACACTCCAATGTTTTTGAGGGGCCTCCATCGACTCTTTAAATCCCCCAATCGATAAGGCTCTTGTAAAATTATAGGACTTGCTCATTTCATCTCCTTGGAATATCTCATTTAACAGTCGATAAACAACAGTATTACAATTTCTTACAAAGGCAATTACTTATTAAAACGTAAAAATAAATTTATTTTACATTTTGATTCTATTTGAAGATTTTGTAAAAAGCAGTAAATCTTCCCAGTGGGGCACGATATCTCTTTTCATCAAAAAATCCGGGCTGGAATAAGCAGATCCCCTCAACTTCGTTTGTTTTTTGTCTTTTGGATGACATTCCTCGCCTCTGCTTTATCAATCTATTCTCAGGATACCCCAAAATTAGATATTATCAAAAAAATATCGTTAAGTATTAATAAAAATAATGCAGCAGTTTTTTCCTTCGAAGACTCCGCTCCTGAGATCGTCCCTCCCCGCACTTATAAAAAGCTTATTTCTACGGGGAGCGATATTTTTTCGGTAAGCTACGGACTGAACATAAAGAGACAACCGACTCTTTATATTCAGTTAAAATCCTCTCAATCGCCACAAGTGATTTTTGAGTTTTCTCGCCAAACGATTTCAATGTCTCCTGGCTCCTTCATCACGATTGCCTTTGGTGATTCTGATCAAAATACGACCCTTACCCCAAGTCTGAACGGGGTGATCCGTCTGAACAACCAGATTCTCTCCGATGGAATCACGGTTCCACTCTCACTCCAAAGAACTCCTGAGCCTGCGCCCACGCCTGAACGACCAAAGAAAATCGTTCAAGATCCAGACCTTATTTCCTCAACTCCAAGTAGTTTAGAGCCAACGGTTCCAAGGCCTTCTCCAACGGTAAAATCGATTGAACGACGAAAGGTTCAAATTGAAGAACTCCGCGAAACCACCGCTCTGCTCCGATCTAAGGAGAAAAAACAAAAACTGGAAGTGATTCCCAAGAATGAACCGGTGATTCGTCAAATTACGATTCAACAAAATCAAGATCTAGAGCCTTCGCTGATTCGAGAAAATCAGATCCTACTCCAACTCTCCACAGGGCTTCAAAACATCCTTGATCAAATCACCAATAATCCTCTTTCTGCTGACGATACCTTTCAATTAGGACTTCCACCGATTCCTCCTCCTTCTCCTCGACCGCCGCAAGCCTCCTTCAATGAGTGGATTTCAAAACTCCAGTCTGAAAATAGTACCTACCGCACAAAGGCTCTGAAAACCCGAGAACAACTGACTCAATTTTTAAGCTCTCTTGCTAAACCGAGTTATCGGCTCAGTCCCTTAATTCCCGAAAAAATCGAGGAGTTGTCACGCCTGGCCAGTTCTGCCTATAAACGACAAGACTGGAACGAGTCAGCAACTCATTACAAAAATGCTCTAAAAATTGAACCGAATTCGCTCCATCTTCTCTCAAATTTAGGGGTCGTCTTTTTTTCTCAAGGCAACTACGAGGAGGCGGAAAAAATACTTTTACAAACCGTACGACAGGCCCCGCACGATTCGTTCAGCTACTCGATCCTCGGTATCTGTTACCTCCAAAGAGATCAACTTGAAAGTGCTATTGATGCCTTATTTCTCTCCGTCAATATGAATCCATTCGATAGCCAGTCGCAAAACTACCTTGCAATGACTCTCACCAAAAAAGGGTGGCTCACCGCGGCTGAAGAACATGCTCGTGAATCGATTCGTCTCAATCCGAATTACTCGGAGGCTCACTATAACCTAGCTCAAATTTACGCTCATCAGAAGCCGATCGCACGAGAGCTTGCCAAAAAACATTACAATCTCTCGGTAAACATCGGAGGATCTCGCGATGAAACTCTCGAAACGCTTCTTCAGATTGAATCCCCTAAAGTCCCCTCAACAGAGCCGCAAATTCAAGTCAATCCCTCGACGCCTTAATTAAATTCCATGAACATATCGGACCACGACAAATAAAAGCATCATCGACCCTAAAATCACCGGAGGTCGAAGATCGGAGCAGCTCTCCTCCAAACGCATCGAGGCGTAGCGCCAGACCAAGAAAAAACTCAATCCAAACCAAGCGAGATAGTTCTGCCACGGAGGAAGTCCCGTCGGAGTCTGCCACAACCAATACCCCATCGCTCGCGCAGCAAACGGCTCCATCACGTAATCAAAGCCCGTTGCAATGAAACCGACGGCGATTCCGCTACGAATTTTATTCCACTCTGGATAATAACATTTCACTCCGATCAAGGCACAAGAAACCACCACCAACCAGGCTAAAGGAATTGAGATCGGCAAAACGCCGAAGATCATCATCCCCATCGCCTCAGTATAGTAATAAACCCCAAAAGGATAACCGGTTCTTGTCCCAAAAACCTCCACAACCCCCGAAACCAACATCACCATCAAACTCCAACGTCGAGCAAGACTCAACCCCCAATGACGAATCATCATTAAATAAACATTCAATGCAGCTAAAAACATCAAGATCGGATTTCCATTCCGCAAACAAAATCCTAAAAATTCACGGAACCACGGATGCTCATCCTCACGAAAAATCTCCCAGTCACCGATCCGCGACTCCGACCACTGCAATGACATCGTTACAAACCCAATCGAGATCCAAAAAAGATAAACGAAAAAACTCACCTTCTCTGTTTTTGTCCACGATTTCATCAAACCACCTTAAACATTCTTAGCCGTTCATCAAGTCGCATGAACAGCAGTGCAGACACATCTAAATTTTGAATCCCACTTAGTGAAGCAAGCTTTCTAAAATAGACAAACTCATTTGCCTTTTCGGGAGGAGCCCTGGGAAGCTTTGCGCCATTGCGTGAGACAGTGTCTTGAACTCTTTTCTTTTATGAATGCCAATGCGCACATGCGGGATCTCTGATTCGCTATTCAACAATCACTCTCGATCCCATCGCGAAACGAAAGAGTAAAAAGCAGGCACGACCAGTAAGGTTAAAAAAGTCGAAAGTGAAACACCGCCGATGATCACCATCGACATCGGAATTCGACTTTCGGCCCCCGGCCCTAATGCCAATGCCGCTGGAATCGCTGCGGCAATTGTCGCAAAAGAGGTCATCAAAATGGGACGCAAACGAATCTGACAGGCCTCAAGAATCGCTTGATTCACCTCCTTCCCCTGACGACGGAGATGATTTGCAAACTCAACAAGCATAATCGAGTTCTTCTTCACAATTCCCATCAACAAAATAAGACCAATCATACTATAGAGATTTAAACTCTGTCCGGAAATCCAAAGAGCTAAAAAGGCTCCACTTAAACTAAACGGAAGAGCTAAAAGAACCGTGATCGGATGAAGGAAACTGTTAAACTGCGAGGCTAAGACCATGTAAGCGATCAAGATTCCCAAAATTAATATAAAGATCCCCTGTTTTAAAGACTCTTGAAAGGCCTGTGAAACGCCGCTCAATTGAAGTTTATAACCCTCAGGGATCACTCGCTTGCCAATCTCCTCCACTTTTGCCAAGGCCGCCGCTTGCGATTTCCCCGATGCAATATTTCCGGAAACTGAAATCGCCCGCTCCCGATTTCGTCGCGAAAGAGCCTGTGTCGTCGTGGTCTCAACTGTCGTCACGACTCGACTCAACGGAATCATCTCTCCATAATCAGTGCGAATCATGATCTGATCTAAGTCCCCTTCTCCTTGCCTATTTTCGGCCTGAAAACGCAGATTCAAATCGTAACGTCGTCCATCGGAAGTAATCCGACCGACTCGATAGCCGGCCATTGCGGTCTCGATCGTCTCCGCAATTGACTGGACACTCACTCCGGATGCCGCCGCCTTTTCTCGATCCGGAACGATCTGAATTTCTGGCTGTCCCTTTCGATAATCGGTATCCATATCAACGGTTAATCCGCTTGCCTCTAACTCTTTGAGCATTTGCTGAGAAAGAGTCTCCAGCGTTTTCCAGTCCCCCCCCTGAATCGAAAAATCGACCGGAAGCTCACGCTTCGAAGAAAAACCTCGGAGCGAAAGATCGGTCACGACTAATTTTTTTAGATTCGGAATTTTCGAAAGTTTTTGCCGAGCGAGTTTCATGAGCTCGATCTGACCTAACTCTCTTTGATCGAGTGGCTTTAAACTGACAAAAAGCATCCCCGTGCTCACCTCCCCCCCTCCCATTCCCCCGGCTGATCCGAAGACCCGCCGAACCTCAGGCCAACTTCGAACCTCTTTTTCTACCTCTAAAAGAATCTGCTCGGTCGCTTTTAAGGATGAACCAATCGACGATTGGAATCGAAGTAAAATAACTCCTTGATCTTGCGGAGGAATAATCTCTCCCTTGATTCCCCGAACCACCAAAAGACTCGCTCCAAAAAACAGAAGACTCACGATAATTACCTTGAGACGATGACTCAAAACCCAACACACCGCGACCGCATAAACGGAGACGATCTTTTTAAAAAGGAAGTCTAAACGCAATTCAAAGACCGACTTTCGCCCCCCCGTCTCCAAGAACCGAGCACAGCGCATTGGGGTAATCGTTAATGCCTCGACAAGTGAAAGAGCGACCGCCGCGGTCAATGCGATTCCAAACTGAAACAAGAACTTTCCGATCACCCCCTGCACAAAGAGAATGGGCATAAAAATCGCCATCACCGAAATCGATGACGCAACCGCCGCAAAGGTAATCTCTTTCGCTCCATCCCGTGCCGCATCCTCCCGAGACTTTCCCATTTCCGAGTGCCGAATAATATTTTCTAAAACCATGATCGAATCATCGACCACGATCCCAATCGCCAATGAAAGCCCCATCAACGTAAATAAATTAAAGGTGAACCCCATTCCGTAAAAGACGAGAAAACTTCCGACAATCGAAAAGGGAATCGATAATAAAATATTGAGCGTCGAACTCCAATTTCCTAAAAAAAGAAAGCAGACTAGTGCCGTGACGAAGACCGAAAGAATTAAAGTAAACTCGGTCTCGTCGATTGATTCCTCAATGAAAATCGTTGTATCTAAATTGACCCCCATCTGGATATCGGCAGGCAACGTTTTTTGAACCTCTTCCATCTTTACCTTCACTGCCTGAGCGACCTCAACCGCATTGGTCCCTCGCTGCTTTTTAATAATGAGCCCTAACCCATACTCCCCATTGACACGTGTAATCCGTCTTGCATCTGAAAGGCCATCCTCCACACGGGCAACATCACGAATCCGAATGTTGGAATCATAAATCGACTTCCCCCCCCGCTTTAAAATTCGGATCTCGCCAAGCTCCTGCGCCGTAACCGCCTCTCCCATGACCCGGAGATTAATCTCTTTTTTATCGTTTTCAAAATAGCCGGCAGCCACCTCATAATGATCCTGCGCCAACGCATTTCGCAAATCCAATGCCGTCAGCTCATAAGCCTTCATTTTGGCAGGATCAATCCAAACCCGAAACATCCTAACCCCTGGTGCAGAAAGATTCAGCTCGCCGACTCCGGAAACCAATTGAAATTGATCTCGTAATGAGGTCTCCACATATTTCACTAACTCAACGGTTGAGCGACTGCTTTGAAATCCGATCACCATCATCGGTTGATCATCGGAGTTTGACTTTGAAATCGTCGGCGGATCAACATTGAGAGGCATCCGCACCGTTGAGACTTTCGACTGAACCTCTTGGAGAGCCAAATCGACATTGCGATCTAACTCGAACTCCAAAGTAATCGTCGCCGATCCTTGCTTCATCGAAGAGCTCATCGTCTTCAACCGCTCAAGCGAGATCAACTCCCGCTCCAATCGATCGACAATCTCCGTCTCCATCAACTCCGGGGAGGCACCTGGTCGCGAAACCGAGACCGAAAGCGTTGGAAAATCGTAGTTCGGCAAGTAACTCACCCCCAAACGACTGGCCCCTAGCGCTCCAAAAATGATCACCCCAAACATCAACATCCATGCCATCACCGGGCGACGAATGGAAAGTTCAGGAAGCGTCATGAAGATTACTTACGAGATCTCCCTTAAAATGCGAGGAGAAATCAATTCACGATTTGCACTCCTCCTCCTATTCTGATATCACCGTCTCATGCCCGACAACTCAAACCCGACGATCCCGGTTTTTCTCACGACGCCCGAAGGAAAACCGCAACAACTCCTTCAGCTCTCCCCCTCCAACTTCACTCCTGTCGGAGCCCTTGATGTCCGCCCCTCGCTGCTTTTCACCGAAGAGGATAATCCCGGACAGATCGACGATGCCCTCCTCGACTTTTCTCTCCAAGCGATCCATGAAGCTCGAAAGATCGATCTCTCTGAGATCTCGGCTCGTATCTCCGCTGAGATGATTAAAACGCCCAACACTTGGCCCGGTCAACACTACAAACTCCTCGCGGCGATGGTCAAAAATCTCCAACCCAAACTGGTCATCGAAATCGGAACGGCCAGCGGATACTCCTGCTTAAGTCTTAAAAAAAATCTCCCCGCAGAGGGAAAGATTGTGACCTTTGATATCGTCCCGTGGAAAGAATACCCTGACGTCGTTCTCACTGAGGCCGATTTTGCCGATGGTCGCCTGAAGCAGCAGATCGCCGATTTGACACAACCTCACGTTTTCAACTCCTTTAGCAAACTTATTTCCCAAGCCGACTTTATGTTTGTGGATGCTGCAAAAGATGGAGTCATGGAGCAGACTTTTTTAAACTTCTTTGAAACCGTCAAATTCGAAAAACCGCTTTTCATCTTCTTTGACGATATCCGACTCTGGAACATGCTCTCCATCTGGAGACAGATCAAACGTCCCAAAATCGACCTTACCTCCTTCGGAAGCTGGAGCGGAAGCGGGGTCATTCATTGGATTCCATAAATCGCACATTGAGTCTCAGGCAAACCCTTTGACAAAGAGGTTGAAGATGATATTTTAAATATCATGAAAATCGCATCTGTGGCGGATTTAAGAAATAATTTTGCGACGATTTCGCGCTGGATATATGAGGGAGAAAACGTGGCAATTCAAAAACACGGACATGCCTTTGCTGTTCTTTCACCCACCAACAAAAAAAAGAAGATCGCACTTCAATGGCCGGACTACGAATCCCGATTGAAGCGGTATTGCACGGGAGGATCATTCAAGGGGGCGACCGCGGCAGAAATCATTGAGGATATGCGCGGGGACTTCTAAGCTTGAAGACCTATTTTGACACTTCCCTTTTGCTTGCCACCTATCTCGCTGAGCCAGGCACAGAAGCAGCATTGGAGATCGGATGTAAGGAGTTCGCCTCCTTTGATGACCGACAAAAAAGACTAGCGACACTTGCCGGGCTTAAAATCCTGCCGGAAAAAAATCCCGATAAAAATCGGAATCCAAAGACTTTAAATTAAAAAAGCAGCTCTCCGCATTAATCGATTTTCTTTGATTGACAAAATTTAAACAAAAATCCAGATTCACCCCCTTCAATTGACCGATGGTGTAATGGTAACACAGTGCCCTTTGGAGGCATTATTCATGGTTCGAGTCCATGTCGGTCAGCCACTTTTTTAATCCCGATCCCCCTTTATTCCTTGGATTTTTTCATCAGCGTCAACTTAAGGAGAAAGAGATGCTTAACCGCAGAGGGCGCGGAAGAGCGCAGAGGAAAGGCATTTAAAACCGTTTTTAACCACAAAAAGTTCGGGAACCGAGAAGACTGAAGCTTGCTGGAGGCGGAAGTAGTTTTAGCTCGCAGGGAAATCCCTTCGTGAAACGAAAAAGAAGAATACAGGGGATCCCTCAAAAAGAGTTTTGAGGGGGGAACCATGAGAAGGAGCTAAGGTTGACGCCTATGGTCAGTGGACGGACGGGACGATAAGCGGTTAAAAAATGAATTTAAACCTTTGCGGAACTCTGCGTTCTTTGCGGTGAAAAATGAATTTCGCTGCGTCGCCGCGGGAGACACTCCCCTTTCTTTGAAATGCATTTAAGCTATCCGGCTATTCAGAGATTTGGCCTTCCTAAAGACATCGGATCGATCACTACAGCTTATGCCCCATCTTTGTTTTTTTCGTTTGAAGATATTTTTCATTATGAGGATTGGAAACGACTTTTAACGGAACCTGCGCCGTAATCTTTAATCCATAACCGGAAAGTCCAACGACTTTCTTCGGATTATTGGTCATCAATCGGATTTGACGAACCCCCAACTCATGAAGAATCTGTGCCCCCAGCCCATATTCCCTCAGATCCGAGGGATAGCCCAACTTCAGGTTTGCCTCCACCGTGTCATAGCCCTGCTCCTGCAACTTATAGGCATGAATCTTCGCCGGAAGTCCGATCCCTCTTCCCTCTTGACGCATATAGACTAAAACCCCTGATCCCTCAGCCTCTATCATGCGTAAAGCATCATGAAGCTGATTCCCACAATCGCAGCGCCGCGATCCAAAAACATCGCCGGTCAAGCATTCGCTATGGACTCGAGCTAAAATCGACTTCTTCGGATCGATCTTTCCCTTCACTAAAGCCAAATGATGCTGACCATCCAACTTCGAGACAAAGAGATAAAGATCAAAATCACCGTAGTCGGTCGGCATCTTAATTTGCTGTTCTAAGGTAATCAGTTTTTCTGTCTGGCGACGATACTCAATCAAATCGCGAATACTTCCCATTTTCAGTTTAAATTTTTTCGAATAGCCAATCAGATCGCTCAATCGAGCCATGGTCCCATCCGGCTTCAAGATCTCACAAATCACCGCCGAGGGGTCTAGGCCTGCGAGACGGGCGAGATCCACTGCGGCCTCCGTATGCCCGGCGCGTTGAAGAACTCCCCCTGGCTTGGATTGAAGAGGAAAAATATGTCCCGGTTGAACAAGATCGTTCGGCTTTGCCTTAGCAGAGGCCAAAAGTTGAATCGCTTTCGCCCGATCGGAGGCAGAGATCCCGGTTGTCACTCCCATGCGTGCATCGACACTGACGGTAAAATCGGTTCGAAAACTCTCTCGATTATCGAGCACCATCCGTTGCAGCCCCAATTGCTGCGCCCGCTCTCGAAGAATGGGAACACAAATAAGCCCCCGTCCATGGGTCGCCATAAAATTGACCGCCTTAGCCGTAATCTTCGAAGCGGCGATGACGAGATCCCCTTCGTTCTCTCGATCCTCATCATCGGTTAAAATCACCATTTTCCCTTTTTTGAAATCGCGAATGATTTCCGGAACCGAATGGAAGGGAGATTTTCTCATATCCAGCGACCCTAATTCATCGCCCCCAAAAGGCAAAGAAATAGATTTAGATCGCTAGAAGAGGAATCCTCAGGCTCATAGGGGATGTGCAAGCCCTCTTGAATGATATCGATCGAAACGGCTGGGGAATGATGCTTGGAGGCTGCGAGCAGGGGGAATCGATCCGATTGCGGAACGAATGCGAAAAGGCCTGTCAAGAGGGGGACTTCAAGCAAGCAGGGGTAGGAAGAGCTGAAAGGCTGAAGATCGACTCGGAGATTCGAAAGGATCAAATTCTTTGGCTTCTATCAGGACCTTTGTTTCCCGAGCAAGAGGCTTATCAGGTGAAGCTTGATCTTTTGCGACTTGCCCTGAATCAACGTTTTATCCTGGGACTCTTTGATTTTGAGGGACATTTTGCGCTTTATCCTGAGGGCGGTTTTTATAAACCTCATTTAGATTGTCATGGCGGCAGCAATCGTCGGGTGATGACCGTGATCCTTTATTTAAATGAAAATTGGAAATCAGGAGATGGCGGGGAGTTAAAACTTTGGACCACTTGTGGCAAAAAAGAGGGTTCCTTCGTTCTGATAGAACCTCGAATTGGAACCTTAGTCTGCTTTCCTTCCGCCGATTATTGGCATGAGGTTTTGCCGACTGTAAACTCCCGGATGAGCATTACCGGCTGGTTTCGGCAAAGACAAATTTGAATAAGGAAAAATCATTTTTAACCACAAATGAACACGAATTTAAATGCATTCTAAACCACAAAAGGTTCGGGAACCGAAAAGCTATTCTTCGCTGGAAGCGGAAGTAGTTTTGGCTCGCTGGGAGGAGGGGGAGCAAATGGACACGGATGAACACGGATTTAAAAACATTCAAAACTGTTTTCTGCGGAGCAAATTTCACAAACCGAAGTCGGAAGAGTTGATTCGGTCTAAAAACGACTCGCCCCACAAGTGAGTCTTGGTTCCGGCTAGTCCAGTTTATGGCTTAAAATCCAATCGGTTTTTCTAAGCGATAGAGTTGATAGCGCTTCAGATCCCTTCCGCGGTCTTGACGATAGAAGTCGGCCACTTTTTCGATGCTCGCAAATTGGAGCTTCAGAGCGTCCGGAATTTCATCGATCGAATCGGTGATTAAAATTCCACGGCTCTCTTGATTTAATTCATAGCTCGGCCAAAAGGAGAATTGATTTTGGATTCTCTCCGTTTTCGGAATATGGGTGACAGGACGATCCGGCAAATAAAAGGAGAGGATGCTCGCGGTCTGATATTTATTGCCGATGATCAAATCCTGCGGCTCTCGAAAGGACTCTACTTTTTGCGCTAAATCACTCCAGCCTCGAAGCCGATTGGCGGGATCTCCTTTAAATTTAATTCCGAGTCCGTAGGCATCATGGAGCAAGATCATTTCAATCAACGCTAAACCCAAAGCGATCCCCATAAATATCCGCTTCCGGAGCGATTTCGACTCTTCTGAAAAATAGGAGGCCAGCAATAAAATCCCGCCGGCTAATCCCGTCGCCGTCCAGTTCGCCTCACCGCTGTCGTTTAAACTCAGGAGGAAATAGAATAGAAATATTGGCAGAAAAAGAGCGAGGGCAAATCGTCGACTACGATTCTCAGGAGTTGAATTCAACAGTAGCCCTAAAGAGCTTAACGCGATGCTTAACATTCCCAAGAAATAGAACGGCGAGATCACCACGGCCTGCATATAAAGAAATTGTCCCGTTTCTTTCCATTGAATGGTAAATTCGCGAGTTAAGGCCCCTCTCTCCTGCAAATGGGTCGCCGTAATCCATCCATGAGCGGCATTCCAATAAAAAACGGGAATCATGCAAATTGCAAAAGCGATCAACAGGAGATAAAATCCTTTTTTGAGAAGAAGGGCTCTTTTTTGAGAATCACTCAGAAGAAACAATAAAAAGCAAAGAAGTTCGATCGCATTGACAAATTTTGCTAAAAAACCGAATCCGACCGCAAGCCCACAGGCGATCCATTGAAGAGATCGATTTCCCTCAATGGTATTGAGAAAAAAGTGTGCCGCCAAGACCCAAAAAAAGACACTCAAGGGATCGATCGTCATCAACACCGAACCAATTGCATAAAGAGGTAAAGTCACCGCGATCACGACGGCCCAAAATCCGACGCGCTCATTCCAAAGTCTTGTTCCTAATTGAAAGAGCATCCATCCGGTGACTGCCGAGAGTAAAACGGAGAGCCAACGAATCCCCAATACCGTGTCCCCGATGACCGCAGTTCCAAAGGCGATGGTCCACGCAATTAAAGGACCTTTACTGTAATAACTCCAATCCAGATGTTTAGACCAGAGACGATAATAGGATTCATCTTCCACGAGTTCATGATAGGTACAAAACCAAAATCGAAAGATCGTTAGCAAAAGAATCAGAAAGATTGTCCAACGACGATAGTGTCCGAATGAGTTCATTTTTTATAAATCCTTAAAATTGAGTCGATCTGTTAAATTCTGTTTTTTCTGCTTTCATGAGGATGTAAAAGATTTCTTTATTCTCTCTACTCCAAACGCAACTGTTGAGCATTCGGATTCGGGCGAGCCCCTTCTTGTAGGAGAAAATCTTGAGGGGTCGTCGCTTGATTCCCTAAATAAAATCCGGCGCGATGATGATACGGAAGGATTAACATCATCAAGGCCTCTTTCCACGTTCCCTCCACCCAGTACGGATCTTTCGTAAAGTGCCCCTCGGCGTCAAATTCTGCCCAAAGCCAGGTATAGGTTCCGATCGACTCTGCAAACCCTCCGGATTGAGCGACGATCAATGTCAAATGCTGATCGGTATGCTGCTCGACTTGACAGATCAGCTCCCCTTCGGTCCCTCGAATCTGCCAACGAAGATCCCAATAGATGTTCGGATCGACAATCCAGCTCACTCCATGTTTTTGAACGAGTGAGGTCAGCAAAAGACAAAATTCACGCCAATCTTTCTCCTCCCAAATCGGGGGATTTAAAATCACCTTGATCCGATCGAGGCGGTAACGCCACTCCGAGATCAGACGTTGAAATTCAACTCCTGAGAACACGTTGAGCTATCGATTAAAACTTAGAAGCGATGGTTATCGATTCAAATTAAAACGATTTTCGATTCGATTCAATCGCCCCTGCAATGCCTGAATCTCACGATCTTTCCTTTTTTGTTCGGCGAAGAAACTTGCCCGTTGCTGTTCCAATGAAGCTGTCGTTTTATTTAAGATCTCTTGCTGACGACGAAAATTGTCATCGGCATTCTTTTTTGCGATCGCCGACTCCTCACGAAGCACTGCCACTTCATTATTTAATTTGTCGCTGAGTTGAGCCACGGTCGTTGCTTGGCTTTGAATCTGACGCCACATCACATATCCACCAAAGGCGGAAAGGGAGGCGACCATGAGAATGACCGCCAAAAGCGCATACGCGATTCCTGAAAGAATGTTTCCGGTCGCTTTTTGTTCTTTCGATTGACGTTCCGCATTACGACGAAAGTCAGACATACTGGGGATTTGTGAACTCATAGGGGTCTCCATGGGGGGTAGGGGTTTTAATAAAGTCTCTTTTTCAGTCTCTTCGACGGTCTCTTTTGAAACCTCTTTACCACTGAACTTACTCTCGGAAGTAACACGCCTCGGTTTGGAAGGGGCGGCAGTCGATTGTGCTTTAAAGGAGCCGATAGCCGTCCCCTTCAATAAGGGAGAAGGAGGCTCTGGAAGTGGATCATTGTCTGACTCTTTCTCGAAATCAGAGGAGATTGGCTTCCCAAAAGGCTTCTCGGGAAGGGGGTCGATTTTTTCAGGAATGGGAGAGGGCGCCTCAGGCTTTTCAGCTGAGGCATCAATCGAGGAGGCAATATCAAAATCAAACTCTAAATGAGAGACCTTACTCTTCTTCGATTTTCCGGTGGGGGACTCCATGCTCATGATCGGCTACAAATTAACGTGATTTTAGTTTTTTAACTAAAGATTGAAGCATCTCGAGATCTTTTGGCGTTACTCCTGAAGGAATCACAAGTACGCCGTTACCGATGACCGAGTCAATGATGGGAGAGTAAACGATTCTGTCATTTAAATAAATCACCATCACCCGTCCTTGGCCCTCCAAGGTAAGATTATTTAAAAGGGTTTTTCCGAGCTGATTAAAAGTGACGATCATCCCCATCGACTCTCCATTTTGAAGCGGCTCTACGGATGCGACGTGAGTTTCCGAAAGATTCGGAATCACGGAGACCGTAATCACCTCTTCGGGATCCTCAAGAACAACCGTAGCGGACTGGGAGGTTGTTTGAATCTCTCCCGCAATTTGAAGATGAATACGTAGCCCGCCAGATGGCTTTGAGCTTCCGGCCCAAAGGAGGCTCCCCCCAAGAAAGATCAGGGGAAAGGCCCGTAAAAATAGGGGGAAAGTCATAGCTTCAAAGCTAGCGAATGGCAAGCGACCTGCAATCTTTTAAGTTAACCCTTCGTCCCGACAGCCTTCACGACCCGCCTTGCGACACTTTGGCGAAGTTTTGCGGCAAATTTTTGAAGCGATTTGCTTTTTGGGGGAATCCCTTTACAGGAATTGGGCACTCCAAAACGCAGAAGTTTCATTCGAATCTGCCCAAAGGTCTTTTCCCCCTTCAGAGGCATCCGAATCGCCATGATCAAATTGTTGAATCGCATCGAAGAGATCTGAATATTACGATCATCGATCCATTCCTCAATGGCGCGAAAAACGTCCTCCTTCATTCCCACATCATGAAAAGCGATCCAACCTCCCGGCTTCACAAAAGGAGCATAATTAAAAATATCTCGTCGAGCTGCTTTATATTCGTGATTCCCATCAATAAAAAGAAAGTCGATCAATTTATCCCACGAAGGAGCAAGATCATCTGAAGAAAGGGGGTGATGCTCGATCAACTCACGAACCCCCGCTGCTTCAAGATTTTTGTAAAAGAGCTCCCGCGCTTTATCTCCGGTCGGAAGATCCGTCGCCCCTGCGACCCCTCGATGATCGTCAATCGTATGAAGGGTTCCCTTGACCGTTCGCAGTCCGAGGGCAATCGCCGTTGCCGATTTTCCCATCCAAGAGCCTATCTCCACTGCGACCGCTCCTTGAGGAAGCTCACAAGCGATATCATACAGAAGACGCGCCTCACCATCACGAACAAGCCCCATATCGGAGGCTGCTTTTAAATGCTTTTCAAAAACCGTTGCTGACATAGCTGACAAATCTGCACGATCCTTCCGGAAGCTCAAATGAAAAATTGAACCCAAACTCATTCGAGTCTAAAATAGACTCTGTTTTGAGAGCTCAATTGCAGGGGGGAATTGATTTTAAATGAAAAGATTCTTCCGCAATTCAACACTAATTAAACACAAGACCACATCAGTTTTTACGCTCGCCAACCTCAGCCAATATCATCAGCATCCCCTCGCTTTGAAAACTGGACCTCTAGATGAACTCCCGATGCAACAGGAAGCGAAAATCCTCGAGCTTGATCCCGCTCACCCTCTTTTACAACGCCTCTACGACTTTGGACTCCTGCCTGGAACAACCGTCAAACTCGTCGGCAAGGCCCCTCTCGGCTCACCGCTGATTATCTCCGTTCGAGGGGGTCGTTTCAGTATCCGTAAACAAGAGGCACGACAAATCCAAGTCGAATGGCTTCCTTTGACCCACTCTCAACTTTAATTCGATCTCACTATGGAACCCACCGCCACAGCCAAACGGATCCTCCTTGTCGGAGTTCCCAATTCCGGAAAAACGACCCTCTTTAACTCCCTTACCGGACTCCGCCAAAAAGTGGCGAACTATCCTGGAGTCACCGTTGAACGAAAAACCGGTTCCTGTTTAACGATCCATGGCGATTCGATTGAAATTGAAGATCTCCCCGGCCTTTACAGCCTTCATCCCCAATCCCCGGATGAACGAATCTCCGTCCAAACGATCCTTGAGGGGGCTTGCGGAAAAAACCGTACCGATCTCCTTTTAGTCGTCGCTGATGCCTGTAATCTTGAGCGAAGTTTCTCGTTACTCTACGGACTTCTACTCCTCGAAATCCCCCTTATTCTTGTTCTCAATATGATGGATGAAGCCGACACGCATCATCTCCATCTCGACATCGAGAAGCTGCATCACCGCCTCGGAATCCCTGTCATCCCTGCCGCCGCCGCGACCGGAAGAGGCGTTCGAGAGATTCGGATCGCTCTCAGCTCACGGATTCCCACCCCCCCCCGTTGGGACGAAGTCTCTAAACTTTCCCTTCCTCAAGGAGAAGAAAGTGAACAACCGCATTGCGAGTCCGATCGCTGTCTCCCTCCCCTGCTCTCCCCTCGTCTTCTTCTTTGGCATCATCTTTCCCCTTCGGAGCGATCGATTCTCCCTCCCGCTTCGACGACAGGCAGTTCGATTGTCGCCCCCTCCCTTGAGGCTCAACAGTTACCGATCTCTCCAGAGTCACTCGCTCTCACCCGATTCCGCTGGGTCCAAGCCCTGATTCAAGAATCAACGAAAAGTCGCGGCTCTCTCTCTCTGACAACCGAAAAAATCGATCAATGGGTCACGCATCCGGTGTGGGGTTGGGTTTTCTTTTTTGGATTGATGATCGGAATGTTCTATTCCCTCTTTAGCTTAGCCTCTTATCCGATGGATTGGATCGAAGCAGGATTTGCTTTTTTGAGCAGCGGCGTCGAATCGCTTCTTCCTGAAGGAAATCTTCGTGCTCTGATCACCAATGGGATTATTGCCGGTGTCGGTGGAATTCTCGTCTTTTTGCCGCAAATCCTCATTCTTTTCCTCTTCATCTGCCTCCTTGAAGATACCGGATACCTTGCCCGCGCGGCGATTCTCATGGATCGTATTCTTCATCGATTTGGACTCCCCGGAAAGGCCTTCATTCCACTCCTCAGCTCTTATGCCTGCGCCATCCCTGGCATCATGGCGACCCGAACGATTGAAGACTCTAAGGATCGCCTCAACACCATTCTCGTCGCCCCTTGGATGAGTTGCTCCGCGCGTCTCCCGGTTTACACACTCCTTGTGGCTCTTTTGATCCCCGAAGGCCCGTGGAGTTCCCTCACCCGTGCCGGAGCAATGATCTTCCTCTACGCCCTCGGGACCGGGATGGCCATTCTCTTCGCTTGGCTCTTTCGCAAAACAATACTTAAAGGAAAAAGCACCTCCTTCATTATGGAGCTGCCCCCCTATCGGATGCCTGCTTGGCGCAGCGTCCTCCAAGAGATTTTTCACCGTGGGAAACTCTTTGTGACGAATGCCGGAACCGTCATCCTCGCTCTTTCGATCCTCATTTGGTTCCTCACCAGCTATCCGCAAAACGTCCCTCATGCCACCCCAACTGAACAACTCAAAAGTAGCTACGCAGGACAACTCGGCTCTTGGATCGAGCCAAGCATCAAACCCCTCGGCTACGATTGGAAAATCGGGGTCAGCCTCCTCAGCTCCTTTGCGGCCCGAGAGGTCTTTGTCAGCACCATGGCGATTATCTATGGGGTTGAGGGAGAGACAGAAAACCTCGAGGGAATCCGCCAAGCCCTGCTTCAAGAAAAGTGGGAGAATGGGGCAATGATCTTTACTCCCCTCGTCTGCCTCAGCCTGATGATCTTCTACGTCTTTGCGATGCAATGCATGAGTACCATTGCCGTCGTCAAACGCGAGACCAACAGCTGGCGCTGGCCGTTATTCCAACTCTTTTTCATGACCGCCTTTGCCTATCTCCTCTGTCTGATTATTTATCAGATCTGGGGACCTTGAGGAATTGACCGCTAAAAGGTGATTTCATGATCGGGAGCGATCCCGCACATGCGCATAGGCGTCAACTTAAGAAATATTTAAAGACAATTTTTCACGCAAAGGCGCAAAGTTGCCCAAGGCTCCTCCCGAAAGGCAAATGAGTTTATTTTCGAGGTTTATTGTATTATTTTTTAAATTCCTGAGGGGAGAACCTTGGGAAGCTTTGTGGCTTTGCGTGGAAATGTTTTAAATTCTATTTCCTTAAGTTGACGTCTACACGCACCGGCTGGACGCGGAAATAATTTTGGTACCGAAGGCAGAGGGGATACAACTTTCCAGGAAAACAGGAACAAGACCTCTATTTTTTCATGCATTCGTGCATTCCTCAGAGATCCCTATTTTGTGTTCTTTGCGTTCTCTTGCGGCTCAAACAATCGCCTCAATCTCTGAGAACGACCCCACTCACATCTTATACAGCATCAAATAGATCACAGGCCCCGTAAAAGCGACATAGGTCCAAATCGGCCAGGCCCATCGAACGACGCGCTTATGCTTTTCCCACTCCTGTTTCAAGGCGTGATAAAAGGCTTTAAAAATCAACGGCAAGACCACGACCGCCAAGATTGTATGAGAGAGCAAAATCGTGAAATAAACCGGTCGAATCCATCCCTCTTTCAAAAACTTTGTTGAAGGTTGAGTAAAATGGTAGGTCAGGTAGGAGGTTAAAAAAATCGTAGAGACCACAAAGGCACTCCGCATACAAACCGCATGCCCTTGACGATTGCCCCGCTTAATAAAAATAAAGGCCAAAACCAGCAAGGTAAAGGTCACCGTGTTTAGACAGGCATTAATGAGCGGAAGATGCTGCATCATAAACCGGCCTCTTTGATCAGTTTTCCGATATCGGCACTAATCCGCGGAACGACGGTAGGATCTTGCCCATCATAATAGCCACGAATCACCCCTTGGGCATCGACTAAGATCAGTTTTCCGCTGTGCATATACTCTCCCTCTTCGGCGATGACCTCTTGCGGATTCTTTTCAACGGGCAATAAAAAGGTGTTCTTACAAAGAGCATGAATCGCTTGCTCAGGACCGGTCAAAAACCACCAACGATCTCCCCAAGCATCATACTTGTTCGCATACTCAGTTAAAACC
>CAMAQI010000025.1 GCA_945860255.1 Methylacidiphilum caldifontis
TGATATTAATCGTCAGAAAGTTTTTCTTGAGGATATCAAACGCAAACAGATTCAACTCGATGAAGGACTTCGGGTTGTCTCGGAGAATTTAAATCGTGGTCTCGTCGTTCTCGAAGGACAAGAGCATCAAATGCGAAAAGAGATTGAACAGGTCGAGTTTGTTCGCAATGCCTTTGAGGAGCAAATTCAGCTCGTTCGCCATATTAACCCGCATCAATGGAATTCAAAGAACCCCTCTGAAGAACTAACACGAGCTCTTGCCATACTTGATCAAGCCCGACTCATCTACGAGCAATCTCGTTCAAAAATTGATGCCCTTCGAACGCTACATGATGGTTCTAATGAAGGAGACTCCTCCTCTGGCTCTATTCATGGTTCTTTCATCGATAAAGTGATGACAGGATTTGCTTATAGTCGTCCCCTGCGTCTTGCCGCTGGTCTCTTGATTTTGGTTCTTCTGTTCAAAAGGGTCTAGGTTTTCCATTGGATCGTTAATCCCAAATTCGTCATTTGAGATAGATCGGGAGCGATCCCGCCCGTGCGGGAACTCTCCCGAACGACAATGCCTCAAATGGGGCTATTTGGCCAAGTAACGAGAAACGCCGTACGTAATCCCTAAAAAAACAGCTAGTAAGACACCAATCGTAATTCCGAGATGATCCTCCATTTCATCGAGAAATGTTCTTGGTTTCATCGCCTCAGCGAGTAATCCATTTAGCTCTGATAATCCAGGATTTAAAGGCCAAAGTGTTTTTGCTTTTGCTAAATGATCTCCTGCTTCAACGAGCTTTTTTCCAACGATTAACGGCCTAATTTGTTGCTGCAGCTCTTTGGATTGATGAATCCCCTCTTCAGCACTCTTCTTGCGGTCAACAAAGCTTTGATATTTCTCATCCCCTTCCATGATCGCTGGATCTAACTTTGAGACGGCTACATAGTCACCACGATTAAAATCACTTTCAAACTTCGTTTCAAACAATTTTTGATCCTGCTCTTTCTTCCTTTGAGCCTCCTCCTGTTTTTTAAGTTCTAAGATCATTTGCTGATTTTCGGCCATAAATTTATTGATCTCTGTTTTTAAAGAAACTAAAGCGAAAAATTTTGCTTTTGCTAAAGGAATCAATTGAGTGGCATTTGCGGAAAGTGTCGCCGCTTTTTTGAAATCCCCTTTCTTCAACTCCTCTTTACTCTCATTAAAATAATCGACGACCATTTGTTTCACGGCGCGATCCACTGAAATTAATCCTGGCCAAACTTGAGAGGCACTTCGCAACTCAGAGATCGTCACCGCAAAATCACGATGCTCGTGAGCGAGTAATGCGGCTTTTAATGACTCTTTTGCTCGCATAAAGTTTTCTATTTTAAATGCGTCAAGCTCTGATACTGCCTTGGCAATCCGATCTTCAAACTGCCCGATCGATTGTGATTCTTTACTCACCATTTTAATCTTTTCCTTGGCTTCAGCGACTGCCGTTAAAAGCCGTCTCGCATCAGCCATTCGTGAAGAACTAATACGATACTTGGGGGCATTGGGATCGTTATAATAAGGTTTAAAATCTTTAACAAATTCGGCGATCACCGAATCGGACTTATTCCATTCAGAAAGTACTTCACTCAATCGATAGTAGGTTCCGTTAAAAGCGACGGAATAACGCCCCTCATCGCTACTCGGATTATACTCTCGAATCGTTGTTGACGAATATTCTGAACTGGAATTTCTGGTATTTGACTTCCGTTTGATTGCGGAATCAGGGCCCGAGGATCTTAAGATATCCCAATCCATCAGATCATCATTTACAAAGGAGATCGTGGGAATTGATTCGTTAATCATCTCCCGAATGAATTTTTCATTTTGAGAAATTGTAAACTCCAAAGCAGAAACCTGTTTTCGAATAATCTCCTCATAGCCACCCGTTTGAAATTCTTTGAAGCCCGTTTGAAAAATTTCGATCAGTTTATCAAAATGATCTGATGTTTTGTAGCTCGCAATCTTTGATTTCACTTTTAATAATTCGCTGAAATCTTTGCGATCAACCAAATCCTTAACCTGATCAAGAAACTTAAGCGTATCCACATCGATCCGCACCTCTTCAAACTCCGAACGTGTATACCATTTACCGCTCATCTTAATGTCACCTGCTTTAACTCGCGCAAGCTCCCCCGTTAAATCGGTTAATTTTTGTTGAACTTCAGGGAAAAGAGGGCTTTGTGGATATTTCGCAATCCAGGGTTTTAGAATTTTTTCAATCTGCTCTTCATACCATTTTGCCTCAATCGATTCCTGAGGAATCTCAAGCTTTGTCGCAGGATCTTCAGCCCCATCACTTTTTTTAATTGAGGCAATATCACTCTTCAAAATCGTCTTAAAATCAGAGACCCCCTTCATCGTCGAAACATCGATCTGAATCTCCGTCTCCGTCTCGCGTTTATCCTCCAAACGTCCCTTGACTAATTCTCCATTCGTTAAGGTAATCTCATCAATTCCTAAAACAAAAGTCCCTACTAAATGGAATAGAAAAAAAAATCTTAAAAAAAATCGCATAAATATTTAATAGTCGACCAATCTGACACCGACAAGGGAAAAATAGATCTAACCAATCGATTTGAGAGACTTCTTCAGCCTCTAGAATCGGTAAAGTCATCGAAGCCGATTCTAGAGCCCTTGTCGTTTAATGAGGACTCGACTACTGATCGTGAAACGAGTATGAAACGAAGACGCATGACGGAGGAAATCCCAGATCATCATCTCATGAGCAGTATTGCGCAAGGGGATGAGAGGGCTTTACGGCTCTTGATCGAACGCCATTCAAAAGCGGTTTACGGAACGATTTTCAAAATGATCGGAGATGCGACGGAGGCGGAGGATCTCTCTCAAAGGGTTTTTATTCGTGTCTACCAATCGGCCTCACGCTATCGCCCCGAAGCTCAATTTACGACATGGCTCATGACGATTACCCGAAACCTCGTTCTGAACGAATATCGAAGGCGGCAGCGAAAGCCGTGGGACTCGATCTTCTCCTCCGAGGAAGAGGAGCCGAGGGAGTTTGCGGATTCCCATCAGCGAACACCCGATCAAAATCTTCAAGAGCTCGAACTTCGTGAAGCGATCGACAAAGCGCTTCTGGCTTTGCCTGAGAAACAGCGGCTAGCCATGATTCTAAGTCGTTATCAAGAAATGTCTTACGAAGAAATATCAAAAACATTAAAAATCTCTCTCGCCTCCACGAAATCGCATCTTTTTCGAGCTCGTGAGACTTTAAAAGGATCGTTATCAAAATATCTGCAACCTTAATTCATTCATGGGGTTATATCCTTCAATGAAACCAATCGATCCAAACTCACTCTCTCATTCCTCTGAGAATGAGGAATTAGACCCCGATCGATTAAGCACTCCATTGATTATGGAATCCCTAGACTCACTTCTCGCTCAATCCCCTCTTCAGGAGCCGCCGCCATGGTTTGTAGTCCAAACGATCGCACGACTTCAGCGAGAGCAACAAACGCTCGAACGTCGATCCCTCCGATGGATCTGGAGTGCCGTCACGGCCGCTGCCTGTCTCCTCATTTATACAGGATTTGAAATTCAAGAACAAAGTGCTCATGAGATCATGACATTAGCCGCTCTCGATACGACCAACAACCTTGAAGATCATGAGGATATATGGTTCGAACAATAGGTCTCTTCATTCTTCCCTTGATTCTAGGGATCCTCTTGGGTGCGACTTGCGTTCATCAACATCATAAAAATCTTTGGCAAAAAAAAATTGAGTCTAAAAAAGACTCTTTTTTCAATTCTCAAAATGGGAATAATCTGAAGCTTGATCGACTTCCTCCCCAGTTAATTGATAAAGCAGAACAAACTCTCCAGCTCTCTGATCTTGAACTCGCCTCTCAAATTGAATCGCTTCCTATTTATCAACGACTTTCACTTGAGGAACGGTCAAAATTGATGGAGCGACTACATCGCTTTAGACAAAAACAGGTCGAACTCACCAATCAGAAAATCAAAGAATTAAAGCTCGAACTTAACGAGGAACAAAAAAAGGAATTTCAAAAATCGCTCCTTGAAAAAAGAAAGGCAAACCGCTTATCCGTTCAGTCTCAAATAAAAGAACTCATGCAAATTTTAGAGAAAAAATCGGATGAGGAACTGCGCAAAGATTTTGCAAAATAATCGATCTTCTCAGAGATCAAATTGAAATCATTTTAAAAATTAGTTTTATTTACATTTCCGCTCCTCGATTCCAAAGTCGCTGTTGATGTCGGCGCTTAAATATCTTCTCATTGACGGACATAGCGTGCTTTTTGCCTGGAGCGAGCTCCGTACTCTTCATCAACGCAAGCCTCAAAGCGCTCGTGAGCAACTGATTAAAAAAGTTCAAATTCTCCATGATTCAGGAAAATGGAAAGTCACCCTTGTTTTTGATGGAAAAACCAGAGGAAGCGAGCCTTCTCGTCCCCAGGAGATGATTATCGCTTACGCCTCTGAAGATGAAACCGCAGATAGTCTTATCGAGAGAACGGTCGGGGCCTTTTCTCATCCAGATCGAATTTGCGTCGTCACCAACGATCACGCAGAGGCTCAAACCGTCATTTCTCTTGGGGCACATATCGAATCCGCAGAATGGTTAAAATATGAAATTGAATCATGCGAAAATCAAGTTCAGTCAGCCCTTAAATCACTTCCAAAAAAACTTTCACTCATG
Organism: Methylacidiphilum caldifontis; assembly: GCA_945860255.1. Lineage (GTDB taxonomy): Bacteria > Verrucomicrobiota > Verrucomicrobiia > Methylacidiphilales > CAMAQI01 > CAMAQI01. Next base: position 4,707 of record CAMAQI010000025.1, read on the forward strand.
CAAATTGACATTAAAAGAGGCCATTAAGATTATTTCAATTAAAGATTAAAAGATAATTTTTATTCGAATCCTAAAAATAGCTTAATTCACCTTAATACTCGAGTTTTAATAAAACATAAATATTTACATACAAATGACTTAATAAATTTTTTATGCTTTCTTGTGATGCCTCTAAAAACGCTAAATAAAAACATAAATAGATTGACTTTATTGCCTAATTCTGGAAGTTTTTACATTATATCCTAAAAAAAGGACCATTACTATGTCTCTAATCGCAAAAATATGTCTCGTGATTTCAATCCTCGCATCATTGGCAGGTGGATATTTCGGTTATCAAATCATCCAACAACGTGATGATTGCCAAAATCAATTAAACGAGACGAAGTCAAAACTGACGATTACGGCAAAGAACTGGGAGGGGACCAAGAAAGAACTCGAGACCGCCCAAGGTCAAATGAAAGATCTCGAAGGAAAACTTTCTGACGCCAAGAGTCAAAACAGCTCATTAAGCACCAAGGTCACGGAATTAACCGCTAAGCTCGGGGACCTAGATAAAAGTCTTAACGATAGCAAGCAACAATTGTCCTCTACAATGGACCGACTCACCAAGATGGAGAGCGATCTCGGAGGAAAGACCCCTGCACAACTTAAAGAAGCGATCGCTCAAACCCAAAAGGAGGTCGATCGTGTCATTAGTGATAAAAAGAAAATCGAAGATGATCTAAGTGCACAGAAAGCTGAAGTCACTCGACTTAATGACCGAATTGAACGCTCGAAAACAGGGGAAATGCCTCCTGGAATTAGCGGTAAAGTTCTTAAACTGAATAAAGCGTGGAACTTTGTCGTTCTGAACGTCGGAAATCTGGATGGGGTCGTCGAAAACGGAATCCTGGTCGTCTATCGCGATAAACAATTTATTGGAAAAGTAAAAGTCGTTTCAACAGAGGCACACACCTGTGTTGCCGATATCATTCCTGAGATGACAAAGGCTCCTGTTCAAGAGGGAGATGAAGTTTTTAATTAATTTTAAAAACTTTCCTTTCGTAAAATTTATTTTGAGGTTAAGTTTTAAAAATGAATCCAATTTTTAAAAAAATTTTTCTTATTCTTCTCCTCACAAACACAGCTCTCTTCTTAGTAAGCTGTGCCTCTTCTCAAGAGACCACAGGGACAGAGAGCGATCGCGTCTCCAATATTCCTTGGAATAAGCCCCAGTCTTGGGAGGGCGGTGGAGCCCTCGGTGGCGCTCTGGGAGGCGGGCGTTAACCGTTTGTTCCTTCCTTTTTTGAAAGAGAAGGAAGTCAAAAACTCTATTTTCCCTTGCGGTGTAAGATAATATTTCTCCCGTAGAGAAATGGCAGAAAAAGGTTTCCAAAAATGAGAGGGGCCTTATCGAGATGGATGACGTAAATAAGAGTCAAAAAACTTCCCATAAAACTCAAATACCAGAATATTGCGGGGATCACGATTTTCTTTTTGCGCTCTGAGACCCACCATTGAATCACAAATCGAGAACCAAACGTCAAGGTTCCCATAAATCCAATAATCGTCCAAATACTCGAATCTCCATAAAGCCAGGGGAGATGCCCTGAGAGATAGGGGGCGAGAAAGTTTTGATCAATGGCGTGAGTCATGCTCTTTTTTGACTAGCGGTGAACCCTGTAAACAACAAACTTTCTTTTTAGAATAATTTCGGAGTTGAAATGATCCGAACATCCCCCATCCTCTCCACATCTATGAGCGAATCGATCACTCCCCTTATCCCCTCAGAAGGACTCAATGTTCTTCATCTTTTTTATGAACTCAACTATGGTGCTTGGGAGCTTCTTTCTCCAGAAGAAAAACAGCAACGAAAACAACAGTTCATCGACCTCGTTCAAGAGGCAAAAGGAAAAGAAAAGACCCAAGTCGTTACCATTTCCATGATCGGACGAGCTGACCTTGGAATCATGATTGTTGCTCCTGATCTCCATCAAGTGAATGCTCTCGAGAAAAAAATTCAACGCACCCTCGGACCGGACGTCCTGTCTCTAACTTACTCCTATTATTCACTCACTGAACTTTCTGAGTATACCCAAACGGAACCGCAATACCGTGAGATGCTGATTCAAAAAGAAAAGATGACTGAAGGGACTCCCGAATTTGAACAAAAGATGAAAGCCTTCCAAGAACGTTACAATGGCTACACTCTTTTCCGTCTCTACCCCAATCTCCCCGATTGGGAGTTTTTCTGCTTCTATCCGATGTCCAAACGACGAAATGAGGGACAAAACTGGTATGCTCAAGATCAAGAGACTCGACATGAAATGATGATCGGTCATGGAATGATCGGACGTAAATACGCAGGAAAGATTCAACAAGTCATCTCCGGGTCCGTCGGACTTGATGATTGGGAGTGGGGCGTGACTCTCTTTGCCCATAATCCTGTCGAAGTAAAAGCGATTCTCTACGAGATGCGTTTTGATAAGGTGAGTCGTAAATACGGTGAATTTGGAGAGTTTTTTACAGGAATGCCTCTTCCTCTCCCTCTCATTTTTGAACGTCTCGGACTCTAATTCTTTAGGATACTAAAAAAATATCTCCCTTCGTTAAATCTGAGGGATTCGAAAAAGGGGAATCATCAAATGAAAATTGTTAAATGGCTCGGAATTCTCTTCGGAGGGCTCTTCGCACTTCTGCTGATCACTGGCCTCTCTCTTTATTTTGCAGTCAAACCGTATCTCTCGAGTGATTCTTTTCGAACTCTGCTTGAATCTGAGGTCTCAAAAAAACTCCAAGTCAATGTTAAGTTCGAACCCCTTCAGTGGAATGGTCTAACGGTCTTTACAAATTCATTGAAAACCGTTGGAGACTCGAAGGTTGCGATCAAATCCCTCGAGGCGCAACAACTGCGAATCGGAATCGCCCTCCGACCGCTCCTTCAAAAAGTTGCGCGTGTCGATCTCATTGAAATGCAAAGCTTAGCGATCGAATTCCAACTCCCTGAGCCCCAAACAGAAACTCCACAGGCCTCTGAAGCCCCTTCCTCCCCTCCCCCAGTATGGATTCAATCCATCGCCCCACAAAAAGTAGAAATCGGAGAGATCACCATTCAACAGGGAAAACTCCGTTGGCCCTCAGGAGAGAGCGACTTTGGTCAACTCACCCAATTTAAGCTACTCGCCTCTGTCGATGGGGATGATTTTAATCTATTCGTGAGTGATGGAAAACTAGAGATTCCTCAACTCCCCGTTTTCGCTTTAAAAGCACTCAAGGGTCGCGCCCATCAACAAAATATTTTTATTACGACCGCCGTCCTTCAATATGAAAATCAGGGCACCCTCAATCTCGATGGCGAACTCGGAATGGGGACCCCCACGACCGCTCATTTAAATATTGAGATCAACGCCCTTCCGATTACCCCTTTCCTCCAAGGCGACTGGAAAGCAAGACTTCTCGGAAATATCAACGGAAAGATCAAGCTCGACCAAGATGAAAAAACAAATGGAGTTCCTCAGGTCACTGGATCGGTTGAACTGACTCAAGGAAAAATCGAGGCTCTTCCTCTCTTTAATCAAATTGGGGAAATGTTAAAATTCGTCGATTTGACTCAAGTCGATCGCTGGAGAAGTGTTGCTTTAGATCGCGCAAAAACAAATCTCCATTGGACTCCTCAAAAAATAACCTTGGATCAAATCGACTTTGAATCCAAAAAACTTCTCCTACTTCAAGGAAAGATTGATATCGAGGGAGAAGCAGTCGCAGGAACTCTTCTCATCGGCTCAAATCCGAAGACGATCGAACTTGTGCCTGGATTGATCGACAAAATTTTCAATCAACCCACGGGAGAGTATGCTGCGACTTCGGTGATCCTTTCCGGAACAAAATCAGACCCGAAGGAAGATCTCACAGAACGACTGGCAATGGCCGCTATTTCTGGGCTTCTGGAAAAACTTCCGAATGGAGTTGGGGATAAGGTTAAAAACATCACTGATGAGCTTCAAAAAAAGGCCCCTGGGCTTCTGGATCTCTTTAAAAAACAATGAAATCGACCGATCGTATTGTTGCTGAAGATCCCGTCGCCGAGATGACCCTTCGTCCTGGAGATCTTCCTGATTTTATCGGTCAAAGTAAGATTAAAGAACGGCTCAATGTTCTCATCGAAGCCGCAAAACAACGCTCGGAACCAGTTGAGCATCTCCTCTTTTGTGGCCCTCCTGGATTAGGAAAAACGACCTTAGCGAATATCGTCGCTAATGAGATGGGTGCGAATCTCAAAACAACCTCTGGACCGGTTATCGAAAAAGCGGGGGATCTTGCCGGTCTGCTCACCACGCTAGAGCCGGGGGAGGTTCTGTTTATTGATGAAATCCATCGTCTGAATAAAACCATTGAAGAATACCTTTATCCAGCGATGGAAGATTACCGAGTGGATATCATTATCGAGCCTGGTCCCAATGCGCGAAGCGTTCGACTTCCGATTCCTAAGTTTACCCTGATCGGTGCAACGACACGGGCAGGAATGCTAAGCGCTCCGTTACGCTCACGATTTGGAATGGTGAATCGACTCGACTACTATACCGCTGCAGAACTCCATCAAGTGGTTCAACGCTCCGCCATGATTCTCAATGTCGATCTCGACCGTGAGGGCTGTGCAGAAGTCGCTCGTCGCTCGCGAGGGACTCCACGCGTTGCGAATAATCTTCTGCGGTGGGTTCGTGATTTCGGCGCCGTTCGTGCCCAAGGAAAAATCGATCGAGAGGTCGCCGATGCGGCGTTGCAAATGCTTGAAATCGATTCCGATGGACTCGATGAAATGGATACTCGAATCCTCGAAACCTTAATTCATAAATTTGATGGAGCTCCTGTGGGCCTTAACTCTCTCTCCGTCGCTGTTGGCGAGGAATCAGGAACGATTGAGGAGGTTCATGAGCCCTATTTAATTCTTGAAGGATTTATTCATCGCACCCCTCAAGGGAGAGTGGCGACTAAAAAGGCTTACGAAAAACTCGGCGTGATCATGTCCAAAAAGCAGCAGGATCTGTTTTAAATCATGAATCTCACGACCGGATTTACTGAAGGCATCCGGGAAATTTTCTCACATAAATTTCGCTCTTTTCTCACGATGTTTGGAGTCATTCTCGGGGTTGCCTCCCTCCTCTCGATGTTTGGATTAACCGCAGGGGCCATTGCCGGCAGTAAAGAGATTCTCGAAGGGATCGGCGGACTTGAAAAAGTCGGAATCATTGATTCCCCCATTCCCCCCTCACAGGAGGGACTCCAAGAGCTCAGCACAGGCAGAACCTATCGCGATGTCATTGCACTGCGACAAAATGCATCCCTTCTTTCCTACATCTCTCCCGAGGTAGGCCTCGGGGATGCGAAAATAACGTATCTCAATAAACAGATGAAACCAAAGGTTTCAGGAGTAGAGCCTGATCTTTTTACGGTCGATAAACATACCCTTGAATACGGACGTTATCTGACTCCCCTTGATATTGAACTGTCCAAGAGGGTCTGCGTTCTCGGTCACAATGTCAGTGAAGAACTTTTTGGAAGTTCCTCTGCAAGCCACGTCGGCAAATCGGTTCGCATCAACGGAGAACCTTTTATCGTTGTTGGAATTCTCTCCGCATATACTCAACAAAAAATCGGAAACAGTCCCAAAACACCTTCCCGAAGTATGAGCAAAAAATCCTCTCGCTGGGATCCTTTTTGGCCCAAAAACAACTTGGTTGCGATTCCGATTACGACCATGCAACTGATCTTTAAATCGAGTCGTGTTGAAAATGGAGTGGAACAAGGGCCAGATCTCAAACTCAATGACCTCAATGTCCAAGTGAAAAGTCTCGAACAATTTCCGGAGGCTCTCGATCAAATCCGAAATATCATTCTTCTCACGCATCATGGCATCCAAGATTTTGGATTAAATACTCGTGAAGATTATTTTCAATCGATCGAAAGCTATAATCAATCGATGAAAATTACGGGAGGAATTATCGCGGGGATCAGCCTCCTGGTCGGAGGACTTGGGATCGCCAACACGATGCTCGCCAGTATTAGCGAGCGGATCCGGGAGATTGGAATCCGTCGTGCAATCGGAGCCCGTCAAATCGATATCTTTATTCAAATCCTCATTGAATCGATCGTCCTTGCACTTTTTGGAGGACTCTTGGGGATCGGATTGGGCTACGGACTAGCCAATGGAATTGTTTTTCTTGCCCCCAATCAAAACAATCCGATTATCGAAGTTCAAGCGATCGTCATCAGTTTTTCCTTTGCGCTTGCCGTCGGTTTCTTTGCAGGTCTCTATCCGGCTTGGCATGCCTCTCGAATGAGTCCTCTGCAAGCCCTACGCTACGAATAAACCAAATTCTTGCAATAGAATCAAAAAAACAAAAATTTGGAGGCCTTTGACCGATTTATGTTATGATAATGGATTAACCACTTCAATCTCAGAAAACCGTTTAAAATCATGATCTGCGGTATAAATTCGTTTCAAGCCATGTTCTCGCATCTGAATCACGGTTCTTGTATCAAAAAATAAATTTCCGCGAATCTCCTCTCTTTGAGATAGTTCAGCTTCCAGTTTTTCCCAATGGACAGTCGTGACTCCTAAGATATTTATTGAGGGAAAAGCAATGAGCTCTTTTAAATACTGCCATCCTTGTATTGGGGTCAATGGGGTCGAAAAAACTCGATGATGCGTAGAGACTCTTAAAAACTCGTAAAGGATCCCCTCTGTTAAATAATAGCAATCGGAGGATAGTGCTACTTTCTCAAAAAACAATCGCGCGGCCGAATATTGCGACGCATCTTTGTTAATCGAGTAAAGCAACAGGTTCGTATCAATGATTCCTGACATTAGAGATCCATCACATCGTTTAATGCATCACGGTCAGCAATATCAATGCGTGGAACTCCCATATGAAAAGAAGGGAGTATCGCCCTTTTTTGAGGGGAGAGCTTTATTTCGCGACGCCGTCGTAGACCCTCCATTAAAAAACTGTTTACAATCTCAGAGATCGTTTTTTTTTCTAAAAATGAAATTTTCTTAATCTCTTCTATAGCAACATCTTCTAAAATAAGTGTCGTCCTCATACATACAGGCATACAATATTAACATACGTATGTCAAAATAAAAATTGATTCCTCATGCAAGAAATCAGTTAACAGGAACTCCCTTATTTCAGCGTAAACGGAGTGAACCCTCCATTTTCTTATTTTCGCAATCTTGTCTTTGCCATAAGTTTCTATTGCAGATGAACAGCTCCACTGAAGATCGAGAGAGGCTCCTCCTTAAAGTGCGCAACCTCCCGCATCGTCCAGGGGTCTATATCCACAAAGATCTTCTCGGACGGATCATCTACGTCGGAAAGGCACGTGATCTCAAGAAACGGGTCAGCAGTTATTTTCAATCCTCTCGCCTTTCTCAAGTCGATCGCAAAACTGCTGCCTTAATGGATACAATTCGAGACTTTGATATCCACATCGTCCAATCGGAAGCGGAGGCAGTGCTTCTCGAAGGAAAATTAATTAAAGAGTATCGCCCTCGTTTTAATGTGAGTTTTAAGGATGATAAGCGTTTTCTTCTTGTTCGTGTTCGTCTCGAAGACCCGATCCCAAAGTTTACGCTGACTCGATTTCGCAAAGAGGATGGAGCACGTTATTTCGGTCCCTTCATTCATTCGACCTCCGTTCGTAAGACCTTAAAATTGATGAACATTAAGTTTCAACTGCGACAATGTTCCCCTCTCTCTCCCGGAGAAAAAGAGTTTAAACATTGCCTCGACCATCTGATTCAAAACTGCTCTGCCCCTTGCGTCCAAAAGATTTCTCTCGGAGACTATCACTCCTTGGTCGAGGAGGCTTGTGCCTTTCTCGATGGAAAAGCAAAGGAATCATTTTTGGAGTTGGAGCAAGAGATGCTCAAGGCGGCTGAAAGCCTCGAATTTGAAAAAGCGGCCTTGCTTCGAGATACTTTGGATAATCTTCGGAAAACGACCGCTCCTGTGAAACGCTTTATTCGAGAGTTTAAATCGCAGATTGATCCAACCCAAGATGTGATCGATCTTCAAAAAGCGCTGCAACTTCCGAGTCCTCCTCAAATCATGGAATGTTTCGATATCTCCAATATCTCCGACAATCATAAAGTCGCCTCGATGGTTCAGTTTGAAAATGGGAGACCCTCAAAAAGCAACTATCGTAAATATCGGATTGTTGGTGTTCGCGGTCAAGATGACTTTGCCAGTATCGCAGAGGCGGTTCGTCGACGTTATCATCGTGTTCTCAAAGAGTCGCTTAAACAGCCGAACTTGATCATTGTTGACGGGGGAAAAGGACAACTCTCCGCTGCGATCGAAGAGTTACGTAAGCTCGAACTCCCTCAAATTCCGATCATCGGCCTCGCAAAAGAAAACGAGGAGATCTATCTTCCCTCCCGTTCCTTTCCGATCCTTCTTCCCAACTCCTCAGGAGCCCTCAAGCTCCTCCAACGAATCCGGGATGAGGCCCATCGATTTGCGAATAAGTATAATGAACTCCTCTATCGGCAAAAAATGACCGAAAGTCTACTCGACGACTGCCCTGGGATTAGTGCCCATCGAAAAAAACTCCTTCTGACGCACTTTGGTTCCGTAGAGCGAATTAAAAAAGCGACCCTCCTTGAACTCTCACAGGTCGAAGGGATTGGAGCGAAGACCGCTGATTCGATCTTTCAATTTTTCAGCGACGATAAAGATACAAAATAAAATCGAAGTTCAAAGGACTCTCTAAGGAAGGCAGGGAAGCAGGAATTTTAACCGATACATTACTACTTCAAAATCAGTTTTTTCCTGCTTTCCTGCCTTCCTTAGAGAGTCCACGGCCTTTGAATCTTCTGAGGCGAGCCTATCCTTTAATCATAAACAACGGTTCAAAACTCTTGTCGGCACGCTTCCAAAAATATTTTGCGGATTCCGCGGCAATCGTCGGGATTTTCTCGTGAAACTGGACTCGAGCCACCTCAAGTCTGCGAAAGGCCTTCGGTTTGGCTACTTTTAAAATGACTCGATACAAAATAATGAGGGTGTTCTTTTTCTCTCGATCAAAAATATCAACAGGAGTCGCTAAAGAGACCTCAAAACCGGTTTCCTCACGAACCTCACGTTTTAAAGCGGTCATAAGAGCCTCCCGTTTTTTGACTCGTCCTCCTGGAAGGGTCCAAAACTGATCCCCTTTGACATGTCGAACCATCAGCACCCGTCCAAAAGGATCTTCGATCCAAGCCTTCACCGAAACCTCTCGAACCATCGGATGAGGGGGCGGGGGGGCTGTTTTTTTCTTCAGAATTACTTTTTTACGGATCACGTTTCACCAAATTGTCACAAAAAAAATACGAAATCAAATCTAATCATAAATCGGTCAAAGACCGAAACCAAGGACCTCTCCTCAATGAAAATAGTCTCTGCCCCATTTCATTTGCATTGAATTCCGATTTATGAATTTTAAAAATACAGTTTCATTAGTTTTTTTTCGGGATTTTCCGAATATTTTTCGTCGGAACGAAAAATAATGCGAAGAATTCAAACAGTGAGGGACTCACGATTGTTTCACCCAGATTTTCAACGCACGATCAACCGCCTCATAGCCATCAGTCATTTTAATTCCACAGCGGAGAAGTTTTGATCCATCGAGCACGCAGTTTGACCGAGGGGCCTTTGCGGCGATTTTCATGAATTCAGCCTCATCTTTAAAAAATTGAAAATTCTTATTCGAAACTCCCGCTTTCACAATATGCTCGACGACTCCCTTGGTGGTTACGGGACCAGGGTTTACCACATTGTAAATACCAAAGGGAACGCGACGCTCCCACGTCTCCCAACAGGCGGTGACGAACTCATCTAAATGAGAAAGGGAATTTGTAAACTCCACGATTTTTTCATAACGCATCAATTTTGTAATGTAATTTCGTGGGCCATCAATCTCATTAAAAGGCATCCGGAGTCGCCACACATAACATTCGGGATAACTTAAAAGGATCTCTTCTCCTAACGCCTTGGTCCCACTGTAAAAACTGCAATTATTCGTCCGAAAACTAAAATTGGGAATCTCCTCCTCCGTAAATCCACTACCATCCGGATGAGCGCCAGTATAAATACAACCGGAGGAGACATGTCCCCATAAAAGTTTTTCCTCAGCACAGACTCGTGCCACAATTCCTGGTAACACCGAGTTTCCGAGGAGACAGTTTTCCTTATCTAACTCACAACCATCGACATTCGGTTTTCCGGTATAACCGGCACTATTGATTAAAAAATGAGGCTTTGTTTTACGGATCAACTCTCGAAGGATCTCCGGTTGGCTGTAATCGCAATCGTGACGAGTGATCGAAGCAAACACAATTCCTCGCTTCGTTAAAAGTTTTTGAAAAGCCTCCCCGACATATCCCGAGCCTCCTAATAATAAAATCATAATGACCTCACAAATTTTCCAATTCGTTCTACTGCTACCTCCAATTGATCCATTCCCGTCGCATAACTACAACGAACATGTCCCTCACCACTCCCCCCAAAGGCGTTCCCTGGAACAACCGCCACCTTTTGTTCCTCTAAAAGTCGAACAGCGAACTCACGAGAATTCAATCCCGTTTGATCGATTCTGGGAAATAAGTAAAAGGCTCCTTGTGCATTAAAACAGGGGATACCAATCTCTCGAAAGGAGTTCAGTAAAAAATTTCGGCGAAGCTGATATTGTTCTCGCATCTGTTCCATATCCGACTGCCCATTCTCAAGTGCTTCAATCGCTGCCTCTTGACTGATAATCGGTGCACAAAGCATCGCATATTGATGAATCCTCATCATCGCCTCAATCAATGCCACGGGAGCGCAAGCGTAGCCGACGCGGAACCCGGTCATCGCAAAAGCCTTGGAAAATCCGTGAAGAAAAATACAACGCTCTCTCATTCCCGGTAAAGAGGCGATCGAACAATGGGCCTCTCCATAACTGAGCTCCGAATAGATCTCATCGGTGATGACGAGTAAATCGTGCTGCTGGCAAACCTCAGCAATCGCAAGAAGTTCCTGTTGATTCATGACCGCTCCCGTTGGATTCGTCGGAAAATTCAAAATCAAGACCTTGCTCTTTGGGGTGATCTTTGCCTTCAAGGCCTCTGCCCGAAGTTTAAAGTGATCCTCCGCTAAAGTCGGAATCTCCACGGGCTTTCCATGGACGAGTAAAATACTCGGACTGTAAGAGACATAACAGGGACTATGATAGAGAACCTCGTCACCCGGATTGATCACGGCACGCAAAGCAATATCCATCGCTTCAGAAACACCGACGGCGACTAAAACCTCGCTCAAGGCATCGTACTCGACATGATAGTTCTGACGAACGTAACGAGCGATACTTTTACGGAGTCGTGGGAGTCCGAGATTCGAGGTATATCCTGTCCTCCCTTTCTCTAAAGCGTAGATCGCTGCCTCCCGAATATGCCATGGGGTCGCAAAATCCGGTTCGCCTATTCCTAAAGAAACGACATCGGTCATCGACTGGACAATCTCAAAAAAATCACGAATCCCCGAACGTGGAATCGAACGTACATGGTTCGCCACAAAATCCGTTACGACTCCATTCCTCTTCACACTCATATCACTCATTTAGGTAAAATAATCATTTTTACGATTCTAAGGAGAAACCTTTAAACGTTCCTCGGAGATCTCTTGATCGATCATCACCCCTTGTTCCTTATAGGTCTTGAGAGTGAAATGAGTTGCGGTCGAAAGAACCCCTTGGATCGTCGAAAGTTTTTCCGAAACAAACATCGCAACCTCTTTCAAGGTACGGCCCTCAACAAAGACCAAAAGATCGTAACCTCCGCTCATTAAAAAACAGGAGGTCACTTCTGGATAACGGGCGATTCGGTCGGAGAGACGATTAAATCCTCCCCCCCGTTCTGGGGTAATGCGAACTTCGATCACTGCCTTTACCGTTTGAAACTCCGCCTTATCGTCATCGATGATCGCTTTATAGGCTAAAATAATCTTCGCCTCCTCAAGATGTTTAATCCGAGATTTCACCTGATCGACGGAGAGATTGAGTTGCTTCGCTAATGTTTCTGGAGAAACTAAAGCATTCTCCTCCAGGAGCTTGAGTAATTGTTGATCCATCCTTTGGACGCTAGCGATAAACTCCTCTGAGACAATCAAATCCTGATTTTGATCTGACGTGATAGATCCTCTAAAATCTGGATCTCCCACCACTGCGTTCCCGAGGGGAGCAATGACTGAATTCGTTCAGGCCACTCCACGATTGTGACCCCCTCCACGGCAGGAAGATAGTCCTCCACTCCAAAGCGAATCGCCTCCTGAGCTCCTTGAATCCGATAAAGATCTAAATGATAGAGGGTCAATCTTCCCCCTAAATATTCGTGCAACAGCGTAAAAGTAGGACTCGTGACCTCCCCTGGATACCCCAGACCAAGTGCAATCCCCTTTACTAAATGGGTTTTTCCCGCCCCTAAATCTCCTGTCAAGGCAATGACCATTCCCACAGACAAACGAGGCGCCATCTGCTCAAAGCCCCAGCGAATCGTCTCCTCAACGTTTTTGCAGATGATCGTATCCATGTAATAACTCTTTCACTGATTCAGAAACTTTAAAGGCCTTCTTTTTCATCACCCCAATTTTTTGAATCGCGGTTTCAAAGGGAAACTTTTTGAGCAACGCACTCTTTTCCGGAGAAACGGTAAATAAAAGTTCATAATCCTCCCCCTCCTGAAACGCTTGTTTCAATGTGGCTTCTCTAGCACAAGGAATTAAATCCAATGATAATTCAAAGGAGAGCCCCGAGGCACGAGCGAGGCGAGGAAGGTCAATCCCTAATCCATCACTTAAATCGATCATCGAGGTCGCCATTTCTTTTTCTGCCAACCATTTTCCCTCTTTAATTCGTGGCTCGAAGGTAAAATGCTTTAACTTCTGAGTATTTCCCAGAGATCCCGTCACCCAAATCTCCTCCTCTTCTTTTGCCGTGGATCTCAAAACGGGGGCATAGCCGGAACACTCCCCAACTAATGAAATAGAAAGCACTAGATCCCGTGTCCGTGTCGTCTCCCCTCCGAGAAGCTCTATGTTCCATTGCTTCGCCAGAGCGGTGATTCCTTTGTAAATCTTCTGGATGCGAACCGGTTGAAACCCACTCGGCAACCCAAGAGTCACTAAAGCATACAAAGGAGTTCCACCCATTGCGGCGATATCACTGATTGCCCGTGCGAGGGCCTTTCTTCCGATCAACACCGGATCGGCTGTTCTTAAAAAATGAACCCCCTCGACGACCGCATCGGCTTTCAATAGCAATGAAGAGCCGGAAGCCTCCCCTCTTACCACCGCACAATCATCCCCCACACCGACAAACTTTGGATTCTTTGTTTTCCATCCTGAAGTGAGCGACTCAATAAACTGTTCCTCGGTCATCCTTAATGATTTAACAGCTGCGAGCCTGAGACGCACGGAGTTTTTTCAAAAGTATTTTTTCCTCGCCCAGTCTTCAAAAGCAATTTAAACCTTTTTTTCACCTACTCAACCCATGGCCTCTACCAATTTCTCCCAAAAAACAGCCCTCATCACTGGAATCACCGGTCAAGATGGCACCTACCTTACACAGCTTCTTCTCGAGAAAGGATATGAGATTCATGGGATTGTTCGCAAAACATCGAACATTAATCGACTGCTTGAACATACTCCGCATGTCCATCTCCACTACAGCGATCTTGCCGATTCAACGGCCTTAAGACGCATCTTCAATCGCGTTCGACCCTCTGAATTTTATCATCTAGCCGGTCAAAGCCATGTCGGATTTAGCTTTGAAATCCCTCAGTCGACCTATCAAGAGATCGCCATTTCGACTTTGGGAATTCTTGAAATCTGTCGCGACCTCGATTATCCGATCCGCATCTATCACGCCTCCTCCTCTGAAATCTTTGGAGCCTGTCAAAATCCTCCTCAAAATGAAGAGAGTCCTTTTCGTCCCACCAGCCCTTATGGATGCGCTAAAACCTTTGCGACCCATCTTTGCAATACCTACCGCAGAAGTTATCAAATGCACATTAGTAACGGGATACTCTTTAATCATGAATCCCCGCGACGTGGACCGAATTATGTCGCCGGAAAAATTGCCAGCTATGCCGTTCAAATCAAACAAGGTCTAGCAACAGAACTCACCCTTGCCACTCTTGAAACCGAACGCGATTGGGGACATGCTCAAGACTATGTCAAAGCGATGTGGCTGATGCTTCAGCAGGAGAAACCGGATAACTACGTCATTGCGTCAGGAAAACCGCATCGTCTCTTAGATTGGGTTGAGATTATGTTTGGCAGACTCGAACTCGATTGGAGAAAATATGTGAAAGTTTCCGAATCAGAATTTCGCCCCCAAGAACCGGGAAAACTGATCGGTGACACCACCAAGGCACAAACTGTCCTCGGCTGGAAACCGGAGATCAGTTTTGAATCCCTTGCTTTAGAAATCGTCGATTCCTACTCCAAAAAGGCACTGCAACCGTTATGAGCTCCACTCCGATTGCACTGATTACGGGAATCACAGGTCAGGATGGCTCCTACCTTGCTGAACTCCTTCTTCAAAAAGGTTATGAGGTTCATGGGGTCGTTCGACGTACCAGCAATCTCAGTCGCCTTCGGATTGATACCCTTCGACTCAATCCAGATCTCCACGGAAAACGTTTTTTCCTTCACTACAGCGATTTAGTCGATTCCACTTCGCTCCGAAAAATCTTTAGAAAAGTTCGCCCGACAGAATTTTATCATCTCGCAGGCCAAAGTCATGTTGGATTAAGCTTTGAGATCCCTGAATCGACCTGCCATGAAATAGCCTCTGCCACTTTAGGAATCCTCGAAATCTGTCGCGACCTCGATTATCCGGTTAAAATGTACCATGCCGCCTCCTCCGAAATTTTCGGAGCTGCGGAGGATTTTCCTCAAACCGAACAAACCGCCTTTCGTCCGACCAGTCCCTACGGCTGCGCCAAGGCCTTTGCCGCTCAACTTTGCGATGTCTATCGCGCAAGCTACGGATTGTTCATCTGTAACGGAATTCTCTACAACCATGAATCCCCACGACGTGGAGAAAACTTTGTCACTCGTAAGATCGTGCGTCAGGCGGCGAAAATTAAAGTCGGTCTCGATCACGAGCTGATTCTCGGAAATCTCGATAGCCAACGAGATTGGGGGCACGCCAGCGATTATGTTCAAGCGATGTGGATGATGCTTCAACACCCTTCGCCAGACAACTATATCGTCGCCACCGGGAAACTTCACTCCGTCAAAGACTGGGTTCAGATGTCGTTCGCATATCTTGGTCTGGATTGGACTCAGCATGTGAAAAGTTCCGAAGCCCTCATGCGTCCCCAAGAGCCAACACGGCTCCTCGGAGATCCGACTCACATTCAAAAAATAATCGGATGGAAACCGCTCCACACCTTCGAATCGATGGTCACGGATATGGTCGATAACGACCTCAAACTCCTTACTGAAAAGCAGGAGAGTTAGAAAAGAGTTCCGAAAAAAGCCACTCCCTCAAACGAAGGAATGGCTTCCAATCACGTTCCCGAATTCACTTGAGAGAGAATCACGGAGGTCGTTTAGGAAAAAATCACGGTTCACCTTATGGTTAAATGGATTACCGTTTTAGGTTTATTCTGTGGTGTTTATTCTTTGTGAAAATCGAAATTGTTCTCTCGGGACAATGATCTCCGCCCCCATTGAAGAGGGATCGCTGTTGATTCAGGGAGCGAGAGGGGGCTAAAGCCTTGCAAATACCGAAAATCGGGATAGCCTGGATAACAGTGAAAATCTTAGAACAACCAGAAAAAAAAGAGAAGGCCTTTCAGCAAGCCGATGTTTATGGACCTGAAAAAGAGGCATGGAGACAAAATGGTCATTACTTCACTGTTGAAGAATCAAAAAAACTCATAAAAGATTGCGCCAAAAGCATTCAGTGGATCAATGAATAGTCCCCTCTCTTGGGATGCTATTAAAAAAGCTCTGATCAGAGCTAATCAGCTGCACCCGGAGTTTTTAAAAAATGCGTTAATCGTTGGGGGTGGAGCAGCACTCCTTTACAATTCAACACTGGAAAATATAGGGTTAAAAAGTTTTCTACCGATAGAACCGAGAACTGGGCAGACAAAATTCTCCCACGATATCGACTTCACTCATGTTTATTTCGAGGATTATAAAAATGTATTTAAAGATTACCTCAAAAAAGATGGAAAAGTGCGAGTGAAGTCAAATGAGGCGAATGAATGTAGCGGTTCAAAATAATTGAGGGAGGTTGAGTCAGATTAAGTGGTGGATATTTTCAGATAAAGAAAGACCCCTGATGAACGCGAGTTCATCAGGGGTTTTTGCGTTCTCTTTTCCTTGAGGGAAGAAGAGTAACGGGGTGGCAGTT
>CAMAQI010000026.1 GCA_945860255.1 Methylacidiphilum caldifontis
TTTAGCAATTAGCTACCTGCTAAAAGCGATCAGCCTTTTCGACTTTCACGGAGGTAGGAGAGAATTTCCTTGGTGGAGAGATCTGTTTTGATTCCCTGAATATCAAGGGGGGAACCATTGCCAGACTCAGGCATCAAGGAAAACGTGGATCCGTCCTCGGTCTTTGTATTCACCTCAAAAGCTCCAGATCGAAGAGAAGGGAGAACATCCTGATCCTTCTTTTCTACGAGGCTTTTGACCAAATACTGCGCTTGTTCAGAAACATCTAAATCCTTAAAGCAAAGGTTTCGATGTTCTACGTTTTCGAGCATTTTCTTCGCTTGAACCAATCCGGAAGAAAAAGTCCCGTAATTCGTTTCGACTTTCGAGATCACCCTTTCAGAAATACCTCCATACGAGTGCGAAAGCATGAGTAGGTCGATGATATCTCGTGATTTTGTAGCTTTGTCCAACCCTCGATCTGAGGTACTCATGATCTTACATGCCATTAAATCCTCTTGGTGAAGTGTTTTAACTCCGCAAAGATCATGCTTATGAGCTCTCAACTCAGGGAGATAGCCCTCATGGATAACTTCAAATTTTATCGGCTTTAACCCGTCTTTAAGATCCAGTAAAAACCGGATACCATATCGATCGATGCGAGGCTCCCGGAGTAATACGACAGGCTCTTTAAAATATGCTTGAATTCCATTGCCAGCCAACTCTCTCATTTGTTTAAATGATTCCTTAGAGCAAAGAAAATCAATATCAACAGATTCACGGTACTCACCTAAAAGAAGAGCTATGGCCGTTCCTCCTGCAAAATAACAGCCGCTCTCTGAAAAGAGGTCGGTGTTGATTTTATTAAGAATGCCAGAGATGCGTTGATGATGAAGTCGATTAAACAAGAAAAACTCCTTGGCTGAATTCATCAGCGAGGGATTGAAGAAGGTTTTTCTCTTCTGAATTAAGATTGGCATGGTCGATATATCGCCATTGAGCCTCAATCAACCCAAACGCCTCCTCACGATCGAATTCTCGACGATGAATCTGCCAACCTAATCCAGATAAGTTTGGATAGGAATTTAGATTAATTAAATCCGTCTTCATGAAAAAAACCTACTCCTTTTTTGGAGAGTTTGCAAACTCTCAAAAGAACCAAAAATCCGTGAAGAGCCATTACTTTGAACTGCTACGCCATTAGCCCATTAGCTTGTAGCCTTTAGCCTTTAGCCACCTGCTACCTGCTACCTGCCGCCTGCTAAGAGCGCTCTGCCTAACAATGGCATTAGCGAATCTCGAACTCAACATTAATCAAGCCCCCACTCCCCCGACTCTTCGACAAACTCAACGTCCCCGTCGGTATCGCAATCTTCGGCGGATTTAAAATCAATTCAATTTCAGGTGGGAGGGTTGTGATTTCTTCTGACGTAGGAACATCTGAGGGCGTAGGCGCTATATATAATTCCCTAGACCATTTTACATAACCAGTTCTTGTTTCTATATTGACCCATCTGCCGCTTTTCCCAGACGGAACAAAACTTAATTGATAAGTACTTACCCAGTGTGTACCTGGAGAGGTTCCGTCGTTATATGGATTTCCTCTCTGACGCTCATCATCGAATAAAACAGAATAATTTGGCCCATAGTCTCCAATTATCTTGCCGTTTCTGTCTCTTGGAAAATACCCCCAATAATCATAAGTAAATTTAAAATAATCAAGATGCACAACCTCTCTTGTTGAAGTTGATGCAGTGTTATAATTATAAGATGTAACAGGATTTCCGTAGATGTACCCTGATTGAATCTTTATCAATTTCCGATTTGAGTTATCCCAAAAGGAAAGATCTTGCGAAGTCATATTTATCGGAGCCGACACAATCCTTATCACACCAATATATAATGAATTATCTGCTTCATTGTATCTCAACTTATCCCAACACGATCCATTGGCTGTAAATATTATGAATAGCAAAAAAAACTTCATAAACAATAAGTAGTAGTCAGCTTTCAAATCGTCAAGAGCAAGCAATAAAAAAACCCCGACCTGTTTCCAGATCGGGGTTTTTAAAGAATCTTAAGTCTCTAATCTAATTAGAAGCTGTAAACTACATTTAACGAAACCATTTGAGCAACGGTATCTTCAGGATTGTTACCATTGTTTTGGACTTCGGTACCAGCATCAAAGCGGTATTCAGCACGGAGAAGCATGTTCTCGTAGATGTTGAATCCTGCTGTAACTGTATAGGCCCAGAGGTCAGTTGATGTGAGAGCAGTATTTTGCCCTGTTACAACTGTACCTGTGTTTCCGAACTTAGCGTTATCTGCATTGTGAATGTATTCACCACGTCCAGCGAGGCTGAACACTTTGGAGAATTGATACTTTGCATAGAGAGCAACTCCATACCAAGTTTCATTGAAGTTTTGTTGGCGTGTATTTACACTTTGAGCGTAATCGTTATGGAAGCCGAGATCGGTATTGAAACCAAGCAACAACTTATCATTAGCGAACTTAGGAGCCCAATTTCCCCACATATCCCAAAGGAATGCTTCACCGGAGTTAGCTTGTTGACCCGAACCGTTAACTGTGATGTTACGTCCACCATCAGGATTACCAATGAAGGTATTCTTGATGTTTGCGTTTCCGCCTTTAGATTTGATGTTAACACTCGCGATGAGTGCCATATCAGATTTTCCAGCAGTACCATTGATGTTTGTACCATCAGCTTGGTTCCAGTCATTATTAGCAAGACCAGCTTCGAAGGTCACGAGGTCATTCAAAGCATAAGATGCTAAAATACCAGTGTGACTTAATGGCTGTGCGTTTTGCCAGAGCAATCCGTAGCTATAATTTAAGTTAGCGGGACGTTCTGCAACTTCATAACCAGCAGGGGTTGCGAATTTACCAACTTTGAAATCAATGCCGTTTCCAACAGGAGCACGGAATTGAACAAAGGCTTGGTGCATATAAAGCTCACTCAAACCATCAGCAGCAACGCCATTACCGTTACCACGGAGGAAAGAGGCATCTTCACCGACCATCAAGTCAGCGCGGAAACCAGCGGTCAACTCGTTTTTATCCGAGAGGGGCTTTTCCAAAGCTAATTTGAAGGCGTTCAAATTGAAGTCGCCTTGTTGTTGTTGTGCAACACCACCGTCATTACCGAAACGTTGTCCAACTGCGTTATTACCGCTGTTGAAGTTATAGGTGTAACCGGCATCAGCGTAACCGCTGAGAACGATTCCCTTTTGGGATGTTTCAACGTAAATACCTTGATCTTCGATTACTTTCTTCAAGTCTTTATCTGACTTTGCTTCACCGGCAAAAGCCAATGAGGCAACGAGAGGAAGAGCGAAGATCGCTTTAAATGATTTAATCATGATTTCTCCTTTTGTTGTTATTATACTTTCTCCCGTCCCCATACCCCGAGTACGGGAGGAAGTGTCTGAAAACCCAGCACTCCGGATCTCCTAACACTCGTCAGATTACTCAATAATAAATCCTCGTCAACAGTTTTTTTTGCCTGATCCCTCACAAAAAAAGAGGCCGTCGACGGCCTTTTTCTGTCCGTTTTTTCTTTTGTAGCGTCGTTCGAAGTGAAAATGTTTTAAATTGACGTATTGCCAAAATTATTTGCCATTTACCAATGATAATTACCATCGATAAGCTCGGACGAATGGTTCTGCGACCGTAAAAAATTTTGAATTTCTTTTTCTGCGTCAAACTCTACGCTGCCTCTCCTTATGCCTTTTCTTACTCTCTCCCCACTCACGACTCCTCAACGCATTGTCATTATGGGATCGGGAGGGTTTGTCGGTCGCCACTGTGCCCGACTCCTCTCTCCGCTCTGTCCAGTTCTTCCGCTCTCACGAAAGGAGGTCGATCTCCTCTCCCCCTCTGCCGCTGAAACGCTGGCCTCTTTTCTCAAGGAGGGCGATACGTTGTTGATCACTTCCGCTCTCGCCCCTTGCAAATCGGGGGGGATGCTGATCGATAATCTCAGGATGATTGAATCGGTGACAAAAGCGATCGCCGATAAAAAATTGGCTCATCTTGTTTATATCAGCTCCGATGCGGTCTATAAGGACTCCTCAGGACGGATCACCGAGGACTCCTGCGCCCAGCCCGATTCCTTTCATGGGGTGATGCACCTCGCTCGGGAGGTGATGCTTCGCAATAGTTTCTCCGGTCCCTTTGCGATTGTCCGACCGACACTCATCTACGGAGCGGAGGATCCCCATAACGGCTACGGTCCGAACTCCTTTCTTCGACTCGCTCTGCAAAATAAATCAATCTCTCTCTTTGGCAAGGGGGAGGAACTTCGGGATCATATTGCGGTCGAAGCGGTCGCCGAGATTGTGAAAAGAGTCCTGTTCCATCGAGCAGAGGGGGTTGTCAATGCCGTCTCTGGAAATGAAATCTCTTTTCAAGCCATTGCGCAACTCGCTCAAAAATTGACAGGGAGTACTAGCTCGATTATCGAAAATCCACGTAAGGGGCCGATGCCCCATAACGGCTTCCGGGTATTTGATCCGGTGGGGCGACGTGAGGCCTTTCCTGATTTCGAATGCCAAGCGATCGAATCCGGCCTCGCCGCAATGATTGAGAAACTGAAAGCACCCTAATCCTGTTATTCGCCATCATTATTTGCATGTGCGTCAAAATAAAAAAAGACAATTTTTCACACGAAGCCGCAAAGTTGCCCAAAGCTCCTTCCGAAAGGCAAATGAGTTTATTTTTGATTTTTTCTTTTCTAAATTCCTACGGGGAGAACCTTGGGAAGCTTCGCGGCTTCGTGTGAAAATATATTGATAGGTGAAACAGGTCGACCCCGCAGCTCCATTCCAACTGCGAATTCAGACTAAATAAAACTCCAGGCGACTCCGGCGAATAACAAGATCCCGATGAGGCCGTTGACCAAGAAAAAGGCTCGATTGATCTTTCCCAGATCGACGCTCTGGCGACAAAGGAAATGCTCGTAAACTAACGCCACGGCGACTCCGCCGTAAGCAATCCAATAACTAAGTCCCAAGCCACTCACTTTTCCAAAAATTCCGAGTGCGAGAAAAGTCAATCCATGCGCCCCACGGGCGATCCGTAATGACCGTTCCACGCCAAATTTTGCTGGAATGGAGTAGAGTCCGGCCTTGCGATCAAATTCCGCATCCTGTGTCGCATAGATCAGATCGAACCCGAAGACCCACCATAAGACCGCAAAGGCTAAGAGCCAAGGCTCCCAGGATCCGAGGCCCCCTCGCACCGCCGCCCAAGCCCCCATGGGAGCGATGCTGAGCGCAAACCCTAAACCGAGATGACACCAAACGGTAATGCGTTTCAACCACGAATAGCCCCAGATCAACACCAGGGCCACGGGGGATAAAATCAGACAAAGGGAGTTGAGTTGCGACACCGCCGCTAAAAAAAGAAAAAAACCAAATCCCGTTAAGAGTAAGGCTCCCCGTTTCGTCGCCAACTGTGAGCGAATGACGGTTCTCGGATTTTTTTGATCGATCTCCCAATCCAGATAGCGATTCATTCCCATCGCCGAGGTTCGCGCCCCAACCATCGCCACGATGATCCAAGCGAAAATCCCAGCCGAAGGAATTCCTCGCGCGGCAACCATCATGGAGATCAATGCAAAAGGGAGCGCAAAAATGGTGTGGGAAAACTTAATCAGCTCTAAAAGATTGAATAGTTTTTTCAAAATCGTCCACCCCTCCCGATCAACAGGATTATTTTTTCCATCCCCTCTCTCTTTTCATATCATTGAAAGCAGGAAGATCTTTTTATCCAGTATTACATCCGAGGAATCGTAATTCCTTTTTGCCCCTGATATTTTCCGCCACGATCTTTATAGGAGACCTCACAAATCTCATGTCCCTCAAAAAAGAGAACCTGAGCAAGCCCCTCTCCCGCATAGATCTTCGCCGGTAACGGGGTCGTGTTCGAAATCTCTAAAGTCACATGTCCCTCCCATTCCGGTTCAAAGGGGGTGACATTTACAATAATTCCACAACGCGCATAAGTCGATTTTCCGATACACATCGTGACGACGTTTCTCGGAATTCGAAAATACTCAACGCTCCGTGCCAAGGCAAAGGAGTTAGGGGGAACGACACAGACATCGGTATTCATGTCGACGAACGATTTGTCATCAAAATTCTTCGGATCGACGACCGAGCTATAAACATTCGTAAAAACTTTGAACTCCGGAGCCACCCGCAAATCGTAGCCGTAACTCGAACAGCCGTAGCTGATCACCCGCCGCCCCTCAAACTCACGAACGAGACCGGGCTCGAACGGCTCGATCATTCCGATTTCTTGCGCCATCTTCCGAATCCACGAATCTGCATGTACTCCCATAATTCCTCCTGATTAGCGGGTTCAATGCACGTTACAAAGAAAAAAAACAGAACCGTCCAAAAGAGAACAAATCAGGGGGAATACAAAGAGCTTGTTTGAGCCGCAAAAGAACGCAAAATAAATAAAAGCCTCAAAAAATTCCTCTCCTGAATAAAAAATCTTTTTTCTTTTGTGTTTTTTGCGTTCTTTTGCGGCTCAATCATTATCTTTGGGGCACCTCTAGGCGAGGGCTAACTTGACGGTATCGCGCTCTTCGACGAGCTCGGCCACGGTCGCATCGATCTTGGAACGACTAAAGGCACTGACAGGAACCCCTTGGATAATCTCCCAGTTCTTGCCATCGGTACGAATCGGAAAGGAGGTCATAATCCCTTTCTCAATTCCATAACTTCCATCAGAACAAACGGCGACACTCGTACAATCCCCAGACGCGGTCGGTGTCGTCAAGGAACGAACGGTATCGACGACGGCATTGGCGGCACTGGCGGCGGAAGAGAGTCCACGAGCCTTAATGATCTCCGCACCCCGTTGTTGAACGGTCTTGATAAAATCCCCTTCAAGCCAAGCTTGATCGGTAATCACGGAGGTCACCGGTCTGCCTTGGATCTTCGCATTCGCAAAATCCGGATATTGAGTCGCGGAATGATTGCCCCAAATCGCTAAATTAGTCACTTCGGAGACATGAACTCCGGCCTTAAGGGCGAGCTGACTCTTGGCCCGATTCTCATCCAGTTTCGTCATCGCAAACCAACGGTTGCTTGGAATTCCAGGGGCATTCTCCTTCGCAATCCAGCAATTGGTATTACAAGGATTGCCCACGACTAAAACGCGAATATCCGAAGCGGCATTTTTTTCAAGAGCCTTCCCTTGTCCGACAAAAATCTTCCCGTTAATTCCGAGGAGCTCCTTACGCTCCATCCCTTGTTTACGGGGAACACTGCCGACGAGGAGCGCCCAATTGACTCCTTTGAAACCCTCTTCCGGAGAAAAGGCCGGAACGATTCCTTGCACGAGAGGAAAAGCGCAATCCTCTAATTCCATCGCGACTCCCTTGAGTGCATTCTCCGCTTGCGGAACCTCAACAAGATGAAGGATCACCGGTTGATTGGGGCCAAACATCGCTCCCGAGGCGATCCGAAACAAGAGTGAGTAACCGATTTGACCAGCAGCGCCTGTGATAGCGACTCGAATAGGGGAATTTGTGCTCATAATAAGATGATCAACTCAAATTCGAGATCAACTGACAAGACCAAATCCTCCAAACCGATCAGAATGAAGAGAATGTTATCCTCGAGAATAAAAGACTAATAGCTTTCAAATAAATCTAAATTTTACATTAGGAATTTCTCGGGAGCGATCCCGCAGGTGCGCATAGGCGTCAACTTA
This sequence comes from Methylacidiphilum caldifontis, assembly GCA_945860255.1. Taxonomy (GTDB): domain Bacteria; phylum Verrucomicrobiota; class Verrucomicrobiia; order Methylacidiphilales; family CAMAQI01; genus CAMAQI01. Next base: position 7,730 of record CAMAQI010000026.1, read on the forward strand.
AGAGAAGAGAAAATACAGTATTAACCGCCAAGAAAAGGCAAAAAACACCAAGACAGATCAATCCAAAGAAAGAGATTAATAAAGGACGGAGGAAAACGGAGGTTATGATTGTTTTAAGTCGGAGAAAAATACAGTTATCTTTGCTTTCAAAAATAGAGAATTGAATTTTCCTCTGCGGCCCTTCTTGTCCGCCATAGTCCCGCAGTGCGGAACGAAGGAGGATGTGCCCTCTGCGGTGAAAAACTGTCTTTTCGTGTGCTCGGTTGACGCCCATGCGCACGTGCGGGATCACGTCACATAGCGAAACCGTCGCACCTCAAGAAAATCGATCGATCTCGCAGGACTTAACAATGAATTCGGGAGGCATTGGTCATGTTACATGCGTGATCGCGACCCGCGATCGCTCCCGGGGAGGGATTCAGGATCTAGGATAAAGCGATTTTGGTAGACATTTTTAAGTTTGCGCTAAGCTTACTTTATGAAATTAAAGTTTTTCTTCTTACTCTTCTTCGTCACCTCCTTTCTCTTCTCTCAAGAAAAGTCGATCTCCCAACAGCTCTCGAACTCTCTGGTTAAAGTCGAGGGGAAAGCTCTCAAAAAAGTCGACCATGCGGCGATCGCCGAAACGAAATATTTTCTCTTCTACTTCTCCGCTCATTGGTGTCCCCCGTGCCGTGCTTTCACTCCTAACTTGGTCGATTTTTATAATCAAACCAAACCGACCCATCCGGAGCTTGAAGTCGTTTTCATGAGTAGTGACCGGAGTGAAGAGGATATGAAGGCCTATATGATCGAAGCGAAGATGCCTTGGACGGCCGTTCAATTTAGCAAAATTGAGTCGATGAAAAAGATCAATGACTATGCCGGCAGTGGAATTCCCTGCGTCGTTGTGGTCGATGCCCAAGGCAATGTCCTCGCTGACTCCTTTAAAGGAAGTCAATACCTCGGCCCTCAAAAACCGGTCGATGATTTAAAGAAGCTGCTTAAGCAGTAATGCGAATATTTTTCGTTCCGACGAAAAATATGAATTGACCCCCTGATAATCGCTGAAAGGCTCTCTCTCATGAAGCTTTTCAGCGATTATCATATGCACCCCCAAGGGCATAAGCACCTGCCTTATACCCAATCTCTTTTACAGCCTTGGGCCGATCATTGCCGTGAGGTGGGGATTCGTGATTTTGTCTTTACCGATCATGACCGCTATTTTCCTGGGGTTGATTTTGACCAAGTCCAATTGCTGCAAAAAAACAATCCGGATCTGACCATCGGCATCGGAATTGAACTGGATAACGATCCTGTCACCTCTCCTGCCGGTCGTGCCTGGGTGGAGCGGAATTGGAGTCAGCTCGATTTCGTTCTCGGCTCGGTGCACTACTTCTCTGGAGAGGATAAAATGTTCGACTCCGCCGATCAAGGGGGACAATTCGATCGCTTGGGGGTTGAAACCGCTTACGCCAACTATCTTGCCGAACTCGATCGGATGATCTCTCTCGGCCACATCGATGGACTCGCCCATTTAGACCTCGTAAAGATTCATCAATATTTCCTCCCCGGAAAAGACCCAGCCGATGTTTTCACCCCGATCTTAGAACGGATCAAAAAAGAGGGTCTCTCGATGGAGCTCAGCACCGCTGGATGGCGAAAACCGGTCGGGATTCAATATCCGGACGTATCGATCATTCGTCGGGCGATGGAGATCGGCATTCCCTTTACGATTGCCTCCGATGCCCATTCCCATGTACAAACAGGAGAGAATTTTGAGAAGTTGGGCGAGATCGTCCAGGAACTCGGAATTCAGGAAATCGCAATCTATCAGAAACATCAACGCACGATGGTGCCCTTGGAAAAATAATTTATGAGTAAAAAAATAATCGCAAGCGCTCAGGCGCCAAAGGCTTTGGGACCGTACTCCCAAGGAATCCGTGTCGGAAATATGATCTACCTCGCAGGCCAGATCCCTCTCGACCCTGCAGGGCAACTCGTTGAAGGCGGTATCTTAGAGCAAACCGAACGAGTCCTCACCAACATCTCCGCTCTTTTGGAGTCGGAAGGATTGACGCTGGCTCATGTCGTCAAATCGACGGTTTTTATGAAAGACCTTGCGGAGTTCGAGGGAATGAACCAAGTCTACTCAAAATATTTCACCGAAAAACCGCCCGCTCGATCGACAATACAAGTCGCCCGTCTCCCGCGCGATGCCAAGGTTGAAATTGAAGTGGTGGCGATCGATGCAGCTGCTTGAAATCTTTAAAAAAACCGGAGCGCTGCTCGATGGACATTTCATCCTTCGCTCTGGTCTTCGCAGTCGTCAATACTTTCAATGTGCCTTGCTCCTCCAAAACGCTAAATTGGCCTCGGAGGTCTGCGGGCTTCTGGCTCAAAAACTGAAAGACTATTCCTACGATGCCTTGATCTCCCCCGCAATGGGCGGAATCTTGGTCGGACAGGAGGTCGCACGACATTTAGAGGCACGCCATATTTTTGCCGAAAAAGTCGATGGAAAACTGGCGATTCGACGATTTGAGATCCAACCGGGAGAACGATTCTTAATCCTCGAGGATGTCGTCACCACCGGAAGCGCCGTTCAAGAAACGCTTAAACTCGTGCGCGAAGCTGGAGGAATTCCAGTCGCGGTCGGAACGATTGTCGACCGCAGTGGTAATCACCCCCCCGAATTCGGAGTTCCGATGGTCAGCCTGCTTCAACTCAATGTGGAGACCTTCTCTCCGGAGGCCCTCCCCGAAGACTTAAAACTCCTTCCTGCCGTCAAACCGGGGAGCCGATGAAAAAACGCCTAGTGAAGCAACCTTCCAAAAATATATAAATAACTTGTAATCGAATAGTTATGAAAAATCATTTTTTGCATCGATAGGGAGGATGGGGAGGATAAATTCAAAAACAATTTTCTTTGGTCTTTATCCTGAAAATCCTCCGAATCGATGCAAAAAATCCGCTTCACTCCTTTCCATTCCCGATTCCATCGGGACAGTTACTTTGCGTGAAAATTGTCTTTATCCCTGTTCCTCTGCATTTTAGAATTCATAAATCGGAATTCAATGCGACTGGACTGAGGGAGAGAATGTGTTATTGAGGAGGATATCCTTGATTTCGCTCTTTAACCGATTTATGTAGTGAATGCAATTTTTTTAACGGTTGAAAAAAAATTGAGTTGAACTACCTTGTTTTTACCCATTAAATATTATCATTGACTCTCTTCTGTTATTTTTTAAGCTTTTTTATGGAAAAACGACCGTAAGGTATCTGTGAAGAAAAAACTTGTTAATCCTATATTCATCGCCGCACTCGCCGTTGGAATGTTGTGCGTTTTTCTCATTACCAAGGCGCTTCGCGATCTTAAAGAGGAAAAAGAGGCGCGGATCCAACAAGAGGAAGTCGCGCGTCAGAAAGTAGAACAAGAGAATTTAGAGTTAAAAGCGAAGCTTGAAGCGGCAAGTAAAGTAAGCCCTACAGAAGCCCCGAAAATTCAAACCACGCCGGTCGTTTGTTTTAAAGGTCCCCTTCAATCGAGGACTGAAGTCAATCGCGTGATGGTCGAAATGAGGGAGTACCCGATTGAAATGATTCCTGAAGGGGCTTTCTCCGAGATCAAAGAGGTGATCGGAAAATACACGGTGAGATCGGTTGATGCTAAGGAGCCTGCAACAGCCTCGATGGTGAAGTCGATTCGTGCAATCGGAGGAATGTCCTATCGGATTACTCCTGGAATGCGTGCGCTTGCAGTTCCGGTCACGCCGATTAACTCCAGTGGAAATTTGATTACCGATGGTGATTTTGTCGATATTTTGCTTTCCGAAAAAGATAAGGGGGGGGAATTTATTCGAACTCGTATTTTTCTTCAAAACATCCGGATCTTAAGTTTCTTTGCCAGCGCAGAAACCGAGCAAAATGCCGGACTTCAAAAAACGGCTCAGGATACCGCAACCGTCGAGGTCTCTCCCGAACAAGCGGAGGGACTCATCCAAGCGAGAAATATGGGCGAGATGAGTTTAGTGTTACGAAGTGTTAAAGATCAAAAAACGGTTCGTACTCGCGGCTTTGAAAAAAGTGAGCTCGCTTCCGATCTCGGGGTCATTCAATCCCGTTCAAAACGGACTTTAAATCGATTAGCGGATGAACAAAAAGAAGAGTTGATGAAATCGCAGACCGAAGAAACTCAAGCAGAGACCCCAAAGGAATCCGATCCGAAGAGCCCTGAGGTTCCTTCTCCCGATTCCACGAAGGAAGAGAAACAGGAGACGCCTCAATGAAATCATCTTTTTATTCCAAAGTCCCCTCCTCTCTTTTATTCGTTGCTCTGATCCTTCTCATGATCCATTCCTCCGTGAATGGCGCAGAGAAAAATGCCGTTAAAAGAATCTACATCAATGTTTCAGAAACAGAGAAAATTTTAGCCCCTAAAGCGATCGATGATTATATGACCTCCTTTGCGGGAGTCGCTAAAATCACGCAAACCTCCGATAAGGTTCTCCTGATCGAAGCGATCCGAGCTGGGCGAACCACGATTACGGTCGTCTGTGGAGAGGAGATCAGTCGCTATCATATCACGACCTTTGATGGTCGAGGAGCCGATGAAGCGAATGTGAATAATGAGTTTGCCACAAAAGGATATCAAGACCTCACCGCTCGATTTGATAAAGTAAATCGCGATCAGCTTCTCATCGAAGGAAAGGCTGAAACGCAGGAGCAACTCGATGATGCCGTGCAAATTGCCAAGCGTTATGTCGAGATAGTTGTTTTAAAGGCAAAGATCGCCTCGGATCTCAATGAAGACCCCGAGGTCTCCAGCCCAGAGGAAAGGGAGATCGAAAAAACGATTGAAAAAATTGCCAATGTCAAAGGACTGCGGGTCAAAGTGAAATTTGAAATGCGTCAGCGATCGACGAGCATCACCGAAAGCGCGACAACCGGAAATCCGATTGTGACCTCCAGTAACACCACTGCCTCTGGAGCTACCACCTCAAACACCGCTCCCTTACTTCCACCTGATGGAGGGGGAAGAGAGCCCGATCCGATCAAAGGAACTTTAGAGTCGAGCACGGTGGAGCAATTGGAAGGAGTTCCTGCGAAGATTTTTTTGTTTGGTCGAGTCAAGGATGACTTACAAAGAGCTCAAGCAATTCGGGTTGCCAGAACTTTTTGTCAATTGATTGTCTCTTTTTTAACGGTTGAAGATCCAATCCAAATTCGTTTTCAAGCCTGGATTATGGATGTTAATTTAACAAAAGCACGTAATGTTGGGGTAAGGTGGCCTGATTCTGTTTCATACCGAGCTTTAAATGGAGCAACCCGAACCGCTGCTCTAGCAACCAGCGTTGCGGTAAACCCTGCCGCTTCTGGAGCAACTAGTGCTGGAACGATTTTCAGTAAAATGTTCACTACTGCCGCAGGATCGGGCTCCTCTCCTATGCAAAATATTACCGCTGGTTTAAATACTAACGTCGATCTCGCTATTCAGCTTTTAGAAACAGAAGGTGTTTCAAAAATTATCCAAGCTCCTGTCATTATGGTCACCAACGGTCAAACCGGTTATTTTACAACTGGAGGATCGATACCTATTGAAACTACGTCTGTTACAGGAACGACCACTCAAACAAATGTCGCCTATCAACCCTACGGTACTTATATCCAAATTCTTCCTTTAAACTTAGAACGCTCCGGGCCTGGTGGAGGTACGGTTGATATTTTAAGTTCAACGGACAGACCCACCATCCCAACGATGATGGATGCAAAGGCAATCTTAAGTCCTATTGGAAGAAATAATTTTACTCTTCCTCCTGAAATTGATGATTCGCTCAAAATGGTCGACGAATACGGAAACATAGGAGTTCGTGTCAACGTTGGCATAACATCGATTGATACGTCGAGAACAGCATCGAGTACTGGAGCGGTATCCCTTGAAGACAAACAGACTTATACACGCGCAATTGTAAGAGACGGACAACCGATCATTCTCTCTGGATTTTATCAAAGAACCAGCAACGAAGTAAATCGCAAAGTTCCCTTTCTCGGAGACATTCCGCTCCTTGGCGGTCTTTTTAAACAAAAAAACACGACTAACAATGATACCCGAGAAATCATCATTGTCTTAAAGCCAACAATCGTTCGATTGGGGACCAGCTCCCCCGAAACCATCTTCCCTGAACCAAAAAATAAAGAGCTAATTCAGATGGTTCATGATATCGATCCAAAAATTGCGAATAAGAACAAGGGCAAAAACGAGCCGTATAAAGGAAATGGAACCACGAAGAAGAAAAAAGCTTTAGAGTCCGAAGAAAAAGCAACTGCCGATTCAAACTCTGTTGAAGAGGTTCCCTTAATCGACGTCACGCCTAAGATGAACGCGACCGAAGAGGCTCCGATGATCCGACGTGCAGAGCCAGTCACTCCCTCGGAAGAGGAGCCTGTGATGCCTCAACTGATCCCCACAACACCCCTCACCCCGGAAACGCCCACTCCGGTCGAACTCAAAGAGGAGGAGTCCTCTCCACAAACTCCGACTCGGATGAAAGAGGGACCGAAAACCCGCGTCCGCCCGGAGGCTCCCGATGACAGCGGATTATTGCAGGAGCAAACAAGACTGCGCTTACTCAGGGCTCAAGAAGAGGCTCGCAATCGGCCCTAAAACCTCCTAGTGAAGTAAATAAACATCTATCGTCCAAGAGATTATGAAAAATACCAAAATACAGTTTTTCACACGAAGCCGCAAAGTTGCCCAAGGCTCCTCCCGAAATACAAATGTTTTTTTTCTTTTCCAAATTCCTACGGGGAGAACCTTGGGAAGCTTTGCGCCTTTGCGTGAAATTTGCCTTTATCCCTGTTCCACTTCACAACGGTGTCATTCCCCATTCCATGGGGGACAGTTGCTCTTAGGTTAATGAATTTCAAAGAACAAAATGTTTTAATTTGATCAATGATGCGTTTATTCTAGGAATGACACCATGATTGAACTATTTCTATTACATGATGATGAAGAGCGATGTCAGGACATTCGCTATGCCATCAGTCAAAATCCTGATTTTTCGTTGGTCAACGAATCACAAAAGGGGCGAGCCTCTCTTTTAGCCCTCTCCTCAATCCCTCCCGGACGACCGCGAATTTTGATTGTTCGACTCACGCTTCAAGATATGACGGGGTTAGAGGTCATCGCCCAAGTGAAACAACGGCACCCTGAAGTTTATATTCTCCCTGCCCTAGAGGGGAATGAGAAGGGTCAAGTCTGGCAACGACTGATCCAATTTGGATTAAATGATTTTTTTAATGGTCCGATCTCTGTCGAGGAGATCCAAACCATTTTGTTAACGGTTGCCCAAAAATCGCAACAACAGTTTGAAGAGATCCGTGCAAAGAGCTCTGGTCTCGTTAAGGAGTCGTTCTTAATCACGGTGGCCTCTGCTCGATCCGGGGTCGGAAAAACGGTTTTTTCAACAAACTTAGCCTCGGCAATGGCGAAACTCACGAAAAGCATCGCCCTTATCGATTGCAGTTTAAACCCCGGGGATTTCCCGATCATGCTCGATGATGTTCCTCGCAACACGATCATGGAGGCGGTGAATTCAGGGGGAGGAATTGATGTTGAGCTTTTGTTAAATCTTCTTTCAACGCATAAACTCGGTTTTCGTTATCTTGCCTCCCCGAGTGAAGATTTTGATCCTAAAGGGTTTGATTACAATATTACGATGGGAATCCTTCAAACGATGCGAAGTATCGCCTCGCATGTGGTGATCGATACAGGTCTCTGTTATTCAGAGCCGACAATTGCGGCGGCCGATAGCAGTGATTTAATCTTTGTGATCACCACACGCGACGTCACGCGACTGCTCTCGGCTCAACGCTTCATTAAACTCCTCAAAGAACGAGAAATTGCTCCCTCTAAAATTAAAGTTCTCATCAACCAAGCGGAGATCGGCGTCGAAATCTCTGAGAGCGAAATAGAAACGACTCTCGAACATCCCGTCACCGCCTATATCCCTTCCAATCCTGGCCCCGTGACTTATTCGATTAATCGTGGGGAACCACTGGTGATTTCCGACCCGAATGAGCCGATCTCACAAATCATCACGCGTATTGCTCAACTTTGCTACAATCGATGGCAGACGGACAAGAGCAATCGACAAGATGATAAAAAAACAAAAAACATCTTTAAAAAAACCACCTTCGGTTTCGGAAAAAGTGCATAGGATATAAATCGGTCAAAGACCGAAACCAAGAATATCTCCTCAATAAAAACATTCTCTGCGCCATTGCAGTCGCATTGAATTCCGATTTATCAATTTAAAATTTTTTCATTTTTGAGTTCTTTGCGTTCTTTTGCGGCTAAATTCCCTGTTTTTAGCTTCAAATGGCATTGTGATTTTGAGGCTTTATTGGTATCACCCACTTGGCGATCTATTTTTGGCGACGACTCTTTCCCTGCGCTTCATTGGCCGCGGTGAATTTAAAGAGATCCCATTCCTCACTTCTCGATTGATCCTTCCCCTTCTTGCTCTTTCCTTCTGTTTGCCGATTCGATTTACGTCCGATCTTCGGCTTTCCGCTCTCATCAAGCTCCCCCTCTTCTAAATTCCTCAAGATCTCTTTGGCTCGCTCCAAAACGGTGATCGGCAAACCCGCTAATCGAGCCACTTGAATCCCATAACTTTTATCGGTTCCCCCTTCGACGATCTTACGCAGAAAGATGACCTGTTCATTCCACTCGCGTACAGCGACATGATAGTTTTTGACCGCAGGCAAAAGCTGAGCCAGTTCTGTCAATTCGTGATAGTGAGTCGCAAAGAGGGTCTTGGCTTGAATCTTTTGATGCAAATACTCCGCCACCGACCAGGCGATACTCAGTCCATCAAAGGTACTGGTTCCACGACCGATTTCATCCAAGATCACTAAACTCTTTTCGGTGGCATGATTTAAGATGTTCGCCGTTTCGGTCATCTCCATCATGAAGGTACTCTGCCCACGGGAAAGATCGTCGCTCGCCCCGACACGGGTAAAAACGCGATCGAACAGTCCCACGACTGCTTTTTTTGCAGGGACAAAACAACCGGTATGCGCCAAAATAGAAATCAAAGCCACCTGCCGTATATAAGTGCTTTTTCCCGCCATATTCGGACCGGTTAAAATCACCGTCCGTCCCTTTTGAGAATCCAAAATAGTATCATTCGGGACAAAGCGTTCATTCAACAAGATCTGCTCGATCACCGGATGTCGACCTTCCTCGATCTCAAGTCGTGAAGAGTCCTCAAGCTCGGGACGGACGTAGTTTTGTTCCTGCGCCAACGCTCCCCAACCAGCCAAAACATCGAGCGCACTTAAGGCCCCCGCGGTTGCCTGGATTTCTCCCATCTGAGCAACGGCCGCTTGCCTTAATTCAATGAAAAATTCATACTCCAGTTGACGGGAGCGCTCTTCTGCTCCGAGTATTTTTCCCTCCATCTCCTTTAATTCAGGGGTAATAAAACGCTCTGCATTCACCAAGGTCTGTTTCCGGGTATAATCCTCGGGAACAGAGTTCAAATGACTTTTGGTGATTTCAATATAGTAACCAAAAACTTGATTAAATCGAATCTTGAGCGATTTGATTCCCGTGCGCTCCTGCTCTTGCGTCTGGAGTCGTGCCAGCCACTCCTTGCCTTGTGAGGAGGCATTTCGAAGTTCATCTAACTCCGGTCGATAGCCCTCACGAATAATCCCCCCCTCTTTCATCGCCATCGGCGGTTCCTCAACGATCGCCCCTTCAAGGAGTGCAACAAGCTCCTGTTGGGGAACCAACTGCCCTCCTAATGATTGAATCAACGGAATCTCGATCGACTGTAAAACAAGTTTTAATTCCGGAATCGGTTTTAACGATTGCTTTAATGCGACTAAATCCCGGGCATTTCCGGAGTTTAAAGCAAGACGGGCGATTAAACGTTCCAGATCTTTGACCTCCCGTAAATAGGCGCGAATCCGTTCACGTTCCAATTCATTCACGGCAAAATAAGCCACGGAGCCCTGTCGTGCCTTTAATTCCCCTAAATTTCGTAGCGGCTGCAAAAGCCATTGGCGGAGCATTCGTCCTCCCCCCGAAGTTGCGGTACGATCAATCGCTTTGAGCACCGTGGTATCGGTCTTCGACTCACGAAGGGGCTCGACGAGTTCTAAATTCCGACGGGTCATCGGATCCAAAATAAGCAGATCCTCGCGTTGAAAAGTCGAGATCCTCGGCACATGCGTCAGCGATCGTCTCAACTCATGGGTCACGTAATGAACCAGTGCCCCCGCAGCCCCAATCGCGGCGAGATGAGGGGTCAATCCAAAACCATCAAGCGATTGAACCTTAAATTGTTCCAACAAAGTGAACCGGGCATTTTCAGGGGCAAAGGTCCAGGCCTCATAAAAAAGAGCGCTCTCGACCTGAGGAAAATTCGATTCCGAGGGAATGATCACTTCCGAACCATTGATTCTTGAAAGAGTCTCTTCGACTCCCTCCCATCCCTCCAACTCCCCAGCGCGAAACTCCCCGGTGCTTAAATCTAAATAAGCCAATCCATAGCGACCCGAGAGCTCAGAAATGGCGACGCAATAGTTATTGGAGTTCGAAGAGAGAAGGTTCGAGTCGATGACACTTCCAGGACTGATAATCTGTGTGATTTCGCGTCGCACCATTTGCCCTGGGATTGCGACCTCCATCTGATCGCATATCGCGACTCGTCGGCCCAATTTAATCAATCGTGCGATATAGGCCTCTGAGGTATGAAAGGGAATTCCACACATCGGCGTTCCATGACGCTGCGTGAGGGTGAGATCGAGTAACGAAGCGGCCACTTTGGCATCTTCAAAAAATAATTCGAAAAAATCTCCTAACCGGAAAAACATCAAGGCATCAGAAGGCACCTCTTGTCGCATTCGGCGATATTGCTGCATCATCGGTGTAAGATTCTCTTCTGACATGGTAAGGAGCGAAACTATAAACCGAGAATTTGCGTTGGGGAATCCAAAACCTCATATTCTTGAGGGCGAAGAGTTAGTTCTGGTTTCAGAACTGCCTTTTCTAGGTTCAAAAGAGGTTCAGAAATTTTCGAGCAATCGAGATTCATTCATCCCAAATCTTGCATTAGAACTGGAGGGGCAGACGCCGTCTGCCTCGGGCTACGGGGAAGGCAGTGAGCCACTGCCCCTCCATTTTTTATCGCCAATTTGGTGAACTGTTTTGAGTGGCAAATCAATTCCCAATGCAAGAAATGGGTTCATCTCTTTTTAGACCCTTTTTGAAGCCACTGTGAATAGTCGCTTTCAGAAATCTCTCCTGCCGCAAGCGCTAAAGTCTTCAACGTGGAATCAACCTCATCCGCAATGAAGAGATATCCATTTATTTCAAGAAAAAGCGTGGCGACAATGAACCCCGTACGTTTGTTTCCATCAAGAAAAGGATGATTTTTAATCAACCCAAAACCATAGCTCGCCGCCAGATCAAAGATCGAGGGATTTCCATAGGCAAAAAGATGATGCGGTTTCCCTAATGCGGAATCCAAAAGACACTCCTCTCGAATTCCTGCTGAACCACCAAACTGTGAAAGCGACTGGTCGTGAAGCATTAAAACGACCTCACGGAGCACCCAGATGGGCTCTATCATTTCGCCAATTCCCGAAGCGTATGCCGATAGCGATCCATCAAATCTCGCGCAACAGCCATCTGAGCTTCAACTTCAGTTTTGTGAGGGCTTAAACGTAAACTTTGATCTGGACCTTCCGTCACACAAACAGAATCTCCCTCCTTCAAATGTAAATGAGAAAGAGCCTCCTTAGGCAATATCACTCCTACAGAATTACCGACCTTACGAAGCTTAAGTTCCATATGCATGATTTTAATGTAATCACGATTGTTATAACATCAAGCTAAAAGGCCGAATGGAGGGCTAATCTAAAAACAGCGAGCGCTCTTCGGGGGTCGGAAGACGACAGCTCGCTTTTTTTCCAAAAAGGCGATAGCGAACCATCGAGACGATTCGATAGGCTAAATCGGTGATCGGTGCGGGAATCACTTTTAACATCGAGAGAATTTTCCATCCTCCTCCCAATTCGTTGAGAATAAAAAAGACCGCGCGACTTCGAAAGAAGACGACATCGCGATTGACAATTCGAAAGAGCACAACGATCGAGTTCTGCCCCTCAACCCAAGGATACTTCCCCCTGAGTTCCTCAAAATGTTTTCCTTGAAGTGGCGAAAAGCGAAAAATCCTCCCCGAATCTCGTTTGATTACAAAATCAACAAAACGACTGCAAAGCCCGCAGACTCCATCAAAAAAAATCACGATCGATACCGTCGGCTGATCGTTAGGTTTATAAGCACTTTGCATGAATCGAAGAACTTAAGACTTCTTTTCCGGAATCATTTTTAAACGCTCTTTCGCCTCAGTGGCGTAATCGGCATAACCGACTAAGAGATCTTGTAAACTTTGTCGTGCGTCACTCTCTTTTCCTTGGGCAACTTGAAGGCGCGAGAGATTAAGCAGCGCCAAAGGGATATAAATATCCGCTTTTTTAGTTTGAGTGATCTTCTGATAAACCGTGAGGGCCTCATCGGCTTTTTGTGTCAGCTCCAAAGCCTTCGCTTTTCCCAAACGAGCGGCATTCGCTAAACGATGATGCTCATTGCGAAGCAGGAAAGCGTCATACAACTCCAAGGCCTCTTGCGGTTTTGCGTCCAAAGCGGCATTCGCTAAATTTAAATAAATCAAGGCCGCCTGATCGGTTCCACGATTTTGATCGGCAACTTTCCGTTTTTCCTCCGGACTCTTTGCCGTCATAAATGCAAGACGAGTCTTCTCCTCACGATTTGAAAGATGCGCACTCCAAAGAAACCATCCTCCAATCACAAGAAAGGAGGCGGTCAAAAGTGCCAAAATGAGTTTTTGAACTGTCGAGGAGAAAAGAGTTTCATCCACCAAAATGGGAGCCTGTTCGTGTTGCATCAATTCGTTCTAGCAAAAATAAACGGCCTTGCAACGCCATTATCCAACTACCAACCTTCGACGATCAATTTCACAATATTGTTCGCCAAATCCTCCGCAGCAAGAGGCAACGCTTGACGTTCCCCCTCTTGAAGATCTCGTTGAACATAAAAAGCGGTCTTTCCCCGAACCTCTCGATTCTCGAAAATCTTTCGACCTAACCGTCGATTTGTATACGTCGCCTCGGCAATAATCTCAACGTCATACTCTGCGGTTCGAAGAACGTTATTTCGATCACTGCGGGTTCCTGTTTTAACAACCTTCTTAATCGTGACCGACAACTCACTATCCGCTTCAGTTGTTCTCACCGTTTGAAGCGTTCCATCATTTTCAAATCGACGGATAATCGCATTCGTCGTC
>CAMAQI010000027.1 GCA_945860255.1 Methylacidiphilum caldifontis
AACCCTGGAAACCAACGGAAAGTTCTCCCTCCTCGAAATCGATCTTAAAACCGGTCGAAAAAATCAGATCCGCGTTCATCTTGCTGAAAAGGGCCATCCGATCCTTGGGGATGAAAAGTATGGATCGACGATTAACCCTCTGCATCGAATGGCGCTTCATGCCAGTTACCTTGAATTTGTCCACCCCGTCACCGGAGAGATCCTCAACTTTACTCGTCCAGAGCCCTCGATCTTTCGGTCGATCGTGCAAGGTCAATTGCCGTACAAGCTGATTGAATTTAATGATGAGCTTGCGAAGAATAAAGCAAAGCGAGTCGTTCCTCTGAAAGATTCGAAGTTCACCAAAGATCGCTATACGAAATCGAAGGAGCCGAAGCACCATAAGGCTTCCAAAAGCCGAAAACCATCGCAACCCAAGAAAAAATACTAAAACAATAAATTTAACCACAGAGAACGCAAAGAACTCAAAAAATACCGTGAGCTCTAACGAAAAAGCCCCAGGTTATTCTCGATTTAAACAAAGATTAAAGTGATTGTCCTTTGTTTTTTCAAGTATTCCTCCCTTCCTTAGAGAGATCACTGTATTTTTTCATTTTTGTGCTCTTTGCGTTCTCTTGCGGCTCAAACTAGCTCCTTGTATTCCCCTCAAAATCGGGAATAAAGTATTTGAAGATAAAACTCTTCGGCCTTATGAGTTGTTCTATGCAAAGCATAACCCCAATGAAAATCCGCAAATCAAACGAGCGAGGCCAAGCCGATCACGGATGGCTCCAGTCACGGCACACTTTTAGTTTTGGTGACTATTTTGACCCCCAGCATTCCTCCTATCGCTCGCTTCGTGTCATCAATGAAGACCATGTTTCGGCTAAACAAGGATTCGGAATGCACCCTCATCAAAACATGGAGATCATCAGCTACGTGATCTCCGGCTCCCTTGAGCATCAAGATTCAATGGGGAACAAAGCGACACTCCAAGCCGGAGATATTCAACGAATCAGCGCGGGACGGGGAATTCGCCATCAGGAGTATAATCCCTCAACCACAGAGCCGGTTCACTTTCTCCAGATTTGGATTCAACCGGAATCGAAAGAGACGGATCCCTCCTACGCTGAAAAATCGTTCGGAAAAATGAAATCAAATCAGCTGCATCTGATCGCCTCGAAAACAGGAAGAGAAAGCTCCCTCTCGGTGCATCAAGAGGTCGATCTTTACGTTGCAAAATTAGAGTCGGGAAAATCGTTGTCCTATCACACTCAACCGCATCGGCACCTCTGGATTCAACTCATCGAAGGCACTCTCTCGGTGAACGATCAATATCTAGAGGCTGGAGATGGAGCGGCCTTGAGCGATCAAGAGATCGTTACTATTCAATCGCAGGAATCCTCGCATTTATTACTTTTTGATTTAAAATAAATCGGTCAAAGACCGAAACCAAGGATATCTCCTCAATGAAAACATTCTCTGCCCCATTCCAGTCGCATTGAATTCCGATTTATGAATTTTAAAAATACAGTTTTATTTGTTTTTTCGGGATTTGCCCCGATTCAGATCGGGGGAACCCGAATATTTTTCCGTCGGAGCGAAAAATGTTGACCATTTTGCGAAGAATTTCAAGAGTGATGAATTAAAATACAAACCCAAGGAATCCCTATGACACAACTCCTCGCCATCGGCGCTAGCAACAGTAAAAATTCGATTAACAAAGCCTTTGCCGCCTATTCAGCTCGTCAACTGCCGGAATCGATCGTCACGACACTCGATCTCAACGATTTCGAGATGCCTCTTTACTCCGTTGATCGAGAAAGCGCGACCGGAATTCCCGCTCAGGCGAAACTTTTTTTTGAAGCGATTCAAAAATCAGATGCGATTGTGATCTCTTTCGCAGAACACAATGGGAGCTATTCTGCCGCGTTTAAAAATTTATTGGATTGGACCTCTCGCATTGATCAAAAGCTCTGGCAAAACAAACCGATGCTCCTTCTTGCGACCTCTCCCGGAGGTCGTGGCGGAGCAACCGTTTTAGAATCCGCCAAGCAAACCTTTCCCCATCTCGGCGCAAAAGTGATAGGCTCCTTTGCACTTCCCTCCTATTATGAGAAATTTTCTGTTGAGAAAGGGCTTCTTGATCCTCAACTCAATGAATCTTTTCAGAAAGAGTGGAAACTTTTCGCAGATCAACTCAATTAAAAACCATTTTTAACCACGGATTCACACGGACCCCGACAAAGAGTACGGGGCAGGTGGACACGGATTTAAATGCATTTAAAACAGAGGAGAACTCAAAAGCCCTTTTGAGTTCGGAGCCGTGAGAGATGCCATCTTCAAGAACGCGTTCTTGAGAGTGGCCTCTCTCATGGTTCTCATTTCGTTCCTGAACGAAATTATCCCTGTTTTGGGTATTTGGATCAGTGAAGATGAGTGAAGATAAGCGGTTAAAAATTTGGCGAAATTTGGATTTAACTTGGCGGTTAGTTTCTTCCTTCCCCATCAGCCAATTAGCCTCTCTTTCTCCGCATCTCTGCGTCTCTGCGCAAGAAACTCCCCTTCATTTTAAACGGGTTTAGACAAATCGAGTATGGAGCTTTGCAAATTCGGCTAGAGATTTCTGTCGATCGTCGAAAGTAATGAAGGCGGTCGCTCCAATTTGAAGCGCGCAGGCGACATGCATGATATCCATCGTCCTGCACCCCAAACGTGCGGTCTCTCGACTTAATGTTCGGAAGTTTTTCATCAGCTCTCCACGATGGATCTCAGGAAAAAAATAGTGCCCTTTTTTTTGACGTTCATAAAAATAAGCGATTTGTTTCTCTGCCTGTTTTTGAGATATTTTTTTCCAGAAAACATTTAAATGAAGAGCGTTGATGAGCTCTGCTTCCTGAATTTCCCAAACGGGAAGTGGTTGCTCTTGTGATACAATTCGCCGTTGAACGATCTCTGAGCCTTCCTCCAAAAGATAAAGTTTAATCAAAGCACTCGTATCTAAATAGATCACCACCGACCTCCGCGATCCTCTTGAACCGCCTTTTGCCCAGAACTTCCTTTCACGGGAGTTGCGGTCAGCAGATGATCGTCCCACTTCAAGATCGGTCGAGGAGCCGCAGAGATAATCCGAACCGTCGGTCTTCCTCGATTGAGCACCTCGAAAATCTCCCCCCCTTGGACTTGCGCCTCCACCTCCGCCCAATGCGCTTTCATCTCGCGAATCGAAATCGTTTTCATCTCTCTTAAAATCGCAAAAAGATTCAAATTGTAAAACTTTAAATTTTCATATTGTAAGTCAACAGGAGTGAGTGTGTGACTCCTTCACCTCCCCTTCTCTATTCAGATTTTAGAGCGTCGTGAAAGAATTTTCGATTTTACCTATGAAACTCCACTTCGATTGAGAATTTTTTTTAGAATAGTGCTTTTACGCTTGCCAAAAAGCCATGGGATCGACAAGATTCCGACCCCTTTTCAAAAGGAGTGTTAGCTCAATTGGTTAGAGCGCTGCCCTGTCACGGCAGAGGTTGCGGGTTCGAGCCCCGTACGCTCCGGGAATTAAGCCCGAGACTTTAAAAATTTTCACAATTTTCTCTGGACTCTAGAACATCAAAGTTTCGTTTCAATCCATGAGATTTATCTGATTCGAGGGGAAAGCAAAACAATGCCAGCACAGAAGTTTCCGAGCAAGCGATAGATTTGACACTATAAAATTGTACACTATATTAGTGTAATGAAGAATATCACACTAAGTGCCGATGAGCTTCTGATCGAACAAGCTCGGAAGGTGGCTCAAGCTCGGAATACCTCTCTGAATACTCTTTTCCGCGAGTGGCTTTCAAGTTTAGTGGATCAAAAGGAGCGAGAAAAACAACTGAAAGAGATCCATCAACGTCTACATTATGCTCATTCAGGGGGCAAATTCTCCAGAGAGGAGATGAATGCGAGATAAATTTTTCTTAGATACAAATATTCTTGTTTACGCTTTTGATCACTCTTCTCCAAATAAATTAAAAACAGCGCAGAGCATTCTCTTAACCAAAAATTGGGTGGTTAGTTGGCAAGTCCTTCAAGAGTTTTGTCATGTCGCTCTTCATCGATTCCAAACCCCCTTAAAACAAGAGGATCTTCAAGACTATTTAAACTTAGTTTTATGGCCTCGCTGTGCCCTATTCCCGTCATCAGAAATCTATAGCCACGCCCTCATGATTCAGCAAGCGACTCAATATCGATTTTATGATGCACTGATCGTTTCTTCAGCAATCGCCTCAGGAGCCTCCGTTCTGTATTCGGAAGACCTCCAATCAGGACGAAAAATTGATTCTCTGGTGATTCAGAATCCATTTGAACACTCGCAATAAATCTGGTTCCTTCCCATTTCCAATCTCCTAGTGAAGTAAACTTCCTAAGATATATAAACAACTTGCAATCAGATAGTTATGAAAAAGAAATTTTTTTGCATTGATAGGGAGGATGGGGAGGATAAATTCAAAAACAATTTTCATTTGTCTTTATCCTGAAAATCCTCCGAATCGATGCAAAAAATCCACTTCACTACTGTGCCCCGACCTGTCGCATAGGCGTCAACTTAAGGAATCAATTCAAAGACATTTTTCTCACGCGACGTCGCAACGAACGCAATCCCGACAAAGAGTACGGGGAAGATGCGGGAAATGCAACGACTCACTGAGATGATTCCCTCTGTTTCCTCCTGCGTCGGAAAACACCTTCTGAGAATCTCTCCCGTTTCTTTGAACTCCGAAAGTTTTCGGAGCAAAAAACGATCGACCTTCTCCTCAGGGGCTCGGCTTCGCCTCTCCTGGAATCAACCTCGGGGTCTCCTTGTCTAATTCATAAAAAAGGGGGGGGAGTTCTGACACTAAGAGCGTAAGCGATCGATCCCTGTTTTTAAAAAGAGATCGAAAGCTCGTTTTCGAGAACTTTTTAAAAATAGGGAAGAGGCTCGACAGAGCCGTGGTCAGAACGAGGGGGAGGTAGGGATTTAAACGTAGCGTACGTCGCGCCTTCGCGTGAGACAAGGTTTTTTGAAAGTTCGCCCCATGAAAAGGAGCTTAAGTTGACGCCTATGCGACAGGTCGGGGCTGTGCCATTCCCCATTCCATGGGGACAGTTGCTCTTAGTGAAGTGATCCCCCTTGAGGAGCCTGACCAGAGCAGAGATTTACTCTTTTTCCATAACTCTATTACCATCTCCCTCTTTTGCCTCGATCTCCTTTTTATAAGACCAGGCACTCCAGAGGCCCCAGAGCCAAAAAAACTTGATCACGATCAATCCTGCCACAAAATAGATTAATCCTTCTTTCGACAGGCCAAACCATTCCTTCGCCTGAGGAAGTAGCCCCCATTGCCGAAAGGCGACTGCGATCCCATAAGTAGTCATCAAGGCTCCGATAAAGGCCCCACTCATTTGTACGATCCCTGGAACGGTTTTCCCTGCAAGCCAAGTCCCCAATCCTGGAAAAACACAGAGATTGGCCGCCCATACTTCGGGATAACCTTTCATTGCCTGCGAGAGTGCCGGGGCCTTTTTCTCCTCCTTTAAGAGATTCTCATAAATCATTAAATAGCAGACCAATCCCATCGGCAGCGTAAAGAGAAGTCCAACCACTAACAAAATCACTCCTGAAAAGAGGACGAATCCAATAACAATGAGATACCAAAAAACGCGAAACCACTTTTGATGAACCTGCCGACGCGAAGTCTCCATCGCCTCCCAAAATGAGAGTTTTTGATCGACAATAAAAAGAGGAGCAAAGCTGTAACAAACGGCAAAATAGATTCCGGGCAAAAGAAAACAACAAAAACCGAGGAGAATAATCATGGTGGCGACGGTAAGATAAAGAAGAAGCGAAAGAAAAGAGCCCTTGAGCCCTTCGATCATCCGACCCCAAGGATCGCTCTCTCCACGAATCACCGCAAGAATGTACCGTTGATAACCGACGGAAACTAAGGTCTTAACATAATTGAGAACAAAGAGAACTAAAAAAATCAAGATCATTCCGGCGACCAACAACGGCCACTCCAAAGCCTGTAACGACTTCCAATGAGCCTTGATCGTTTCCTGATCTATAAAAGTGGTCAAGAGCTGCATGGGCACCTCAAAAACTCCCTCAATCGCAAGATAAACCAATCCCGACAAGAGAATCGTTCCCCAATGAAGTTTTGTTTTCTGAAAGCTATTTTGAAGCCACTCCAAGGTCGAGGGAAAGGAGGAGTCAAGAATCGGAGGAATCTCGACCCCCGATGGCTCAATGCCGAAGATCCCAAAAGAGGAGAGCTTCTGCCACTCCGCTAAACCAGCCTGCCAGGCCAAGGTCTCTCGGTGAATCTCGCTCTTTTCTAGTTTCGAAAGAACCTCTTCATAAGTAAACGGGCCCTCTCGTTGTTGATTGATCGCCAGATAAAAAGAGTCCGCGCCTATTTTTTCGTTCATGACGCATCAGACTGGACGATTTCTCAAGAAGATGCCACGCTCTTTTTTGTGACCTTCTCTCTTCAAACATTGGAATTTCATCGATCGGATAAAGTCATCCATTCCGGGTTTGCTCTTGCCCAAGCCCTCCCCTCAGAAAGTCTGTCGATCGCTCCCCCAGAGATCTCCCCTCTCGAATGGGAGCGCGCTTTACAGTTCCAACACGATCGCGCCCGAAACTCCTTTCTCCTCGGACGTCGCTGTGCCAAACAGGCGCTCCATCTTCTCGACCCCTCCCTTGACCTCCCCTCCCTCTCTCTGATCTCTGGGCTCCCAGGTCATCCGCTCTTTACAGGCACCCTTAATCCGTATGAGGTCAGCATCTCTCATTCGATCGATTTTGCCCTTTCGATCCTCTCTCCTGCGACCCATCCGGTGACGATCGATCTGGAGCGTATCCGACCGGAACGAATCGAGGCGATCGATCGGATGTTAACAGACCGTGAGAGAAAAATGGTCGAAATCGCCCCCGATCCAAAATCCACCGCCACTCTCCTTTGGACGGCTAAAGAGGCTCTCTCCAAATGGCTGCGCTGTGGAATGTCGGTCGATTTTAAAATGCTGGAGATCCAAACGCTCCAACAGGAATCCGATCGACTCTCTGGAACCTTTAGCCATCTCTTCCATCTCCGCTTCGAATCATGGTCCATAGGAGAGTGGTGGATCACGGTGGTTTTCCCCAACAAAAGTCGTTTTCAAGGATTTGATCCCAAAACGCTCTCCCTGCTTCAATAGCCAACCGACGCTCCCTCCATTGATTTCCTTACTGAATTAACCGCCAAATTAAATTCAAAGATCGCCAAAGGGAGATAACGACTTCTGCTTGTCTTCCCTCCCCTCTGTGCCATCTTTTGGGCGATGATCTCGATGACTCAGACTCGCACCTCCGAAATTGAAGGCAAAATTGCGGATGGCTTACGTATTTCGCAAGAGGAGGCCCGGCTTCTCTACGACCTGCCATTGCCAGAACTCGGAGCCCTTGCGGATGACCGTCGCCGTCAAATTCATGCCTCCCATCATGCAGGCCGTGGAAATGAGATCGTTTCTTACATCGTCGATCGCAATATTAACTACACGAATGTCTGCAATGTTTACTGCAAGTTTTGTGCTTTTTACAGAACGGAGAAGGATGCGGACCACTATGTCCTCACCCCCGATCAAATCAGTGAAAAAATCGTCGAGCTCGAATCGATTGGGGGAACTCAGATCCTCATGCAAGGGGGCCATCACCCGAAACTCAAGATCGACTACTATCTCGATCTCCTTCAACACATCCGTCAAAAACATCCCACGATCAATATTCACGGTTTTTCTCCCCCCGAATTTAATCACTTCGCTGAGGTTTTTAACATGTCACTCGAGGAGGTTATCACTCGATTTAAAGAGGCGGGCCTCGGTTCAATCCCCGGAGGAGGAGGCGAGATCCTCGTCGACCGAGTCCGTGATAAAATCTCTCCCTTGAAGTGTAACTCCGATCAATGGCTCGAAGTGATGCGAATCGCACATCGACTCGGATTAAACTCCTCGGCAACGATGATGTTTGGCCATGTGGAAACAGTGGAAGAGCGCCTGCAACATCTCCAACGACTTCGTGATCTCCAAGATGAAACCAACGGTTTCACCGCCTTCATCTGTTGGACCTTTCAACCCGATCATACCGTTCTTAAAGCCGATCCCGTCGGCGCCCACGAATATCTCCGAATGCAGGCCTTAAGCCGGATCTTTCTCGATAACATCCCCAATATTCAATCCTCATGGGTTACCCAAGGCCCGAAGATCGGTCAAATTGCTCTTGAGTACGGGGCCAACGATTTTGGAAGCATTATGATGGAGGAAAATGTCGTCTCCTCCGCGGGAACCTCCTTTCGCCTCTCAATTCAAGAGATGCGACGCCTGATCGAAGAGATTGGTTACGAGCCGCGCCAACGCAACAACTGGTATCAACTTCTCGATCAAAGTCCCTCACTCGCTTTTTAAAATTAAAAAATTATGAACTATCGTCATCCTCTCTCCCTGATCATTTTATCTCTTTTTCTTTTCTCACTCCCTCTGCTCGCTCAAGCGAAAGAGAGTCCTGATCTCAACCTCACGCATGACAAGGCCCTCGTTCGAATTTTAAACTATATTCAACAACCGATTTGGAACGTTCCTTGGCAGTTCCAACGCATTCAAGCATCCTCCGGAACCGGTTTCATTATTGAAGGAAAAATGATCATGACGAATGCCCACGTCATTAGCTGGAGTCGAAACTTAGTCGTCTTCCGTTACAACGACCCTCGTCCCTTTAATGCCCGCGTTGTTTTTCGTGCCCACGAATGTGATCTCGCCCTGATCACGGTCGATGATCCCTCCTTTTTTGAAGGAATCACTCCCCTGACTTTTGGATCTCTTCCGAAGGTTCGCTCCACGGTGACCACCAATGGCTATCCTGCGGGAGGCACTCAGATCTCCTACACTCGTGGCGTCGTCTCGCGTATCGAAATGCAAAACTACGCTCATATCAGCAATAAAAACTTTCTTGCGGTTCAAACGGATGCCGCGATTAATCCCGGAAATAGCGGAGGTCCTGTCCTTCAAGAGGGAAAAGTTGTCGGGGTTGCTTTCCAAGGAATTAAATCCCTTGAAGGCGCCGGTTTCTTTATTCCCACCCCCGTCATTCGTCATTTCCTTAAAGATATCGAAGATGGAAAATACGATGGATTTCCCGTCGCTGGAATCTCGACTCGCTCCTTGGAAAATCCGGCCTATCGTCGTTATCTCGGACTTCCGATGGATGGGCGAGGCATTGGAATCAATGGACTTCTCCCGATTCCCTCGACTCAGGAACTCCTCCGTTTTGATGATGTCCTTCTTGAAGTGAACGGATTTCCGATCTCCAGCGATGGGACGACGCTCTTTGAAGGGAATCGCGTTCAAATGGGAGTTGTCTTCAATGAGCTTCAACAAGGGGAGATCGCCAAGCTCAAAATCTGGAGAGAGAATAAAGAGATTCTCGTTCCTCTGCCGATGACTCTCTACAAAGGGGATGAACGCGAAGGAGCTCAACATGATACGCTACCTCGTTACGTGATTCATGGTGGACTCCTTTTTTCACCGCTCAGCTTTGAGTTGATCCGAACCCTCAGCGACCAGAGCAGCGATACAGCCAAAGAGCTCTCCTACGCCCTCTTCTTTCGACGGTTTGAAAAGCCCGATCATCCCCAAGTCGAACCGGTCATTCTCCTCTCCACTTTCTCCCATGCGGCGAATGCGGAACTGAATACCCCACTCCCCGCGATTGTAAAATCGATCAATCAAATTCCGATTAACCAGTTGGATGATGTTTCAAAGGCCTTTGAGAAACCGCTTAACGGATTTCATGTGATTGAATTTACGAATCATTGCACCGAAACCTTTGATGCCAAAGCACTCGATAAAGCACATCCCGAGATCATGAAAAACTACGAAATTCCACAGGCCCAACGATGAAAACGCTCACTCTCCTTCTCCTTCTCCATTCAATTCTGTTTTTCTCCGGTTGTAAATCGGACTCGGAAACGGTTGCGATGCAAAAACAGGTTGTAAAACTTGAGGTTGTTCAAAAAATCTACGATCCTCAACAGCCGTGGAGAATTACCACCAAAGAGACCTCCCGGAATGCCCTCGTTCTTTCCAATCAAAAGCTGATCACCACCGCTGAATTTCTCAGTGACTCAACCCTTTTACGGGTTCAAAAAGAGGGGAAAGGAAATAAATTTGCAGCGAAAATCGCCTGGGTCTCCTACCCGTTAAATCTCGCTCTCATTTCCGTCGAAGACTCCTCTTTCTGGCAAGGACTCCACGAAGCGACCCTTTCTGAAGAGACCCCCAACATCGGAGCCTCTCGAATTTGGCGCTGGCAAAACGGAATTCTGGAATCGTGGCATGCAGAGATCAATCAAATCCAAGTGCTCCCCTCAGAGCTCAGCCCCGTCAATCATGTCTTTGCCAATGCCTTCTCTGAAATTAATTCTGCGGGATGGTGTGAGATTGTGACCCAAGGAAAAGAGGTCGTCGGAATCACCAGCAGCAGCTCCAACAATAAGCTCAGCGTCATCCCCTCCTCCTTCCTTCTGACGATTATTGATCACCAAAAAAACGATTCGAAGTTTGAGATCGGTTACTTCCCCTTCTATTGGCAAACCACTGAAAACTCGCAAAACGCCAAACGCCTCCAATATCCGGGAACTCCGAAAGGGGTCTTTATTACTCAAATCGATCCCACCACCCCCGAATCTAAGGTCTTTAAAGTCGATGATTTAATCCTTGAGATCAACGGCATGGCAATCGAATCCAATGGTGACTATAAAGATCCGATCTTTGGATCGATCAATTTGGAAAATCTTGCCGTTCGAGAGGGAGTGGCTGGGAGCACGATCCACTTCAAAATATGGCGACACGGAGCCGAAAAATTAATTCAGATGACTCTCCCCGCTTTCCGCTATGAACGTTCTAAAGTTCCTGAACATCGTTTCGATGAGGCCCCCGAATACCTGATTGTCGGAGGTATGATCTTCATGCCGCTCACGATCGAATATCTTCGGGCCTTTGGCGATCAATGGAAAAATACGGCCCCCTTCCGACTTCTCTATCATACCTTGGAGCCAACCTTGTCTGAAAATGAAAAGATCGTCATTCTCTCGAGCGTGCTCCCCGATCCCTACAATTTAGGTTACTCCGACTACCGCTTTATGACAGTCGACTCGGTCAACGATCAAAAGGTTCAGACCCTCAAACAGTTCGAGCAGGCCCTTTCGCTAAATAAAGGAGAGTTCCATAAAATCACCTTCCTCAAAGGCCGAGCGCCGCAACAAGCGATTCTCGATGCAAAAACTCTCGATGAGACCAATCAACGCATCTTGAAAAAATTTAGCATCCCTTCGGATCGCTTAATTCTCCGATGAATCAACCTCCTCCCTCCTATCGCATCGGCGTCATCGCCGATAGTCATAACCAATGGCCTCCTCGCGCCTCCGAACTTTTAGCAGGTGTCGATGAAATCTGGCATCTCGGCGATATCTGCCGAGAATCGATCCTCGATGAGGCGCGAGCGATTTGCCCTAAGCTCGAAGTGGTTCTCGGAAACAACGATTTTGATCTTCACTATCCCCTCTCCCGCACCTTAGAACGGTACGGAAAAAGATTTTATCTCATTCATATCCTCCCTCGTGAAATTCCGGACTCCATCGATTTCCTCTGCTATGGGCACACCCACCGTCCCGATCAAACGATCAAAAACGGGGTTCAATTTTTTAATCCCGGCTCCGTTGGTAGCCCCACTAAAGGAGCCCCCGCAAGCCTCGGCTTTCTGGAATACGATTCGTCCCACGGATGGAACTCCCGAATCGTTCTCATCTAGTTTACCTCCAAGGGGAGGCGAATAGCTGGATAGCGAGGAAAAGACTGTTTTAACCACGGATTACACGGATTTACACGGATAATCAGAGAGAATGAAAAGGAATCTTATCCTCTTTCGTCCAAGCTCTTTCTCCTTCGTCCCCCACTGCAGGACTACGGCGAACAAGTCAGCGGACGTGCGAAAGGCATTACAAACAGAGAAGATTCGTTCCGGCTGCTGGACGAAATCAAAGCGATGTAACAAACGACTCTCACAAACGCGTTTGTGAAGATCGTTTTTTCATCGCTTTGATTTCGATCGAGATCGAAATTTTCGCTGTTTTGGGATTGTGAATTTAAAGTTTGGCGAGTTTTGAATTTAACTTGGCGGTTAGGCCCCTCTTTAGATCAGTGCAGATAAGTGAAGATAAGCGGTTAAAACTCTCTTTCTTTTATTGCATGAATTGGGCCAATCGAACAGCAGCACCGGTCCTCTGAGCGAGAAAATCGCGATTCAAATTCGCCAACTCCTCTGAATCTTCTGGGAAGCGATTTAAAACGATCTCCTGAATCCCCAGCCCGTGACGGTTCACCGCTTCGACGGTCAATAAAGTCTGATTGATCGTCCCTAATCCGGCCCGACCGACAATCACCACTGGAAACCCCAACTCTTTGGCGAAATCGCAAATCATCTTCTCCTCCGTCAGTGGAACCATCCACCCTCCCGCCCCTTCAACCACCAGATGCGAAAACTGTTCTGCAAGCGAAACGGTATGCTTTAAAATGAGATCGTAAGGAATCCCCCGTCCCTCCTTTTGCGCCGCCATTAGCGGAGCCATCGGTGACGCAAAACAACAGGGATTAATCTCATCCAGAGAAAGCTCTCCCTCCATCGCCTCTTGCAAACGGATCGCATCTCCCCGATCCCCCGTCGCAAACGGTTTCAACCCCACTCCAGTCACCCCCTTCGCTCGCCAAGAGCGAATCCTATCGACGCTATAACTGGTCTTTCCCACCCCCGTACAGGTCCCCGTAACAAAAAACTGTGTCATCATTAAAAACTAGAAGCATTGCCAGAAAATGAGAAGGTCTAAAAATCCATTTGGATCTTCTCTCCTTTTCCTCTATATCAATTTCATGCTTGCACGATGGATCGGAAAAGATCTCGATAGTAAAATCGGATGGCTTAGCGGATTTTCCGCCTCTCTCGCTTTCTTTTATCTCCTCGCCATCATCCCTTTTCTCGTCCTTATCCTCACCCTCGCCCATCATCTCTGCTCCTACGATCTCACCCCGGAACTGATTCGACTCGCCAAAAATCTTCTCCCCTCAGAAAGTAAAGTCTCGGCGGATAGTCTTGTCGAGGTCGCTAAATCGATCTCCGGGGGGGGAGTCATTACGCTCAATACCGTAATCGCGCTCTGGACGACCTATAGCTTTATGCGAGAGTTGGTCCGTGCTCTTCATTTCATCTTTTGTGAGCCCGATCTCAATTTTGTTCAAGCAACCCCGTTTAAATCGCTCTTGCTACTCTTCGCTTGGATGCTGGCAATTCTCATGACCTTCGGAGTCTTTTTAATTTCCCCGTTAGCCATTCAACTCCTCACCGAAAAAATTTGGTTCCACTTTCTCGCCTCTCTCCTCTGGAAAGTCATTCAATATGGACTTCTCTTTTCCCTCCTCTACGGAGCCCTTTGGCTCACCTACCGCATCTCAGCCCGTCACGCGCTCAATACCCGACGACTCTCCCAAGGGGCCTTGATCGCCTCCGTCGGGTGGCTCCTCACCAGTGTCGGATTCACTTGGGTCGTCAAACTTGTCTGGAGCCAAAGCATCCTCCACGGAACCTGGGGCTGCATCATCGCCACCCTCTTTTGGGCCTACACCTGTGCCTGGTCGGTGATGATTGGCGCCTGTTGGATTCGCTACTGGGATACGAAAGAAAAAGAATAAATGTCCCGCCAAGGGGAGCCGGATAGCTCAATAGCCGGATAGCTTAAATGAATTTAAAAATGAATTTAAGATTTGAATCGAACTTTGTGTTTTAGTGACTTGGTGCGAGACTCCTTTTAATGAGTAGCCACCCACCACCCATCAGCCCCACAGTCCACGCTTAGTCCGCCGTAGTTTTTGACGAAGGTGGATCAGCTGATTCGCCTCTCTTCTCAGCGCCGCGCCGCTGCGTCGCTGCGGGAGACACTCCCCTGAATTTGAAATGGATTTAAGCGATCATGCTAATTAGCTATCAGGCTATTCAGCCTTCCTTAGATCGTCCCCACTGAATTCCCCTTCAAACGGGAAGGACCCATAAAAAACTGATAGGTGAAATATCCCAAAACCAACGGAGCAAGTTGAACGGCAAAGCCGCACTGTGCCTGCATCCCTTTTGAAATCGAACAACTCACCAAAGCGACGATCCAAAGCAATCCGATGCCCCATCTCCCTTGCTCCCCCTCAAAAATCTTGCTCTGATTTTTCAAAATTCCATAGGCAATCAAAAGCAATGTCCAATCATAAACGAGAAAATAAAGATTCGTCCAAGGGAGAATTAAAATGGCTCCAGCAAATCGAATCGCTTTGTTCTCAACCGGAATCGATTTCAACCAAAGCCAAAAAAGTCGCAAAAAAAGGAGCATGACCACTATTGAAAAAGTCTTGTGAATCCAAGAGCTCATTTGCGGAAAAAGAAGCCGGAAAAAACCGTTCGGATCAAAAAATTGCGTGATCGGAAAACCGGGAGCGGCCACCAATAACGGAATCCGCTCCATCGCAAATCGATAAAAAGCCCAACTCTGTTCCGGAACAAAATAAAAAGAGATCGCTAAATAAAAAGCACCAGAAACCACCATCCCCTGAAGAATCCGCCACTCCTTGAGAATTAAAAAAATCGGAACGAAAGCGACAAAGAGCTGCGGCTTATACAGCAACAACCCCGTAGAGAGTCCGGCCAAAAAGAGCGCCCCTCGCTGAACCCATAACCAACCGATCAAAGCAACGACTCCCAAACTCAAAAAACTGTTCTGACCGTACGAGAGCGTGGCAAAGATTGGAAACCACCCCAAAGCAAACCAAAAGCCAAAGCGAAAGAGCTTTCCCACACTCCATAAAATCAAAAGCCCTCCGATCGACCAAATCAGAAAAGCCACTCGATAATCGAAATGAGCCAACGGCTGGAGGCCCCAAGCCAGTAACGGCGGGTAGATATAAGGATGAAGATACTCCTGCGGGGAATGCAAAATCTCAGATTGTGTTTCGATCTGAAGCTGAAAATCATAGAGTTGATCGGACCTCCCCTCAATAAAGAGTTTTGCCCCGGTATAAAACTGGAGAAAATCAGGGCCGAGAGGAGTTCCAAAGAGATCCCGATAAGCGGAGAAACCTCGAATTGAAATGAGCCAACCGAGCAACAATAAAATCGAAGTTATCCAGAAGACCTTCGAAAATCGTGACAAAAGAAAAAAACTCACGAATTAACTTCACCATAAAGAACTCTCTTAGGAAAGCACGAAGGCAGGAAACAAAACATATCGTCTACTGGGGTCAGTTGATACTCATTACTGGAATCGAAGACAGTCCGCAGTCTAAATTTATTTTAGTTTTAACTTGTTATAAAGCGCATGTACTTGTAAATAAAGGTTAACAATTTGTAACAATAATGAGAGATCCAATCACAAAACAAATTTTAGAGATTTTCAGGCAACTGAAAGTCGTTAGACCAAGGGATTTAGCCGCCCGAGGCATTCCCCCAGTTTACCTCCAGCGGCTGTGCGAGTCAGGAACAGTGATTCGAGCCTCCCGCGGGATCTATCACACCGAAAAACATCAACCTTCCTCTAGACATCTTCTTGCCCTGATGGCGAAGCGCATCCCAAAAGCAGTTGTTTGGACGCTTCGACGTTTTGAGTGGGTCATAGGGCGGGAAGGTTGAGTTGGAGTTTTGAGCATTTAAGATAAGAGATTGCTTTAAAGTATTCGAAGTTACGGAAGCCTCTCGCACAACGTTTTGCCATTTGAATAATGCCATTGATTGCTTCAATTTTTCCATTGGTAAGATTGGTTTGGAAGAACCCGATGATGCCCTGCCAATGTTCTTTGATCGTCTTGGCCAGCTTTTTGATTTGAGGATGTTTGCATCGGCTTGCCGAGCGATACCACCATTGCAAAAGCTCTTCGCTCTTTTGATCATAGGCATCTTGAAGTCGATCCCTGATTTCAAGGGCTTTGGCTAAAATCGGATAAAGCTTACAAAGATCTTGCCGGATTTCTCTTTGTTCATCACTCAAGTTCCATTCATTTCCTAAGACCGCCCATCGGGCCCCTTGAACAAGACTGTTTTGGCGATGAATCGCTTTTCGGATCTCATCGACCATCTTCCCCGCCATTTGCATCACATGGAATCGATCAAAGACCACTTGCGCCTGAGGAAAGCATTCTCGAACTCCTTTAATAAAAGCCGGACTCATATCAATCCCTGCCCATTCCACTTTCTCGGGTTCGCTTCCATGAAGTCTCATCTGAGCGCAAAACTCAACTACCGCTTGATTACTTCTTCCTTCCACCATTAAAAGAAGCTCTCCCGTATTCGCATCCAAAAATGATGTCACATATCGATGTCCTTTCTTGGCACTGGTTTCATCGATTAAAATCATTCGACTTTCAGACCAATCTCGTTTCGCGTGCGCCTCATTCACGTAGTGAATCAAAACTCTCCAAAGCCGATGATCGGTCTCCTTAAGAATTTCGGCTACTTTGCTCACCGGACTTTCTTTCATCAAAATCATGGCGAACGCCTCAAACATCAATGTGAATCCGCTCCCTTTTCTCGCCCACGGCACATCGATTTGCTTCACTCCACACTTCTCACATCTAATTCGAGGCACTCGTGCGCCAAGGATCGTCTCGTACTGCCAAAAATTTAAATGACGCCACTTCTTCTCTACCGTGTCATGCACGGGAGATTTCACTTCACATTCGGGACAACAAAAATGCGTGCCTTCTTTAAAATCCAACTTGATCCCCAGCTTCGGAGGTTCTCCTGAAAATTCACTGCTCACCACCCTCCACTCCTTGCTCAATTGCAAGGCTACTTCAAATAATCCGTTCTGATCCATGCCCCATCTTGGATCTCTTCTTCACATCCCCCAAGAAATTTTTCAATTGAAGAACAAAACCCGCAAAAAAGGCGAATGCCGAAGGGTTTTGTTTGAACAATTGATAAATTTCGAACCTTTTTCACCCACTCAAAACGTCGAGGAGCCGTTGTTTGTCTCCTCTCGGCCTTGGAACTACACGATCTGACAACTCAATCTCCCTATAAAATTTGGATCGCCATTGATAAAAGGTCACGAAGACCTGTTGATTCAGACTTACCGATTAGGGTTGTGCGCTTTTCTGAAACCTCGCTTACTTCTGGAGTTGAGGAGATTACTATTGAGGGGATTCAAGTCAAAGTCACTTCCGCGGCTAAAACCATTGCGGATTGTTTTAAATTTCGCCGAAAAATTGGAGAGGATATTGCCATTGAAGCTCTGCGAGATGGACTCAAGAAGAGGAAATGCACCCGTGATGAGATTTGGAAACAATCAAAGATTTGCCGGGTCTCCAATGTCATTCGACCTTACATGGAGAGTATCGGGTGAGTCGGCCTCAAAAAACAAATATAGCGGCATCTGTCACTGCTCGACTGTTGAAAATCGCCCGAGCCAATCGGGAAGATTACCAATACCTTTTGATGCAATATGCTTTAGAAAGGTTTCTTTATCGTCTCTCCCAATCTCCTTATTCCTCCCAATTCATAGTTAAAGGGGCCTTTTTGTTCCTGATCTGGACAAAAGAGCGTCACCGTCCGACGAAAGACTTAGATTTAATGTCCGCCCGTCAACTTTCTGAGAAAGAGCTAAAGCGCATCTTCGGTGATGTTTGTCACATTACCGGGGAAGATGGACTCTCCTTTCTTTCAGAGAGTATCTCGACCGAAGAAATTCGTGAGGGTGACTCCTATGGTGGAGTCAGAATAAAACTACGGACACTTTTGGGAAATAAGAAAATTCCGATTCAGATTGATGTCGGTTTTGGGGATGCCGTTAATCCGGCGCCGATTCGATCTGTTTTCCCGACTCTCTTAGAGTTTCCAGCTCCCGAATTGCCGACTTATCCGAGGGAAACAGTGGTTGCTGAAAAATACGAAATTATAGTGAGTCTTGGAATCACTAATAGTCGAATGAAAGACTATTTCGATCTTTGGAGCCTTTCCCAGTATTTTGAATTTGAAGGAAAAAGTTTAGCAAAAGCAGTGAAGGCAACCTTTCAACGTCGTAGAACCCCGATCCCAGAAGATATTCCAACGGGACTTTCTGATGAGTTTGTCATCGATAAGTCAGGCCAATGGAAGGCTTTTATCAACCGCATCGAACTTCCAGATAACTCTCTCGATCTCGAGAGAGTGATTGCAATACTCCGAGTCTTCCTTCTTCCAGTTTCCAAGGCGGTCTATCAAGAAAAGTTGTTTTCTAAAAAATGGACCCTAGGAAAATGGAAGGAGTGATTTTTCCTTTCTCAGCCCGGAAAGATCTAATAATCCTTATCGAATTCAAGCTCCCGTAGCTCAGCTGGATAGAGCAACGGATTTCTAATCCTATTTCGTCTCCCTCGTAAAATCACTTCTCCTATGAACACCTATGAACGGAATGGAATCATTTCGCACCAAGAGAGTCTTATACTGGCAATCATTGCCATTATAACGGTTCTGCGGATTCATTGCCAAGTCATTGCCCGTTAGGATTTAAAAACTAACACACACGCACAACCATCTTTCCGCTCAGGTAGGGAGTTAAATAGTGTCATTCCGAACTTCGCTAGGGATTGACCAACGTTCTGCTGGGGTCAGTTGATGACTAGTACAAAAACAATCAACTAACACATATCAACATTTAAACGAAGTGATCCGATTAGTCCAAAGCCTTTGACGAATAACGTAAATAAAAATAGGTACAAAAACCAGTAGAATTAGAGTGGTAGATGGCTCAGGAACAGAGGACATATCAGTGATTGTCCACAGTACGGCATGACCATAACCCGCCAGGGTATTTGCACTTCCTACCACGTAAGTGGTATTCCCAGAAATATAAATATCCACTGCCTGAGAGCTAGTATAATCGCTTCCGAGAACAGACTGTAAGTTAACAAAAGAATCTGCGGTTCCTGACCATAATGAGGCCACAATCTGTCCATTAACGCTAGCTTCTCCTACTTGTTGACTTCCACTTACTCCCGAGGCTACAGAATACGTTGACCCCAAAGGGTTGAGGTTCACAAAAGAGTTTGCAGTTCCAGACCATAAGGCAGCATTATATACTGTAAAACCAGCGCTGAAATTTACAAACCCCACTTGTTGGCTTCCACTAGTAGACTTGGCCTCGGAACTCGATGCTCCCGAGGGATTAAGGTTTACAAAGGAATTTGCTGTCCCAGACCACAAAGCGGCATTATTTACTGTAAAACTAGCATTGAAATTTACCCAGTAATAGTTTAGCCCTTCCGCACAATGTGCGGTTTTTTTCTTTTTTTTAAAATTTAAAAGAGCACTGGCATCAGCCTGATTCTTGGAAGATTTTGGAGTGTGGATGATGGATTCCGTTGATGAGGATGGAATGAAGAACGGGGATAGGATCGATTTTTTGTTGATGAAGGGTGGAGATAATCGAAAGATTCGTGGCAAAGTCCTGAGCACTTTCTAGGGAGCGGTGACCGAAGGTTATTTTTCGGTGTAAGACGGGCTGTCTTAAGGATTGTTCGGCGTGATTATTGGTTGGAGGCATTCGGTTTATTTCAAGGAACGTAAAGAGTTGATGATAATCTTTTTTTGGATCTGAGAGTCTTTGCCTGAAAGTTTCAAGATCCTGCAAAGGGGGAGCAAAAGGTTGGGCGCAAAGGGAATCGATTTTTCGAAGGAAGCAGGGGATTTTGGCTTTGGCTTGAGTGAACGTGATTTCTCCGAGATCCCTTTGTTTTGCCAGATGGCAGGCGGACTTGAGCAGGGATTGGATTTTTTCGCAAAATTCAATCGCCCGTTGGATTTCCGAGGTCTTGGGGAGCGGGGCTAACAGAGAGCTCAGATCCCGAGCTTTTCGAATGAGGTGAGCGAGACAAGATTGGCGATGAAGAGCATCGATAGCGTTGTAACCGGCATAGTCGTCTCCGACAAAGCCTCCTGAAAAAGGAGATCCGAAAATAGAAATCGCCACCGATCCCGCGCGACTCGGATCGATGTGAAAGAATGAAAAATCGGGAGTTCCTGCGTACCAAAGATAGGCTGACTCTCCGTCGACTCGCCATGAGGTCTCATCTCCATGAATGATCTCGGAGGATTGAACTTTTTTT
>CAMAQI010000028.1 GCA_945860255.1 Methylacidiphilum caldifontis
GGTGGTTTCCTTATGGAAGGGGCCGGCCTCTTACACAGGTGAGGATGTGGTTGAGATCGGATCTCATGGAAATCCCTTGATTGTTCAAAAACTGATGGAGCTATGTATTGCTGCGGGGGCGCGGCTCGCTCAGCCAGGGGAGTTTTCCCAGCGAGCTTTCACCAATGGAAAAATGGATCTGACTCAAGTGGAGTCGGTGATTGATATCATTTCTGCCTCTACAGAGGTGGCGTTACGGGCCGCTCATGCGATGAGAGAGGGTAGGCTTGGATTGAAAATTCAAGAGTTTAAGGGAAAGCTGATTGATTTGCTTGCTCATTTGGAGGCTTATATCGATTTTCCGGAGGAGGATATTACTCCGGAAACGGGGAAGCAGTTTCAAAATCGAGTGATCGTCCTGAAGGAAGAGACCGATCTTTTGTTGAAAACGGCTCCCTATGGGAAAGCGATTCGTGAGGGGATTCGGACGGTTATTGTGGGGGAGCCGAACGTTGGAAAGTCGACTTTTCTCAATTTACTGCTTCGAGAGAAAAGAGCGATTGTTTCCGATCGACCGGGGACAACTCGGGACACGATTGAGGCTCCTTACCAACTGGGAGGAATTCCGTTGGTTCTTGTGGATACGGCAGGACAACGAGAAACAGAGGATTCGATTGAGCAAGAGGGAATTGATCGGGCTCGCCAAGGCATGGCTCAGGCAGATCTTGTGATTTATTTGATTGATGCAACGAAACCAGATCTTCTAGGGCTTGATCGAGAGCAGAAAGAGGGGCAACTTTGGGTGAAAATTGGTAACAAAGCCGATTTAGGACTCAATCTACATGAGAATGCCTTTCCGTTCTCCTGTCATGAGTCTGGAGCGGTGGAGAAAATCGAACGCTTTCTGACGCAGAAGATTTTGGATTCGATGCCGAGCACGACCCTTTCCGATTTTGCGATTAATGTACGTCAGGAAGGGGCCTTGCGTTTAGCGAGTGAGAATCTTCAACGAGGGTTAGATTCGCTTGTTCAAGGGGAGTCCCCTGAATACGCAAGCATTGGGCTCAGGGCTGCTTTAGAGGCCTTTGGAACTGTTGTCGGCCTTGCGACCAATGAGGATATCTTGGATTCCTTGTTCAAGCAGTTCTGTATCGGAAAATAGAACCAAGGGATCGATTTAGTAACAGAAGAGCTCTTCAGGCTTGAAGAAGCGCTTAATCTCGGCTGCTGCTGCCTCTGGAGAATCGGAGGCGTGAGCGACATTGACCATCATATCGGTTCCGAGATCTCCGCGAATCGTACCTTTTTCCGCTTTACGGGAATCGGTCGGTCCTAAAAGAGTTCGAATACGGTCAACGGCATTCTCACCTGAGAGCGCGAGGGCGATGACGGGACTTGATTGCATAAAATTGGCGACTTCTGGGAAGAAGGGCTTTGTGGCAATATGGGCATAGTGTTCTGCTAAAAGCTCGCTGGTGAGGGAGATCATTTTGCATCCTTTAATTTTGAATCCAGAGGATTCAAATCGACGGATGACCTCTCCGACATTGTGTTTAGTGACGGTATCAGGCTTTAAGAGAATTAATGTTGTTTCCATAAGGGACATGAATACCTATCCGAGTTTTACGATAAGAAAAGTAAAAAGTAACTTTTTTTAGTCATTTTCTTTTAATGGGGAAATGGTAGGCTTTGTGTTATTGTGAGCAAAGATGTCGTTCCAGTTCAAATTTACGGGGTACTTCCGACCGAATCGCAGAGTATTGCGATCTTTATTGGGAATTCCGATAAGGTCTTTATCATTAATGTCGATCAGACCGTCGGGCGTGCCATTGCAATGAGTTTACAGAGCCAGCGGAGTGAACGTCCGATGACTCATGAATTGATGGGAGATATTTTTACTGCCTTCGGAATTGAGGTCGAGCGGGTGGTGATCAACGATCTTCGGAGCAATACTTATTATGCGCGATTGATTTTGAAGGCCGAAAACGAGGTTCATAAGAAAATCATTGAAATTGATGCTCGTCCGAGTGATTGCTTAGCGATCGCTCTTCAGACCAAGCGACCGATTTTTGTGAGTCGAGCGGTTTGGGATGAGGTAGAGGACAATAGTGATTTGCTTGAGAAGATGAAGCAAGGGTATCCTAAGACACCGACAAAGGGAAAAAAGGGGACAGCCGAAGAGGAAGAAAGCTAGAGTTTGATTCCTTCTTGAATCAGAAGGATCGGAATGTCGTTTTGAATGCGGTAGGCCACCTTCCCATCGTCACGAAGGAGTACTGCGCTGAGGGGCTCGGAAAGGGTCTTTCCTTCGACGCTCACGAGTTCTTTTTTTTCCACGCGATGATTGAGAGTTTCGAGTTCACTTGCGTTCGCTAAAGCGAGGCTCTTTTTCGTTTCGGGACAACAGAGGATTTTAAGCAGTTCAGCCGAGATCATAGTGTGAGGAGGGGGGAGAGAATTTGATCTCATCACCCCCCAATAAGTTATCGTTGATCAATGGGGATATATTTCTGATTGATCGGCCCGGTGTAGATCTGACGGGGACGATAGATTCGAGTTCCTTGGTTATCGGAAACCTCTTTGTAGTTAGCGATCCAGCCGGGCATTCGTCCAATTGCAAAAATCACGGTGAACATTTCTACCGGAATTCCGATCGCACGCATGATGATTCCGCTGTAGAAATCAACGTTTGGGTAAAGCTTACGTTCCACAAAATAAGGATCGGAAAGGGCAGCGGTTTCGAGGTGCTTTGCAATATCCAGCAGGGGGTCATTAATTTTGAGCGCCCGAAGAACCTCATCACAGGCCTTTTTAATGATTGTGGCGCGAGGATCGTAGTTTTTGTAAACACGATGGCCAAAGCCCATTAATTTTTTACCACTGTTTTTGTCTTTAGCGGCTTCAATGAATTTACGTCCATCATCTCCGGATGCGTGAATCTCTAAAAGCATTTCGATGACCGCTTGATTCGCTCCTCCGTGAAGCGGGCCCCAAAGGGCACAAACCCCTGCTGCGGTACTGGCAAAAAGATTTGCTCGACTGGATCCCACCATTCGGACGGTGGAGGTCGAACAGTTTTGTTCGTGATCGGCATGGAGGAGAAAAATTAAATCCAACGCTTTCGCAACGGCAGGATCGATCACAAATTCGTCATACGGTTCCGAGAACATCATATGGAGGAAGTTCGGGGTATATTTAAGGCTCTTTTTAGGATAAATGATTGGTAGACCGTGAGACTGACGATAGCTAAAGGCAGCAATCGATCTCACTTGGGAGATCAGTCGCGCTGCTTGGAGCTTGAAGTGCGTGGGGTTGTAACCTTCGAGTAACTCAGGATAATAGGCGCTGACGGCATTGATCATTGAGGAGAGAATCGCCATCGGATGTGCGGTTGAAGGAAATCCTTCGAAATGATGCTTCATGTTGGCATGGATCGTCTGCTCTTGAGAGAGAAGATTCGAAAATTCAGTGAGTTCCGCTTTATTCGGCAGATGACCCCAAATTAAGAGATAGGAGACTTCAATAAAGGAGGATTTTTCAGCGAGCTCCTCGATCGGATAGCCGCGATAGCGAAGAATTCCGAGATCACCGTCGATAAAGGTGATTTCACTTTTGCAAGAGCCGGTATTTCCATAGCCATCATCGAAAGTGATGTGATTGGTTTGGGCGCGTAGGCTTGCAATATCGATCGCTTTTTCATTTTCAGAACCTGCGATCAAAGGAAGTTCATAAATTTTTCCGTCCAGATCCAATTTTGCTGTGCTCGTTGCCATAAGGGTCCCTTTGTTTAGGATTGTAAAGATTTCTGAAGAGATTACTTCTTTTTTTCAGAGGAGTCGATTTTTTTTAGAGAGTCGATCATTTTTTGTATTTGAGGAAGTTGGGATTTAATCAGGCTTTCCGGGCCGGTGACTCGAAAAAAGAGAGATCCTTCTGCCCCCCCTTCGACAACGACTCCGATAAATCCAAAGTTTGGTTTGGCAGAGGGAGGAACCCCTGGTTGAGAGGACATTCCGGAGTAGGTTCCGAACGATTGAATTTGGCTGACGTGAAGTCCGTCGATGTTTTTAACGCTAATTTCAGAGGGAGCAGGGGCTCCTTGACTGTTGGTGATTTGATTTTTCCATCGATTCAGATTGGATTGAGCATCCCCTCCTTGATCGATTCCAAAGTAGAAAACAACAAACTCTCCCTCATCTGTCTCCTTTTTTTGTTTTGGAATTTTCCATTCTCCTGCGCGCATGGAAGAGGAGGGAGTGGAGGAGATCCAAGAAGGGGGAATTTGAATTTGGATCGCTGCTTTTGTGAACGGAGCGGCAGAGAGTGATGAGGGGATTAGAAAAATGGAGGCGAGGAGGGCGAAGAGGAGTTGTGGGGTTTGTTTCATAATTTTCTTTCGGTTTGAGCGATTAAATCGATGAAATCTTTAGGATTATCAACGAGGTAAAGCTGTTGTCTAAAACTTTCATCTCGAAGAAGTCGGGCGAGTCCTCCAACGACACTGAGGTATTCAGTCGCCATTCGACGAGGAGTTCCGATGACAAAAATAAGTTTAACGGTACTTTTTGCATTTTCAAAGTAAACGCCTTGCTGACTTCTTCCTGCGGCAAGGATCATTCCTTTCACAAAGTCAGTTCGTGCATGAGGAAAGGCGACATCGTTTCCAAGGCAGGTCGACTCGGTTCGTTCGCGAGCGAGAATCTCATCGTAAAACCCTTGGAAGTTTTCAACGTAACTATTATTTTTAAGTTGATGGGCAACCTCTAAAATCGCCTCAGTTCTCTTGTTGCTGAGAATAGAGAGGCAGATATTTTCCGGTTTGAGGAGTTCACTAATAAGCATAATCAACTAGTGAAAATAACTAGCTCCATGGTTTGACTTGTTTTCATGAGTATCTTCACTAGGGATTAAATACTAGTTCCGCTCCATTTAAGTTTTTCGCGCAAGATCTCAAAAAAATCATATCCCTCTAAATAAGCGAGCAAAATCGGTTTCTTCCCTTTTTGGATTCGAATTCCTTCCCCAGATTTAAGGTGGGCTTGAATGGCTCCATCGACCTGAATCGTGACTGGGGCGGAGGGGGAGACGACATCGACGAGAAGTTTTCCCTCTGTCGACATGAGGAGCGATCGGTTCGTTAAGGTATGTGGACAGATCGGGGTTAAGGCGATGATATTGGTGTCGGGGGTGATAATGGGTCCCCCCGCAGAGAGAGAGTAGGCGGTAGAGCCCGTGGGGGTGGCAATAATCAGCCCATCGCTGCGATATTCGGTGACTAAGGTTTGATTCCGTGTGACTCGGAGACGGACGAGCCGAGAGGATTCGCCGCGAACCAGAACGACGTCATTGAGCGCTGGTCCTAGATATTGATCTTTCTTTTGAAGATAGACTTCCAAAAGAGTTCGAGGACTGTGAACCATTTTTCCTCGGATGATTTTATCAAAAGCCTTTGCTAAATTTTCTTTTCGAACGGAGGTTAAAAAGCCGAGTCGGCCTAGGTTGATTCCGAGGATGGGAGTCTGTTCCGGATAGACGGAACGCGCCACTCCGAGTAGAGAGCCATCGCCTCCTGCGACGAGAATCAGGTCGCATGTTTTCGCTAATTTTGAAAGAGGATGTCCTGTTTGTTGGAGGAGAGCGGCCGATTTTGATTCGAGAAAAAGCGATGTTTTAGAATACTGTTTGGAGAGAGAGATGATTTCATGCAGAAACGGGATGGAACCCGTTTTATCGATGTTGGCGACCACTCCAATTCTGATCGGTTTTTCTTTTCTCATCATCAGAGTGTAAAGGCTATCTTAAAATCGTGAATCAAAAAGAAGAAAATAATGCTTCCTTGCGTTAATTTTTTACGACTCCATTCCAGACGACATACCAAATCCCTTCTTTTCCTTGAGTTGTGGTGATTCCCATATGAGTCAACTTCGGGTGAAGAAGGTTTTTACGATGAATGGGACTGTTCATCCATCGGTGGAGGACAAAAGAGGGGTCGTTTCCTTGAGGGGAATGATGGAGGTTTTCTGAGGCGAAGGAGTAGGAGTGCTTTTTAATGAACTCGATAAGGGAGCAGGAGGATCGGTGAACCGTTTTTTGTTCTTGGGCGAGATGAGAGGACCATTCCTGAGAAAGGGCTTGAACGGTAGGGTCAAGGAGGAGAGAAGGGAGTTTTTCTTGAGAGCGCACTCGATTTAATTGATTGAGGAATTCAATTTCAAAAGGAGAGGCAGGCGTCGCAACGAGGGGGAAACTCAATAAAAGGAGGAAAAAGGAAAGGAGCGAGAGCGGGTTTTTCAGAGAGATCATTTGTTCAACTTATCGAAAATAATTGGGCATTAAATAAAATTAATTTGAAAAAATAGAAAGTTGAATGAGATTTATTTTGTCCTAAGAATGGCATGGTTGATGCTTTTCTTAAAAACAGCAAAGCCATTAAGGTTTTGTAGAAGTGATTGAAAGGAGAATGTTATGATGAAGACTGCGCTCTACGATCAAACCTCACCAATTAAAATTTCAAATCGTGCGATGGATCATCGTTCGAGAAAAACACTTCAGCATCGATATGAGCGGAGAAAATGCCGCCAATATTATCGAATGCATTGGACTGAAGAAGTCGAAGAGGAATAGAACGACTTTTTCGTTGTCGATCCTTTTGGAGTCTTCTTCCGAAAGTCGAATGCGGGGAATCGGTTCCTCTGAACGATCAGCGGGGAGAAGGCTGGGATAGATAAATTGCCTCAACCTTCTCTCCCTTTAAACTCAGTTAATCTCGTCTTGGTTCCTCACGTTCAAAATTCTTTTCAAGGTGGGTTTTACCTCGATTTTGAATTGGGAAATTGATCATCTTCTTAAAAGGGATCACTCAAAGGGGATCTCTTTTTTTGGGGTGATCCCGCGCCTGTACACAGACGTCAACTTAAGGATAACAGAAAAATACA
The DNA here is from genome assembly GCA_945860255.1 of Methylacidiphilum caldifontis. Lineage (GTDB taxonomy): Bacteria > Verrucomicrobiota > Verrucomicrobiia > Methylacidiphilales > CAMAQI01 > CAMAQI01. The sequence goes on from CAMAQI010000028.1 coordinate 6,915, forward strand.
ATTTTTATCGCAGAGGAAGCGGAGGATAACGGAGGTCATCCTGTTTTTTTAAATTCCAATGTTTGACGACTGAGTTTTTGCGTTTATTAGTAGACCTTTGTGATGAGGAATGAATACATAAAAGGGATAAAGAGTCTGCTGCTGGGGCTTTTGGGAGTAGGCGTTTTAATTGCTCAGACTCCTACCGACTCTATTCCTGTTGCTCGGGCAGTTCCGAATTTTCCGATTGAACCGGTTCTTGAAAAGGGATTTGATGGAAAATCGGATAATCCGATGTCGCCGATTACAGTGACGGTTCTCTCTCCGAAGCCGTTGGAGTTGTGCCCTGTCAACGAGGTTGATTTTTTCTTTCAAGTCACGAACTATTCAATGGCACCCGATGGGAATCGACTTCATGCTATTTTAGATAATCAATCTCCTGTTGCCATTGATCAGTTGAAACGTCCTTTGACTTTGAAAGAGCTTTCTCCGGGGGGGCATACCTTAAGAGTTTTTGCTGTGAAGCCTGATGGGAGGATGGTCGCTGATCCCCAGGCCTTTGCCATGATCTATTTTTATGTGATTAAAAAAGATTATCAAAATTATATTAATCCCAATACCCCTTTTTTAACCTTAAATATGCCCTCGATTGATCCGGTGGATTCCGTCCCCGAGGGGGTGGTTTGGTTAGATTATCGAATCCATACGCTCTCCGATCAAGGAAAGGGGCTCAAGGTACGCTATCGACTGAGTAATATTCAAGGAATCGATGAGGTGGGGAAAGGGATTTTTTGGAAAAACTTGAAAGTGGGACGATATGATCTCTCTGTCGATCTTATCGATAGTGCAGGGAATGCGGTTTCTGGTATTTTTAATCGTGTTCTGAGAGTTTTTGATGTTCGTTCGGTGCAAAAAGCGATTCTGCCGACCTCTGAAGGTCAGCCTGTTGTTCCTCAAGAGTAGTTTAAACCCATTTCTTGTAACAGAACCAAAAACCAAAGGCACTTCAAAATAGTGAAATCAGTCCCGAAATTCTTCGGGATGCGAAGAGTTGAATTAAGGAAATTAGCCGCAAAAGAACGCAGGGAACACAAAATAAAATGGAGTCTCAAGATTTTTTTTGGAGCAAAATTTAACCTGATATTAATTTTTCATTTTGAGTTCTATGCGTTCCCTGTGGCTAAATTCTCTGTTTTAGATTCAAATGGTATTGTTTAAAACCACTGATGCGCGGAGGTTAAGAGCGCGTGTTTTTTTTCCAAAGAGTTTGCGAGATGGAGTCCCACTCGTAGATCAGGAGATCGGTTACTTCATCTGAATAATGAATCGCTTTAGAAAGATGGGCCACTTGAGTGAAGCCGACTTTTTCTAAAAGTTTTTGAGAGATCGGATTCCATCCGTAAACCGTGGATTGAATGATCAGACGGGGATGTTGTGATTGGAACCAACCGCAGAGAGCAGGGAGAGAGGCGGACATGATTCCTTGTCCTGAGAACGGTTCATCGATCCAAAAGCCGAGATGAGCTCGGGAGTGGGGAAGGTCTAAATCAAACCCGACTCCACCAACCGTCTGATTATTGGAAATGAGCGCAAAGTGACTAGGGGTTGAGGTGGGATTGGGGGAATAGGTTGAGGGGGAACGAAGGTTTTTTCGAATTCGTTCTTGTTGAAGGCATCGGAGAAGGACGGAGAGATCTTTCCCTTCCCAAGGACGAATAAATCCAAAAGGGAGTTCAATCTTCATTCGCTTGTAGGAGAAATTTGTGGATGAATGAGGGGAAGAGGATACCGAAGTTTCAAGGTCTCACCTAAATAGATTTCAATGTGATAGATTCCGGCGATAGGGAATTCTAATCCACCAAAGAAATTGATATTTGTGGCATGCCCCTCTTCATGATTTAGATTAAATTCCGTTGAGGAATCGGCAAGAACCGTATGATCATCTGGTAAGACGATCCGGGTTTTTTGAGTGAAGGCCCCGGAGCCGGAGCACCAACGGGTCCAGACACAGAGCTTCATAACACGAATCGGAAATTGCGGGGCACCGATAAAGTTGACGATTCCGACGATCGAATTCCCTCCGCTGGCTTCAATACGGACATCTTCACAGAGAAAGGAGGCTTGGAGATCGGGAATCATGTGAAGAGAGTGTGGGGTTGAGAAGAGGATTCTCGCAAGATAAAAATGGGCCTCTTTGCCGTTTGAATGCCTTTAAATTCGTGCCCCTCACTCTTTGTCTCAGCGGTTTACCAGCGGGGAATTTGGAGTCGGGAGAGTAACGATCGGGTGTTGCGGCATCGCCAAAATCCTTGAAGGAATCCTTGCCAGTAGCCGCGAATCCCGATCCACCGTGTCCCCACATCAAAAGCAATGATCCATGGAAGAAGTCGAATCCCTTTTCCTATCGACCAATGTTCGGTTTCGATGAGGAATCGTAGTGCCTTGCCCCATTTCAAGAATCTTTTTGTCCAAATGAGAATGAAAAAAAGTAAACTCAGGGGATGACTGAGCAAGCAGAGAGCAAGAAGGGACAGGAGTTCGAGGGCACTTTGAATTCCGGTTTTGAGTCCAAAGTTAAGGAAGAAAAGAGCCTCTCCACATCCGAGGAAGTTCCGTTTTGATTCTTTGAAATAGCTGGAGAGTTTATCGAATCGATGCCATGTGCAAATCGCCTCGGGAGCTGCTGCGATTCGTTTTTTGGAGGAGACCATCCAGAGACTAAAAATCGCATCATCCCCGGCGAGGGAGAGATCTTCCGGATATTTTCCAAATTCACTCCAGACCGATTTATGGAATGCGATCGATCGGGTGGAGGCGAGACAAGTGGGGGTGGCGACCATTCCGATTTCTCCATGAGCGAGAGCCCACTCTGCCCAGGCGGCTGGAGAGTGAATCTCGGAGTGATTAATTTTCCAGCTTCCGGTGACGATTTGGATTGTCCGATCCTGTTCGTAAGGAGAGACGAGTTTTTCGATCCAAAGAGGATCGAGTCGGCAGCCGAAATCGGTTGTGACAATCCATTCTCCTTGAGCGGCTTCGATGGCTTGATTGCGTCCATGGGAGACATTGGCTCCATTGATTTGAATCGGACGAAGAGGGAAAGGAAGGGTATTGACTCTTTGAAGCAGAAATTCCCAAGTTCCATCCTGAGATCCTCCATCGACGACGACCATTTCATCAGGAAATCGGCTCTGCTTTTCAAGATCGATGAAGAGTAAGAGGGCACCCGCTTTGTCGTTGAGGATCGTGGAGACGAGGGAGATCATTCTAAAGGGGAGTCTTTAGATGGTTTTGAAAAGTTCAATAGTATATTTAGTCACTGATTGTTTGAATTCTTCGTATTATTTTTCGTTCCGACGAAAAATATTCAGAAAATCCCGAAAACAAAAAAACAAATAAACAGTATTTTTAACAATACATAAATCGGAATTCAATGCGAGTGGTATGAGGCAGAGAATATTTTCATTGGGGAGAAATTCTTAGTTTCGATCTTTGACCGATTTATGAGGGAATGTCGCTTTACAAAGGGGGTTTCTCTGGTTGATAATCAGGAATGGCTTTGAATGATCTAAAATCGAATCCCCCTCGGCTTGTTTTAGGAGTTACCGGTTCCATTGCCGCCTTTCGGGCAGCCGATCTTGCGAGTGCGTTGTCGCAAGCGGGGATTCAGGTTGATGTGGTGATGAGTCGTGAAGCGACAAAGTTTATCACCGCTTTGACCTTAGAGTCCCTTTCGAAGCGTCCTGTGATCACCGTCGATGATGAGCCGATTATTGAGGGAATCCCGGCTCATATTGCGCTTGCGGATGCTGCTGATTTAGTCCTCGTCGCCCCAGTAACGGCGAATGTTTTAGCGCAAACGGCTTTGGGATTGGCAGGAGATGTTTTGACCTCCTTGCTCCTTGCGACCCGTGCTCCGATTTGGATGGCGCCGGCCATGAATGGAAAGATGTGGGAACATCCCGCGACGGTTTTAAATGTGGAGACGTTGAGAGGTCGAGGAGTGGAGTTTATCGGTCCCGATACAGGACTTTTAGCCTGTGGCTATGAGGGATCGGGACGGATGGCTTCAGTGGCAGAGATCTCTCACAAGGTGATCGCTTTTTTGAGGCCCCCCAAATAGCAAAGTGAAGATTTCACCGCAGATTAACAACGACCTCTGTGTGCTGAGATCAAACCTTCCTTGAGTTCCCTTCAAAGGCTCATCACTCGGTCTAGCCGAAACCGAGGTTCTTCAGCTAATGTGAATGATTTGTTGTGGATATTCCCTTTAAAAGGGTTAAGTTGTTCTTTAACTTTCTATGACTTTAAAAAATCATTTTGATCCGTTAAAGTGTTGGACCTGGGGAGTTCTTCTTTTTCTTTATTTCCCGATTTTTGTTTTAATTGCCTATTCCTTTAATGATTCGAAGTTGAATGTGGTCTGGAAAGGGTTTACTTTTCAATGGTATCACGACCTTTGGCGACATGAGCCGCTGATGCAGTCTGCTCGAAATAGTCTTTGGATCGCCTCGGTGACAACCTTTTTTTCCTTAATTCTCGGGGTCGGGAGTTCCTGGTTCTTTCATCGTTATCGTCATCCCTTTCAAAAGGGGTTGAAGAAAATGATCATGATTCCTCTTGCGCTTCCTGAGATTTTATTAGGGATTGGACTACTCGTTTTTTTTGCTGCGATTCAGTTCCCTTTGGGATTCACCTCTGTGATCATTGCTCATATCACCTTTTGTCTCCCTTTTGTGATATTGATTGTGCTTGCCAGACTTTCGGGAATGGATCCGTCGATTGAGGAGGCTGCTTTAGATCTGGGGGCGACTCCCCTGCAAGCTTTTTTTAGAGTGATTCTCCCTTACTTGGGGCCCGCCGTCATCTCAAGCGCTCTGATCACGTTTACGCTGTCGTTGGATGATTTTATTGTTACCTATTTTACAACTGGCCCGCAGTCTCAGACGCTTCCGATTCGTATTTTTGGGATGACGAAGGTGGGATTGAATCCGATTATTAACGCCCTTTCGACGATCTTCATCCTTGTGACAGGACTGATCTTGATTTTTATTTTTTGGAATAAAGGAACCCTCAACAATAGGAGCGATAAATGAAAGAAAACTCGGTGAAATCGATGGTATGGTCAGTCCTTCTGGTGTTATTAGTGTCCCTGACCGGGTGCAATAAAAAAAACCAAGAGAGTGTGGCTTCCACAGGAAAAGCGCTCAATCTGTTTGCTTGGTCTGAATATGTTCCCCAGAAAGTGATTGATGGTTTTACCGCCGAGACGGGGATTAAGGTGAACTATGAGACTTATGCCTCGAATGAAGAGATGCTTTCAAAGTTGATAGCAGGAGCTTCTCATTACGATTTGATACAGCCTTCCGAATATATGGTTGAGGCTTTGGCCAAAGCGGGAAAGCTTAAGCCGTTGGATCGAGAGAAACTCTCGAATCTTCAAAATATTGGAAAAGAGTATTTGAATCTCGGTCATGATCCAGAGCAGAAGTATTCTGTTCCTTGGATGGTGGGAACCGTAGGGATTGTTGTGAATACAGAGAAGGTCAAAGAGCCTATTGTGAGCTTTAAGGATCTATTTCAAGAGAAGTACAAAGGAAGAATCGTGGTCTTGAATGATAGTCGCGAAATCGTTTCCTGGGGGCTTTCTACTTTGGGAATCAATCCCAATGAGGTTACGGATGAAAATCTTGCTCTTGTGAAACCGGTAATTTCGAAGTGGTTTCCGTTGATCAAAATATTTGATTCCGATAGTCCAAAGACAGCAATGCTCAATGGCGATGTAGATCTAGGGATTGTTTGGAATGGAGAGGGAGCCAAACTCTATCAAGAGAATAAAAAGTTTCAGTATCTTCTTCCTCAAGAGGGGACGCATCTTTTTATCGACAGTCTTTGTATTCCGATGGGCTCTAAAAACCCGGAGGCGGCAGAGCTATTCATGAATTACATTCTGCGACCAGAGGTGAGTAAGTTGATTTCGGATGAATTTCCTTATACCAATCCAAACCTCGAAGCTCGTAAATTATTATCTCCTGAACAGTTAAATAATCCTGCAAGTTATCCAAAAGGAAATCCGAAACTCGGTATTTTTCTTGATATTGGCAAGAAACTGGAAGCGATCGATCAGATGGTCACCGATCTGAAGAGTTCTCAATAACAATTTCGCTAAGATCGTGATCGATCAAATGATAAGATGATGGCGTACTCATGAATTTAAGTTCAAGTAAACGCCATTGGATTGTTTTATTCTGGGGGCTCCCAATGACTCTTTGGGGAGCCCTCTTTATCATTGCCCCCATGGCGTTGTTGCTCGGTTATAGTTTCTGTGAGCGCGATGCTTTGGGGCAGGTGATTTGGTCCTTTACTTGGGAGAATTATCAAAGAGTTTTTGATCCTGTTTATTTGAATGTTTTTATTCGTTCTTTTCTTTTCGCCTGTATTACCACATTCGTTTGTTTGATGGTGGGGTATCCAGCGGCTTATTTTATCGCGCGACTTCCGAAAGAAGTGCGCAATCTCTATCTTCTTTTGGTGATGATTCCATTTTGGACCAGTTTTTTGATTCGCACCTATGCTTGGATCACCCTCCTTAAGTCGGAGGGCGTTTTAAATGCCATTCTCGGAGCTCTTCCGTTTTCGACCTCCTTGGACCTTTTGTACACCCCCATGGCGGTTCTCATCGGATTGATTTACACATTTCTTCCCTTTATGATTCTTCCCATTTACAGTTGTGCAGAGAAACTGGATCTCTCTTTAGTAGAGGCCGGCTCTGACTTGGGAGCGAATCCGTTTTGGAATTTCATCCACGTGATTCTTCCCCTTACTTGGCCGGGAATTGGGGCTGGAATTCTCTTTGTTTTTGTTCCTACTTTTGGAATGTTTGCAGTCGTCGATCTTTTAGGGGGCTCCCAAACCCCATTGATCGGTAATGTGATTCAAAATCAGTTCCTTCAAGCAAGAAACTGGCCTTTTGGCTCCGCTCTTGGAGTGATTTTACTCGTGATGTTTTTTGCTTTATATGCCATGACTCACGATGAGGAAGTCGATGAACGGTGATCCCAAAGAGAAATATGAAATGAAAAAATCCGATCCGATGGTGAGAATTCAAGATCTCCAAAAATCATTTGGGGATTTCACGGCATTGCATCCCTTGACGCTCGATATCTTTGCTGGAGAGTTTCTCACTTTTCTCGGGCCCTCGGGATGTGGAAAAACGACCTTGCTGCGAATGATTTCAGGGTTCGAGGAGCCGACGGGGGGAACGATTTATTTAGATGGAGTCGATGTCACCTCATTCCCCCCCCATCGTCGCGATGTGAATCAGGTCTTTCAAAGCTACGCTCTTTTTCCTCATTTGAATGTTCAAGAGAATATTGAGTTTGGCTTGAAAATGAAAAAGATTTCTAAATCAGAATCCAAGAGTCGAGTGGAGCAGGCAATTCAATTGATTCAACTTCAGGGGATGGAACGAAGAAAGACGACGGAGCTTTCTGGCGGACAAAAACAAAGAGTGGCGATGGCACGGGCGATTGTCTGTCGCCCTAAGGTTTTGTTACTCGATGAGCCTCTTTCGGCCTTAGATGCTCAGTTGCGTCATCAAATGCAGGTCGAGTTGAAACGGATTCAGTCACAGCTTGGAATCACCTTCGTTTTTGTCACTCATGATCAAGAAGAGGCCTTGGCGATGTCGGATCGTATCTTGGTGATGAATCGTGGATCCGTGGAGCAGATTGGAACCTCCTTTGAAATTTACCATCAACCGGCGACTCCATTTGTGGCCTCCTTTATTGGGAGTTCGAATCGTATGGCGGTGATTGAAATGAGATCCGATGAGGGGAAACTCAAGGTCAGAGTTGACTCTGGAAGGTGGATTTCGCTCGGGAAACGCGAAGAGCCGAAGAGTGGCGCTAAATTTATTCTCTCAGTTCGACCTGAGGGAATTGAAGTCGTGGGCGAGGAGTCAAAAGAAGAGTCGATTGAGGAGTCGATTGAAGGTCGAGTTATCCAGATTTTATTTCGAGGAGATCAGTCCCATCTCTTTGTTCGGGACTTATTAGGAGTTGAATGGCGGATCGCTCAGTCGGCACGACAGAGACCCTATCGAGTGGGAGAGTTGATTCGTTTTACGATTACTCCTTTGGCTGCGATTTTGATCGAAGAGAGGAACAAGGGTGGGTGAATATAAAGATCGGCTGTTTTAAAAAAGAGAGGTTAGAATAACTTTATGGTGAATTCACTTACAGCCCTGAGCCTCCCTCCTTTATTTGCCCGGATTGTTCCCGAGCTTTCGCTTGATCGAGCCTTTGATTATTCGATTCCGGATTTTTTAGTGGGGAGGGTCAAGGTGGGATCGAAGGTGAAAGTTCCCTTTGGGAGTCGGACTTTAGTCGGTTTTGTTTTGGAGTTACGTGAGCGAGCGGAGGTCGAGAAAACGAAGCCGATTTTGGAGTTGTTGGGGGAGAGTTCTTATTTGCCTGCGGCCCTTTTGGAGATGGCACAGTGGATGAAACATTATTATTGCGCCTCTTTAGGATCGGTGATGATGACGCTGATGCCAAAATCGGTGCGTCATGCTGATGCGAAGTTTAAGGAGCGGCTGTGGGTGACAAAGATTGAGGGGATTCCTGAGGAGACGGTGGCGAAGGAGGTTCATCGAGCGACGAAACAGCGGGAGGCGTGGGAGTTTCTACAATTTAAGTCTGAGGGTTGGCTGAGTGATTTTACGAAGGAGGCTGGAATTTCGGTGGCGACTTGGCGGGCCCTTGAGGATCGTGGGTTTGTGAGCATTCATTCCAAGACCGAGGAGCGGCTTCCTTGGATGGAGATGCCGACACAGCCGTTTTTACCGTTGGTTTTGCATGAAGAGCAGCAGCAGGCGTTAGCGATGATTTTGAAGGAGATGACGGAGAATCAGCCCAAACCGATCCTCATTCATGGCATTACAGGAAGTGGGAAGACCGAGGTTTATCTGCAGGCGATCCATGAGGTGATTCGTGCCGGGAAGCGAGCGATTGTTTTAGTACCAGAGATTTCGCTCACCCCTCAAACAATGGAGCGATTTCACGGGCGTTTTTTAGGGGAGAAAGTTCGGATTGCGGTTTTACATAGTCATCTTTCCGATGGAGAGCGACATGATCAATGGCATCAGATTCGGGAGGGTCGGGCGCAGATTGTGATTGGGGCACGATCGGCGATTTTTGCTCCGATGCCCGATCTCGGTTTAATTGTGGTTGATGAGGAGCATGAGAGTTCTTACAAGCAGGAGGAAAATCCGCATTATCACGCTCGCGATCTTGCTGTTTTGCGGGGTCATTTGGAGAAAATTCCGGTGGTTTTAGGATCGGCGACTCCCTCCTTGGAGTCGATGTTACGGGTTGAGGAGGGGAAATATCACAAGATTCGATTAAATCGTCGTGCGGGAGCAGAGAGTTTGCCGATGATTCATCTTGTTGATCTGAAAAAAGATTTTGGGAAAAAGGGAAAAAAGCAATCGATGCTCTCCGAGACCTTAGTCGCTGCCGTACAGGCTCGCTTGGATCGCGGGGAGCAATCGCTCTTGTTTTTAAATCGGCGAGGGTATTCCTCTTCGATTCAATGCCCGCAATGTGGCGTGGTTCAGGAGTGTGCGCATTGTTCCGTTTCATTGACTTATCATCGTCAAAAAGGACGATTACAATGTCATCTGTGTGGGGAGGGGAAAGCGATGCCCCGGAGTTGTCCGGGGTGCGGTTTCGACGATTATGCCCAGTCGCGCCATGGGACGGAGAAGATTGAGGAGGTGGTTGCCGCGGTTTTTCCGAAAGCAAGAATTTGTCGGATTGATTCCGATACGATGAACACCAAGCATGCACTGCATCACGCCCTTAAGGCGGTCAGTAATCGTGAGGTCGATATTTTGATTGGAACGCAGATGATTACGAAGGGACTTCATTTTCCATGGGTGACCTGCGTTGGCGTGATCGATTCAGATTTAGCGTTGCAGATACCGGACTATCGGTCGAGTGAACGGGTTTTTCAGACCTTAATGCAGGTGGCGGGGAGATCGGGACGGAGTGATTTACCGGGGGAGGTTTATATTCAGACGAAGATGCCTTTTCATCCTGCAATTCAATTTGCTCGGCATCATGATATCGATGGATTTTATGAGCAGGAGTTGGAGTTTCGAAGGACGGTCGGATTTCCTCCTTACTGTCGTTCGATCTTGATTGAGTGGAAAGGGAAGCATGAGGAGATGAGTCAGCGGATTTCCGATTTACAATCGGAGGAGATCCGTAAGGCGGTAGCTCCCTTTGGGGAGGCGGGCTATGTTTCCCCGGCTCCGTTGCATAAGGTGAAAGATCTGTATCGGTTTCATCTTTTTATTAAGTCACGAGATCACTTTGCGATGGTCAATGCTCTCCGTCCTTTGATCGAACGATTTCAAAAAGTAAAAGAGGTTCAGGTGAAGATCGATGTTGATCCGTATCATTTGACCTAAACATAAATCGGTTAAAGAGCGAAACCAACGATTTATCTCGAATGAAAAGATTTTCTGCTTTCATGTAGAGTTGTGCCCCCCCTAGGCCCCTGCACCAAACAATTAGACCCTGTTTTCTGACAATTCGTTTCACGAATGGTTTTCCTTAGAGCGGTCTGTTTTGTGCTTTTTTTCATTAAGATCCTTTATTGCCAAAGGACGGAGGTTTGCTTTTCTGTTTTCAGGAAAAAATTATGATAGCACGATATTCACGCCCCGAAATGCGAGCCATTTGGACAGAGGAGTCCAAGTTAGATACATGGCTCGAAATTGAAGTTCTCGCCTGTGAAGGAATGGCCAAAATTGGTCAGATTCCGAAGAAAGATGCGGTAACCATCCGTCAAAAAGCGAAGTATCGTGTGGCTCAAGTTCATGAAAATGAGAAACGAACCAATCATGACGTCCTTGCCTTTTTAGAGGAGGTTGCTTTTCATGTCGGTCCCGCTGGTCGTTGGATTCATCAAGGGTTGACCTCCTCTGATTTGCTAGACACGACCCTCGCCGTACAAACAATCAAATCCTCCGATCTTCTCCTCGCTCGATTGAAAAAACTTCTCAAAGTAACCGGAGCCAAGGCAAAGAAATATGCGATGATGCCGATGATCGGTCGCTCGCATGGGATTCATGCCGAGCCGGTCACCTACGGGTTGAAGTTGGCTTTGATGTATGATGAATTTCGTCGTTCGATTACTCGATTAGAAGAGGCGAAGGAGCAGATGCGGGTTGGAAAACTTTCGGGTGCTGTCGGAACCCATGCGCATTTGGATCCTCGTGTCGAACAGTATGTCTGTCAGAAATTAGGGTTAAATGCGGCGATTCTCTCGACGCAAATTATTCAGCGTGATCGTCACGCTCATTTTATTTCGACCTTAGCACTGATTGCCTCGAGTGTGGATCGTTGGGCAACGGAGTTCCGTCATCTCCAAAGGACAGAGGTTTTAGAGGTTGAGGAATATTTTGCCCCTGGGCAAAAGGGAAGCAGTGCGATGCCGCATAAGCGCAATCCGATTACCGGAGAGCGGTTGAGTGGTCTTGCCCGTGTGATTCGCGGCAATGCGATTGCGGCGATGGAAAATGTCGCTCTTTGGCATGAACGGGATATTTCACACTCCTCTGTGGAACGAATTATCTTTCCGGATTCCTTAACCCTTCTTGATTATATGCTCGATCTTTTGACCGATCTTGTTGATCGGCAGATTGTTTATCCCGAGAACATGAAACGGAATTTAGAGATCACCAAAGGACTTTATAATTCACAAAGCGTTTTACTTGCCTTGACCGATAAGGGGATGGCTCGTCGCGATGCCTACGAAGCGGTGCAGGAATGCGCAATGGCCTGTTGGCGAGGGGATCAGGCCTTGATTTATTATGTCAAGGGATCGGAACGGATCGCGAAGTTTCTGACCGTGAAAGAGATCGAAAAAGTCTGTTCATTGGAGAAACATTTTGCGCATGTTGCCTCGACCCTGAAACGATTGGGGATCAAGTAACATCAATCGGTCAAAGACCTAAACCAAAGATATCTCCTCAATAAAAATATTCTCTGCCTCATACCAGTCGCATTGAATTCCGATTTATGAATTTTAAAAATAATGCGAACGATTTCAAGAGTGAGGGACTATTGGTTCACGGATGAAAGAGAAAGACCTACGATGAGTGTCCTCTTTCAAAAACTTGCGATTGGGTTGATTCGTCTTTATCAATGGACGATCGCCCCGTTATGGGTCTTGATTGTCGGACCGATGGCGCGTTGTCTTTATACTCCGACTTGTTCCCACTATACCGTAGAGGCGATTCAAATCCATGGAGTCGTCAAGGGGAGTTATTTAGGAGTTAAACGAATCTGCCGCTGTCATCCATGGGGAGGATCGGGAGTTGATCCTGTTCCTCTTCCTCTTTCAAAAAACGGGAGAGATAGTAAGAAATAGTACCGATTTGTGGTCGGTCTTCAGAGGGGAACCACGAGTCCCTCGGCTTGAGCGAGTTTTTTCTGGTTGGCATCGAAGGTGAGGAATTCTTTGGCGTGAACAACAAGCGCGGAAGCCACATGGAGAATATCAAAGCCGCGATGACCCCCCGTCAGTGTATGCATTGCAGAGATCCGCTTGGCTTCCTCCACAACTTCAGCAAGGTTGCAAATTTTGATGGCTAACCTGCCGCTCGCTCGATCCGCTTCAAACTGAGACCAAAACAGGGCCACCTCGCCGAGGGCGATTCCTTTGCGAAACTCCGCAAAACGCAGGGCATTGCTCAACTCATACTCGCTCAAGGGAGTCAATGTAAGTGCCTTGCGTTTTGCTTTCATCCAAGAGAGTGGAGAACTTTTATTGAAACAGGAACGGATCGTGATATTCTCTGAGTTCATGAAAATGGATCTGATCGATTTAAATCTCCCGTTGGAGCATCGATTTTCGATTTCACGTGGAAGTACGGATGAAGTACAAACCCTTTTTGTTCGTGTTTCCGATCAGGGGATTGAGGGATGGGGGGAGGCCGCTGCCGTGAAATATAAAGGGCAGAGCCGAGGGAGTATGCGAAAATCTCTGGAGTTGGCCTCGCATCGTTTAGAGTCGATCTCTCCCGTTGAGCTTATTGAAGCGTGGGAGGATTTTGTGAATCCCCATTTAGGGTCGAGTGGGGCG
>CAMAQI010000029.1 GCA_945860255.1 Methylacidiphilum caldifontis
TCCTTCGTCCCGCACTGCGGGACTACGGCGGACAAGACGGAGGAAAACGGAGGTAAATACAGTTTTCAATTCGGGAAAAAGTCAGTTATTTCTGCTTTCAAACAAAAAGAAAATTGAATTCTCCTCTGCGGAACTCTGCTTCCTCTGCGGTGAAAAACTGTCTTTTCGTTTGTTAGGTTGACGCGCATGCGACAAGTCGGGGCACAGGAGTGAAGCGGATTTTTTGCATCGATTCGGAGGATTTTCAGGATAAAGACCAAAGAAAATTGTTTTTGAATTTCTGCTTTCCTAGATCAATAGGACTTCGCAAAGATCACCCGTTGCGCGCTCGGCTTACCGGTGAAGGGACAAATCCCCGCCTCGGGAGCAGTCTCAAAAGGAATACAGCGAATGGTCACTTTCAGTTCCTCTTTGATCTTCTCCTCGGTCTCCGCCGATCCATCCCAATGGGTTAAGGCAAATCCGCCATGAATCTCCGGCTTATCGGCATTCTTCGGGGTGAAAAAGGAGTAGAACTCCTCTTTGGAATCGATCCTCACGATATGTTGATCACGAAATGCTAAAGCTCGCGAATAAAGAGTCTCTTGAATCTGTTGCAGAATTGCCGGAGCCGACTGAATGAACTCACTCATCGGATAGCCGGTCTTATCTTTCGCCTCTTTATCTCGTCGTCCGACAAAAACCGATCCTTTTTCAAGATCACGAGGCCCGATCTCCACACGCAAAGGAATTCCTTTTTTAATCCAATCCCAACTCTTCTGCCCCCCATTCATCTCCCGTTTATCGATCTCCACACGTAAAACTTCGCCATGAAAAACCTGTTTCTTTAATTCAGCCGCTAATTTTTCACAGGCCTCTAGAATCGAGGCTCGATGTTCCTCTTTCGGAATCACCGGAAGTATCACTAAATGCTTCGGCGCAACTCGAGGAGGCAAAATCAATCCATCATCATCGGCATGAGCCATGATCATCGTTCCGATCAACCGAGTACTCACTCCCCAGCTTGTGGTCCAGGCATACTCCTCTTGCCCTTCACGGGATTGAAACTTAATTCCTGAGGCCTTCGCAAAATTCTGCCCGAGAAAATGGGAGGTTCCGGCTTGAACTGCTTTGCGATCCTGAACCATCGCCTCAATACAAAGGGTATCCACCGCCCCTGGAAAACGTTCACTCGGTGACTTTCTCCCTGGAATCACCGGCAAGGCCAGGTGCTCACGGGCAAACTTCTCGTAAACCCCGAGCATCTTCTCGGTTTCTGCAATCGCCTCCGCACTGGTTTCATGCGCCGTATGGCCCTCCTGCCAGAGAAATTCAGCCGTTCTTAAAAAAAGACGGGGACGCATCTCCCAACGGACGACATTCGCCCATTGATTAATCAAAATCGGAAGATCCCGATACGACTGCACCCATTTCGCATACGCGGCCCCAATGATCGTCTCTGAGGTCGGACGCACGACGAGCGGCTCCGAGAGCTCTCCTTTGGGAACGAGCTTGCCATCCGGCCCTGCTTCGAGTCGATGATGAGTGACCACCGCGCACTCCTTAGCGAACCCCTCTACATGAGCCGCCTCTTTCTGAAGATAACTGAGCGGGATAAAGAGAGGGAAATAAGCATTTTGATGACCAGTCTCCTTAAACTCGAAATCGAGCTGTCGTTGGATACTCTCCCAAATCCCGTAACCCCACGGTTTAATCACCATACAGCCACGAACCTCTGAATTCTCCGCAAGATCGGCGGAGGCGATCACTTGTTGGTACCATTCTGGAAAATCTTGATCTCGGGTCGGCTGAATTGCGTGTTGAACTGGTTTCATCGTGGGTGGGTGATAGCAAAGCCCGCCCTGAACTCCAATCTAAAAGTAAAATCAATTTGCCTCTCAAAATAGATCGCCAAAAGGCAATCTCAATCTCGGGAACGATCGCGACGAAAGACTGGACAGAGAGGGATTCGAACCCTCGGTACTTTTTAGGTACACACGCTTTCCAAGCGAGCTCTTTAAACCACTCAGACATCTGTCCTGATCCGAAGCTCTCTAAATAAGCACGTTCTTTAAAAAAAATCCACTACCGATTTCAATCCCCTCTTATTTCGGTTTCCTAGCGATCACTAAAATCGAGACGCCAAAGGGGAAGCGGATCCATTTTTGAACGGCCAACGTTACAAATTGCCATTCTAAAATTCGATTCAACGGCCCCCAAGGAATCTTGTTCTCAGGGCGCTCTAAGGGGTTCTCACCCCCACCAAAACAATCCCGCCAACGCCGCAAGCAAAAAACGATCGGAAAGGCCAAAACATTGATGTAATTCCAAAACGAGATCTCAAACCCCGCCTCTTTTAAAAGCGGAAGCAGGGAGGAGGCGGTATAACGCCGAAAATGATGCAGGGATCGATCCCAATCGCTCCAAAAAAACTGAAAAGCGGGAACGGTAATCAACAAAATTCCCCCGCCGGTAAGCCCCCGATACATCGAATCCAGAGCGACTCGATCCTCTTTCAAATGCTCCAAAACATCGAGCATGCTGATTAAATCAACGCTATTGTCTGGAAAAGGAAACGATTCCGCACTTCCCTCTCGAAAATTTTTATCTCCTAATAAAAGTCGCGCGCGATCAATCGACTCCTGATGATCATCGACTCCGATCATCGGATATCCTTTTTGAATCATCTGCTCAACAAAACAGCCGGTTCCACATCCTAAATCGACGAATATTTTCTCTTTGGCCGAGGGAAACAACTCTCGAATCCATTGAGAAGCAATCTGACGTTTACCTCGGTAAAACCAATGATCCCGCTCGACACGGGATAAAATCTCATACTCCTCGGGATTCATGACTCTCAACGATATAAGTGGGTCGCTGTTTTACTTCGTGATAGACCCGAGCTAAATATTGACCCAAAATTCCCGTAGCAATCAGTTGAACCCCTCCCAAACAGAGCACCGCAACCGATACGGTCGTAAACCCAGGAACTTCCAAGGTCTGAAGTTTTCCGAAAAACTGCAACCCTTTAATACTCAAAAGAAAAACCGCATAAAGAAAGCCAAATAATGAGATGATCAACCCTAAATTAGAAATCCATTGAATCGGAAGAGTACTAAAACTCGTGATCCCATCCCAAGCCTGCGTGAATAATTTGGCATAAGTCTGCTTCACCTCACCTCCGATTCGAGCGGAACGATGATACTCAATCGTCGACCTTGAATACCCCACCCAACCTCTTAACCCCTGAAACAATACCGATCGCTCTGGCATTCGCTTCAACTCCTCAACAATCACCCGATCCATTAAACCGAAGGTTCCACTATTTTTAGGCATCACGCCGTTTGTTAAACGATAAAATAATTGGTGAAAGGAGCGAAAAAGAAACCCTCTCAATCCACGCTCTGTCCTTGAAAGACGAACCCCAACGACGACTTTAAATCCCTTTTTCCATTCCTGAATTAAATCGATCATTTTCTCAGGTGGATCTTGTAAGTCGGCATCTAAAAAAACGACCGCTTTTCCTTTAGCCGCATTCAACCCTGCGCGAAAGGCATTCTGTTGCCCAAAATTACGTGAAAAACGAATGAGCTGCCAATGATCAAAACGATCGAGCCAAGGTCTTAATTTTTCTACCGTTTTATCTTGGCTCCCATCATCGACAAAGATCCACTCCCAATCGGTCTGAGAAACGTTGATAAGTCGTTGCGCCATTAAATCGATAATCGCCTCTTCATGATAAAGAGGGATAATGACACTGATCTGCATTTCGAGAGATTAAAGAGAACTCTTTTAAAAATCAAAAGAAAACTAAAGCTTTCCGAACTCTTTGATAAATCGTTCATTAATCATCTTTAACGTCTTTAACCGTGCATACCACTTATGCTCTCCCTCGATCAAATGCCAAGGGGCATCGGAGTGATCGGTTAAATCGAACATCTCATCGGCGGCCTCGATGTATTGACTCCATTTCTCACGATTGCGCCAATCTTCATCGGTCATTTTCCAACGTTTATAAGGATCTCCCTCACGTTTTTTAAATCGACGCAGTTGCTCGGTCTTACTGATATGAACGTAAAACTTCATTAACATCGTTCCACTGTCAGTCAATGTACGCTCAAACTCGTTTATCTCCTGAAATGCACGTCCCCACTCCTCTTTCGTCGCAAACTTTTCAATTCGCTCAACTAAAACTCTTCCATACCAAGAACGATCAAAAATCGCGATCTCTCCCAAAGGGGGAAGCTTGTTCCAAAATCGCCACATATAATGATGTTTATATTCTTCGGAGGTCGGTTTAACCACGGAATAGACCTTCACAAATCGCGGATCTAATTTC
This sequence comes from Methylacidiphilum caldifontis, assembly GCA_945860255.1. GTDB lineage: Bacteria > Verrucomicrobiota > Verrucomicrobiia > Methylacidiphilales > CAMAQI01 > CAMAQI01. Next base: position 4,319 of record CAMAQI010000029.1, read on the forward strand.
TCGGTCACTCGTTTGATCACTCCCCCTTTTCCCGCCGCATCTGGCCCCTCGAATACAAGGATCACATTCCGCTGCTTTTCAATTAAAACACGCTGGTAAAGCAGGAAGTTGAGCTGTAACTCCTTAAGATTTTTTTCGTACTCTTTTTTACTTTCAATTTCTTTATCGAGATTGAGCTGATCGAGTTTTCCCATAGAAGGTGGATTAAACCCGTCAGTTGTGACGTGGCAACCTCAAAAAACCTGTGGCTGACCCTCAATTAAAAATCGAATCTTATTCATCGCCCCCAGTTCCACTGCCGCGCTTAAAAGTCGCTGCTCAGGCTCATGCATCGGCTCGTAACTCATCCGATAGGAGCCATAATGCATCGGGATAAAGGTCTTGGCTCCTAAAGTTTTGAAGACCTCCAAGGCCTGTTCCGGATTCATATGGTGATCTCGACCAGAAGGAGGATCGTAGGCGCCAATCGGTAAAAGGGCGATTTCTGGTTTCAGTTTTTTTCCGATCTCTTGAAATCCATCAAACATCGCTGAATCCCCACAATGATAAATCACTCGGCCTAAATACTCGATCGCAAATCCTCCATAACCGCGAAACCGATCGGTAATGACCCGAGCTCCCCAATGCTTGGCGGGCGTAAACGTAATCTTTAACTCTTTATAGGTCAGGCTCTCCCACCACTGCATCTCATGAACTCGCTCAAACCCCAAATCATGAACTAAATTACCAACCCCTTGCGGAACAATGATCGGTTGTCTTGCCGCAATTTTTTTCAGGGATCGACGGCTCAAATGATCGAAATGAGCATGTGTGACCAAAACTAAATCGATGTTCGGAAGATCCTCAATCGCCATCCCCGCCTCTCGCAGTCGCTTCACCACAAAAACCCAATTATTCCAATTCGGATCAATGATTAAATGATGACGGGCGGTTTGAATTAAAAAAGAGGCATGGCCAATCCAGGTGATTGCAATTTGATCCCCAACGAGCTTGGGGAAAATAGGCTGCTGCTTTTTCCCGCCTCGTTTGATAAAAAAAGAGGGAAGCAACACTTCGGTAATAAAATTTCTTTTACTCCGAGGAGGTGGCGAAGAGGACTTCACCTCTCCTTTCTGGCATTTTCCCGTAATAATAACATCATAAAAATGAACCCTCCTCTTGTTCTTCCTGATTTCCTGCATTAAACTTTTTTCATGAATCCTACCCGTATTTTCCTGATTCGACACGGAGCGACAACTCTCACTACTCCGAAACTGGCCTCGCCATTCCCGCCCCTCCCTCAGGACGACTCTCAAAATACGGGGACATCGTCGCTTCCGTCGTGAAGCCGTAGCCCCGGGTTCTGCTTGCCCTTTTAATTAAATATTCTAAAGCTCTTTTTCTATGACAACTCACACTTTTGACTCTCGAGAGAGTTGGCTGCAATCGCTTCTCGAACGCTTTGAACTTCTTTTCAACCAAGCCCTTCTCAACCGAGGATCCTTTCATGTCGCTCTTTCTGGAGGAAGCACCCCTAAGGAACTTTACGGAGCCCTCAATTCACGAGGACTGGATTGGAGCAAAATCGTCTGGTGGCTCGGCGATGAGCGTTGGGTCAAACCGGATCATGCCGACAGCAATGAAAAAATGATTCGCTCCTCCCTCGGCCTCGGGATCTCCCCCTTTCTCTTTCAAAGCTGGCACACCGCCGAAGACCCTTCTGAAGCCGCAGCTCTCTATGAAACAGAACTGATCAAACAACTGGGACCACAACCGGAGATCGATCTTGTTCTCCTCGGCATTGGCACCGACGGCCATACCGCCTCTCTCTTTCCAGGAACTGAGGCTCTTCAGGAAAAGACCCGATATGCGGTCTCTAATCTCGTTCCCCAACTCAACACCACCCGTGTCACGTTGACTTATCCCGCACTCGATCTCGCCCAAGAAACTTGGTTCCTCGTGAAAGGAGCCGATAAAGCAGTCATGGTCGACCGACTTCTTCAAAGAGATCAAACCATCCCCTCCGCCTGCATCAAAGCAAAGAATCAGCAGCTCTTTTGGTGGAAATAGAAAATAAAGAGAGCGCCATCAAAGAGGATCACTCCTGTGGCTCCTCTTGCTTCCAGCGCTTCACGAGTTGGTGTGGAACCTTGAGATGATCCAACACCCGAGCGACAATCGTATCCACCACCTCCACGACGGTCTGCGGATTTCCATAAAAGGAGGGACAGGCAGGAATCACGGTCGCCCCGGCCTCCATCACGGTGACCACGTTGCGCGCTTGAATTAAATTCCAGGGAGTCTCGCGAGGAACCAGAAGAAGCGGTCGCTTCTCCTTCAAAAAAACATCCGCGGCCCGAGTGATGGCACTATCCGAATACCCATGGGCGATTCGCCCGATCGTCCCCATCGAACAAGGGATGACCACCATCGCATCATATTTCGCAGAGCCGCTGACAAAGGGCTTCTGCATCGAGCGATCCCCATAAACCGGAATACTCTTCGGAAACTCATATTGAACCTCCTCCACAGCTGCGACCTCTTTCGCATGGCTACTGAAAACAATCTCAATCTCCGCTTTTTGCTCAATCAAACAATCGATCAACCGCTTCGCATAAAGGGCACCACTGGCTCCGGTAATCGCAATCACAATCTTCATAAACGAGAACTTAACCCCACACACCCTCAAAACAAATCAATTTTAATTCCCGATATTGCATTGCAGAATCGGGGCTAAAACCCCGCCAACTCCGAAAGTTCTTGGAGGAAGGAAACAACGATTGCGAGGCCAAACACTCTGAGATAGATACGGCAGCGGAACTGCCCTATTTAGGCTCAATTTGATTGTCCCCGCTCCGTTCATCGTTAAGATCAGCTCTTGTGCCACAACCTCACTCTCGACTTCTTCTCTCTCTGATCCTCTCCGGAATCTGGTCGCTGCTTCTTTTGTTGTCTCACGCCACACATCTCCTCGATCAAGCCGATCAAAAATTCTCTCTCTGGGCTCAATTTCAACCTCCCCTCAAAAAAATGGAGAGTCCCTCCCTGGCTCTCATTGCAATTGATCGAATCCCCCCCGAACGCCCCTGGCCTTGGCCTCGACTTGATTTCGCCATCACTCTGCGCGCCCTCGTCCCCTGCTTCCCTCAAAGTGTCTCCTTTGAAACCCTCCTCCATGACCGCGATCAACATCAAGAGGCCTTCGACACCACTTTTGCTCATCTCGTCGAACGTTTTGATCATGTCATCTTTGCCTCCGCAGCCTTTCAGGCCGGCAGTGAATCCCCTCCTCCCCAAAACCTGATCTCGATCCCTTTTGAAGGAGAGATCAACTCCCTGACTCCCTATCACTCCCTCTATTGGCCTGTTGAAACCTTTGCCTCCAACTCCCATGTCGGCATTTCAAACCTTCCCTTAAATCCAAACCAAAAACCGACCTCAATCCCTTTGGTCTTTCGCTGGAGAAATCAGATTATCCCCTCCTTAGCCCTTCAATCGGCCGCCATTCATCTGCGCGCGGATTTCACCGCTTCCTCTCTCAAGCTCGGCTCTCATTTAACTCTTCGTGATTCCCAAAAAAAGATCCTCCGCATCATTCCCATCGACTCACAAGGAGCGATGCCCCTCCGTCATCGTTCTCTCGAAACAATCACCATTTCTTTTGATGACTTTCTTCTCTACTCAGACCAACGCGAGCGAGGGGAACAACCAAAATTCGACCTTAAAACACTTCGCCAAAAACAGGTCTGGATCGGACGCACCGACGAGGCGATCCGCCAAAACTCCGGTGGGGAGGCGCCGGTTAAAATTCAAATGCTCGCGGTTCAAAATATTCTCTCCTCTGACTTCATTCGATCCCTTTCCTTTGCTTGGATCGCCCTTCTTTTTGTCACCTATGCCTTCACTCTCTCCGGACTCGTCACCTTAATTCGCCCACGTTTCTCCATTCCGATTTCCCTCGTCGTCACCGCACTCTATATCGAAATGTCGATCATCCTTTTACAAAATCACAACCTTTTGATTCCGGCCCCCGCCTTTCTCCTCCTCAGCCTCGGCTCGATTTTTTCTGGATTTGCCGCCCGAATCTGGGAGTTTAGCGATGAACGAGGAAGCACACTATGACCCCTATTCACCTCATCCTTCTTGTCGCCCTCGGAGGGGCGCTTGGCTCTGTCGCTCGCTATCTCGCGGCGATAGTGCTCAACCCTAAAACAAATCTTCTCTCATGGCCCTGGAGTACCTTCAGCGTCAATCTTATCGGTTGCCTGCTCATTGGCTTGCTCGGTGGTTTTTGGACTAAAAATCCCGCCTCTCACGAGTGGAGACTGCTTCTCGTTACCGGTTTTTTGGGAGGATTTACCACCTTCTCCTCCTTTGCCTTAGAATCCCTGACTCTTTTTCAAACGAAACCACTCCTCATGCTCAGCTACGTTGCCGCCTCCACAATTTTTGGAATCTCCCTCACCGCCCTCGGTTTCTGGATCACCTCACGCTAAGTCCAAAAGGATAACGGAGGAAGCGCAACTCCGTAGGAAAAAAGGCAAATGAAAGAAATTCAATACCTGTCTCCCGCAGTGGCGCAGAGACGCAGCGTTTAGCCCATTTCTTGACGGTTAATTTTCAAGTCTTCTCATTCCGATTTTTGTCAGCACTGATTTAATTAAAACTCGAATTTAAATCGCCCCAATCGTTGGGCAATCTCTCCCACCACCCGCAACTCCTCGCTCTCTCCCACCGCGGAAAAGGTGACACTAAAACGGACAAACGACCCCGCATCATCCCAAGGGACGGTCGAAATCAAATTCTCCGTGATCATCCATTGCGAAAAGGCCTCTCCACTGGCAAACTCAAAACTCTTCCCCTCTCCTACCGCACGCTTTGGCGCAGGGGCATAGAGAAAAAAGGAGCCCCGGGGCTTCTTCACTTGAAAACCCAACTTTTGCAACGTCGGCACGAGCTGATCCATCCGACGCGAATATTTCGAAGCAATCTTCTCTGTAATCTCCGGATGATCAAAACAGTAAGCAACCGCATTTTGAATTCCTAAAAACTGCCCGGAATCGGTATTATCTTTCACCGTCGCATAGGCCTTCACCAACAACTCATTCCCGACGACGAACCCACAACGCCATCCGGTCATATTAAAATTCTTACTGGCAGAGTGGAGCTCCACCCCCACCTCCATCGCACCGGGAGTCGCCAGAAAACTCATCGGCTTCCCTTCAAAAACCAAAGCCGCATACGCAAAGTCATGAATCACGACGATTCCATTCTTCTTCGCAAAAGCGACCACCTCTTCAAAAAAGGCCGGAGTCGCACTCGCTCCCGTCGGATTGTTCGGATAGTTAATCACCAAAACCTTCGCCTTCGCCAATACCTCCGCAGGGATACTCTTTAGATCGGGCAAAAACTGATTTTTCTCGAGCAGAGGAAGATTGTGAACCGTTCCCCCATAATATTTTGCATGAGTCCCAAAAACCGGATAACCAGGAACCGTCATCAAAACGACATCCCCCGGATTAATCAAACAGGCCGGTAAAATCGAGAGCGCCGCCTTACTTCCAATCGAGTGACAAACTTGACTCTCCGCATCCACGGTCACCCCGCATAAATTCTTCATGTAACGAGCGGCTGCCTGCTTCAGGACCGATCCCCCATTATCGGCATAGCCACGATTTTCACTCTTCTGAGACTCCTCATGCAGCTTCTCCACAACCTCCGTAAAAGCCATCTCATCCGGTTCTCCGACTCCAAGATCAAACAGCTCTTTCCCCGGATTTTGCTCCATCGCCGCCCGTTTCGCGCGCTTGATTTTCTCAAATTTGTAAATCGCGGTATCCTTGCCGAACATATTTCCGCCGATTCTCTCCGCAAACAACGATTGGATATAGCTTTCTTGCATGGGCGAAAACCTAACGCCCTTTTTAAATCCGACAATTCCGATTTTTTAAAAAAAATTATTTGAAACCACTCATTTTCACGAACGCCGACAAAGACTACGGTGTTTCTGTAGGTTCCGTTGGGAGCACGGTCGTCCTCCGTCGCGCTTTCGGCCAATACGCTCGAATCAGAAAATACCCGGTCACCGAGATCAGCAACCCCAGCGCCAAGGCTCCTGTATAAAGAGGAACAATCACATCCCGAAAAGAAAACTCTCCCAGAGCCGTCCACCCCTTCTCATCGAGCAATTTCACCGAATCAGAAAAAGCCCCCGAAGGAGGCATCCCCAACACCAAACAGCCAAAATAATAACAGGCAGGGAGATGAACAATCGCCGTCAACGGATTACTTAACCATTGCAGCGCAAAAGCGACAGGAACATTCGCACGAAATAAAATCGCCAAAGGAACCGCAATAAAGGACTGAAACGGAAGAAAAGGAACAACCGAAATCAGAATCCCAATCAACCAGGCCCGCGCCACCGATTCGGCCTGAAAGGACCACAAATCTTTCGCAAGCGCCCCATCCCCTAAAAAACGATGAATCGTCCCCCCCCGCAATTTCTTGCGAGAAAACCCCTTCTGATGCAACCATCGAGTCAATTTAAGAGACATGGCCTCACTCTAACTCAAAGCTCCCTCCTGTCCAAAATAAAGATCAATAGGAGGATAGAATTAATTTTCATTCTCTGACTCGCCCCCACATTTCAAAGAAATCAAAACCGATTCTCTCTCTTACTTCGCTCAATGTCAAAAAATGCGTCAGGAGTTTGACTGACACCAGTATTTACCAAAGATTGAGCGATGTCATTGTGGGCTGGGGAGGAATAAAATCCCAAACCTGCCTTATTTTTTAAGGTTGCCATCATCTTCTGGCTGTCTTAGATATCACCCACTTAATTATCTTATGAAAGCCACCATTATTGTGACCCCGAAAAAGAGCGTCCTCGATCCGCAAGGAGAGGCCGTTAAAAATGCCATTCATCAACAGGGTATGGATTGCGTGACTCACGCTCGTATCGGAAAAATCATCGAACTCGATATCTCCGGAACCGATGTCACGTTGACCCGTCAAAAGCTGGAAAAAATCGCTCTCGAAGTTCTCTCCAATCCAGTGATTGAAGATTTTAGAATCGAACTCGAATAATTTCAAACGAGATCAATCATGCGCTGGGCTGTTGTACAATTTCCGGGATCAAACTGCGATCAAGACTGTCTCTATCTTCTTCAGGAGGTCTTGAAGCAGGAGGCTTACTATGTCTGGCATAAAGATTCCGATCTGAAGAATGCCGACGGAATCGTTCTTCCCGGCGGATTCTCCTACGGCGATTATCTCCGCTGCGGGGCGATTGCGAAGCTCTCTCCAGTCATGAAGTCAGTCGTTCAAGCGGCAAATGAAGGAAAGATTGTCGTTGGAATCTGTAACGGCTTTCAAGTGCTTTGTGAGTCGGGACTCCTTCCTGGGGCTTTGATTCGAAATAAAAATCTGAAGTTCCGCTGTCATCAGCAGTTGATTCGCGTTGAAAACACCAAAACTCGTTTCACCTCGAAATATGAATCTCAAGCCGTTCTCAATCTTCCGATCGCTCACGGTGAGGGCTCCTATTTTGCCGATCCTTCTACTTTGAAATCGATTGCTCAAAACAAGCAGATTCTTTTCCGTTATTGTAGCGAAGAGGGATCGATCACCGACTTCAGCAACCCGAATGGGGCTTGTGAAAATATTGCCGGGATCTGCAATACGAAAGGGAATGTCCTTGGCCTGATGCCGCATCCTGAACGTGCCGCGGAATCGGCTCTCGGATGTGTCGATGGTCTTGGAATCTTCCAGTCGATCATCAACGGCTCTTAGTCGACGCACTTCCTCCTCAGGCCTCTCTTTCGGCCCATTTCATCCATAGAGAACTTATCAGAACCGCAACAGCATTTGACCTGTAAACCAGTAATTTTGCCGCAGAGAACGCAGAGAACTCAAAAATGAAAAAATAATTCAGGTAAAAACCTGCTCCATCGATCGATTTTCTTGTTGAGCCTCGGTTTCTCCTTGTGGCGTGATCCCGATAGATTCCTAATGCATGAAATGAATTTAAGCTATTTAGCTATCCGGCTATTAAGCCCTCCGAGAGGAGCGAGGATCAAACATCTTTTCGGCGACGATAGCGGCGTTTTTCTCCCAGGAGTTCTCTTGGAGGTAGGGATCCCAGTTCAACTCTCGAGGATTGAGAAGCCATTTTTCAAGACCCCCTTCCAAGGCCTGTAAATCATCCGGCTCGACCCAATATCCGATCGCATAGTCTCTCAAGATCTCTTTTAAACAGCCGTCACCAGCCGAAACGAGTGCCGGCTTTCGAAATCCGACGGCGGCACTGAGAACTCCACTGGCCGAAAGAAAAGAGGCGCTGTAGGGAAGGAGAACGAGGTCACAGGCGGCAAAGTAGTCGGAAGCGATTTCCATCGGCACGTGCCGAATATCCCATCGACATTGAGGGGCGACCCCCTCTTGGAGAGCGATTTGTTGATAATAGTCAGCCCCATGATCGCGAGAGGATTGAGAATTCCCTGCAATCAGGAGATAAAGTTGAGGGAATTTCTTGAGTGCCCGAATCAAGAGGGATAAATTTTTATTATTTCGCAAATGACCAAAGGCCAATAAAAGTTTTCCCTCTTCCGGAATCACAAAGGATTCTCGTACTTGCTGTCCCGATCTTTTGGGGAGCATGAACTCGAAAGTTCCTTGAGGAATCAAGGTCACTCGGGATTGGGGTTGAGCCCCTCCTGTATCTAAGGCGATATTTTCGTGCTCAAAAGCCTCTCGAATAAAGGAGTAGGCGGTTCGAATACAATAGCGATGCCACCAGAGTGGTCCGACGACAAAGTCACGAATCGGTTCATGAACCATCGCCCCGAAAACAACTCCTTTCTCAGAGAGATTTCTCAGTAAAGGAACCCAAAAAGGGGCGAGATATTCAAAATAGGAGATTAAAAGGACATGGCTCCATTTTTCTTTTCTCACGATCTTTTGAAGTAAATAAAAATTAAAGAGATGACGAAAAAAATAGAGAGCCGACTTAAATGCCCCCTTTTTAAGATGAGAAAACTCTGGCTCCAGCAACTCTGCCCTCAATTGATACCGTCGATCCTTTCTCTGGGGATAGAGAGGACTCCCTAACATTTCTACCTGAACCCCCTGATCGATCAGAGCATTGGCTTGAAGATGCGCATAATCGGAGAGCCCCCCTTTACAAAAAGGGCAATAGAGCAAAATCTTTCGACTGCCAGGCGATCCAGATGGAATCATTGTGATTTAAAGAATGTCCCGATCCTTCAAAGAGTCGAGCGAGGAGTCGAACAAATTAAATCACAGATCCAATCGACTTGCTCCACCGTGAGTCCTGGAAAAAGGGGGACAACGACCACCCCTCGCCCAAAATCTCGACTCACGGGAGTCTCATCGGAATCACCGTCGGAGAAGGCGGTGAGATCGGAAACACACGGGTAATGTAAAGTCGTTTGGACTCCTGCCGACTTTAACTGTTGAACAAGGAGAGCGCGCTCTTCCTGAGAGGAGGCGATCAGGGACATTAAATGATAGGCACTATCCCCGGAGTAATTTCGATAAGCGACTTTAAATCGATCCTGCTGACTCAACCGTTCCTGATAGTGATGCGCTAAAAGAGCGCGCCGTTTATTCTTCTCTGGTAATTTTCGGAGTTGAATACGACCCATCGCCGCTCTCACTTCATCAAAGCGAAAATTAAATCCCTCGGAGACGATATCATAATAATCCGCTCCCGCATGACGATCCCAGACAAACTGAGTCATGCCGTGACAACGCATCCGTTTCAAGGGCTCAACCAAATCCCCGCGATCGGTGAGGATCATCCCTCCCTCTCCAACGGCTAAATTTTTATTACTATAAAAGGAGAAACAGGCGACATCGCTACATCCCCCGACAAAACGTCCGTGGGGAAAACGCTTTTGGGAATCTTGATACTGTGCGCCAATGGCGTGACAGGCATCTTCAATCAACGAAATCTGATGCTCTCGACAAATCGCAGAAATCTCTGCCATGCGACAAGGATACCCCGCATAGTGCATGACCACAACGGCCTTCGTTTTTGCGGTGATCTTACGACGAATCTCCTCTGGAGAGATCGTCGGCTCCTCGAGACTCAAAATATCAGCAAAGATTGGAACGGCGCGGACGGCACGAGTCATATTTGCGGCGGCGACAAAATTCATCGCGGGCTGCACGACCTCCGCCCCATCTCGAGCCCCGACGGCTAAAAGCGAAAGATAGAGAGCCGAACTCGCACTCGAAACAGCGATCGCATGGCGAACCCCCATTGCCGTGGCAAACTCTTTTTCAAAGGCCTCGACTTGAGGTCCCATCGATAACCAGCGACTCCTGAGAACCTGCGTCGCCGCCTCAATCTCCTCCTCCCCATAATCAAGATCGAACAATGGAATTTTCCAATAAGAGGTCGGCATATAATTGATCAACTCAGCAAGTTTACTGCAGAAAGAATATCACTAGCGATCTCTTCATTTCAACATAATTCAAAGCCATTTTTTGCCGCAAAAGAACGCAGAGAACACAAAATTGAATCGGGCTTCAAAAAAATCTTCTTTTCTGGAGCATCATTTAATCTGAATTGTTTTTTCATTTTTGAGTTCTTTGCGTTCTCTGTGGCTACTGACCCGTTCGTGGGATAGGCGACAAACTGAAGCCGTCCCCTTGGTTTGGAGCAAGGGGAGAGTGAGGATTTGCAACCCTTCATCCCCCCTCTCGAACGTTCTTCTTGCTCTTACCGCTCTCTCCCTCTAACGATATCCCTATGTCCCTCATCACTCTCACTGGAAAACAACGTCGAAATCTCAAGGCTCTTGCCCATCATCTTGAGCCTGTCGTCTTCGTCGGCAAAGAGGGAGTGACCGTGGGACTCACGGAAAGCATTCGCAAAGCCCTTCACGATCATGAACTCGTCAAAGTGAAGTTCGTGAATTTAAAAGAGCAAAAAAAAGAGCTCTCGCTTCTGATCTCAGAAAAAACCGAATCGACCCACGTCGATATTCTCGGCCATATTTCAATTTTCTTCAAATCGACGAAAGGGAAAATCAAAATCGATTGATTCCCTTCATCTTAAATAAAATCTTCGTGATGATCCTTTTCCTCAAACTTCTTCTTGCCCTCTCCTTTGGACTGGGAATCATGGCCCTCTAACGATGCGGTTTTGCTACTGGCGCGATCCCCTCTTGCTTTTTTCCACAGTCCTTTATTTTCTCAATCGATTCCTTTTAAAGCCCCACTTTGATATTCCCTTTTTGCATGATCATTTGAACCTAAATTCGGCAATCCATTTAACCACGGATAACACAGATACCACGGATGGAGGAGTTTATGAAAATGAACCTCTGTTTTTTCCTTCACCCATAAGGTGAAGGGGTGATTTTTCCTAAACCGTTGAAAATCCGTGTGATCCGCGTTTATTTGTACCCCCATCTCCCGCTGTACCAAAATTACTAGCACCTCCGGTGGGTTCACTTGTTCGTTTCACGAACCTTTTGTGGTTCCAACTGCTTTTTTTAGGTTGAAAATCATTTAAAAACTTGGCGGTTAGTTTCTTCCTTTCCCATCAGCTCATCTGCCGATTAGCCTTTCTTTATCGGGGGACTGATCTTTTCCCAATGGAGAATCGGGGACCAATGGAACTACGCCCCTAAGGCGAGGCTTTTTTGAGTGAGAAGATCTTTCCGCATTTTGGCCACCGTCTTTGCTCGAGTGGCGGGAACGGTCCAAGGATCGTTTTTGAGGTTTAAAACATAGCGATTCACTTGCTCTACCGCCTTTTGAACTTTTAAAAGCAGCTCCACAGAGAGAACCTCTGGATTCTCAATAAAAACAACTCCGATCTCAAACTGTGTATTCAGTTCAAAATGGATCCCTTTAAAAATTCCATTATCCGCCTTCGCTAAAAAGTCCGAAATTAACTCCTCGGCCTCCTCCCAGCGACGCGGAACCAGTAACCTAACTTTTTGAAGTTTCATCGCTAAACAGATAATCCTAATTTTACCGTTGTCAAAAAATATTTAGTATTATTGTTTCAATAGATCAATTTTTATGAATTATTCCAGAGCGGCGAGAAAACGCTCGCAGTCCAAGGCGGCGGCACAGCCTGATCCGGCGGCGGTGATTGCCTGCCGATAAACAGAATCTGCGACATCCCCCGCAGCAAAGACCCCTTCAACCGAGGTCTTCCCCCCGCCAAATAGCTTGATATAACCGCTCTCCTCAAGATCGATATGCCCTTTGAACGGTTCGGTATTCGGAACGTGTCCAATCGCAATAAAAACCCCGGCACAGGGGATCGAGGAGATTTCATTCGTTTTTAAATTTTTGAGTTTTACTCCTGTGACTTTATTTTCATCGACCCCTAAAATCTCCTCTACAGCGGTGTCCCATACCGGTTTGATCTTCGGATGAGCAAGCGTGCGGTCCGCCATAATTTTAGAAGCCCGGAGACTATCGCGACGATGAACAAGATAAACAGTCGAGGCAAAACGGGTCAGATACATCGCCTCTTCACAGGCAGAGTCTCCGCCTCCGACGACCACGAGCGGTTGATTGCGAAACATCGGAAGTGCGCCATCACAGACAGCGCAATAGGTCACCCCTTTTTTGTCGAGTAGCTTTTCGCTTTCGATTCCGAGATGACGATGACCGGAGCCGGTCGCAATAATCACCGTTTGGGATTCAATTAAATCACCATCAATCCAAACTTTAAAGGGACGTTGGGTAAAGTCGACTTGATTAACCGTTCCGTAACGAATCTCAGCGCCGAATCGTTCCGCCTGCTTTTGGAGATTCATCATGAGATCGGTGCCATCAATCCCTTCTGGGAATCCGGGAAAGTTTTCGACGATACTGGTCGTTGTGAGGAGCCCTCCGGGCATCGAACCGGTGACGACGACCGGCTTTAAGTTGGCCCGTCCTGTGTAAATTGCGGCGGTCCAACCGGCACATCCGGTTCCAATGATTAAAACGTTTTCCATAAGTCGGCACAGTTCAGCCAAAATGCGGAAAAAATGCGAGTGTTAAAAATCTTTTGAGGCGTTCACACTCCCCGTTCGCTCGGCTCGGGTCCAAATCATCCAAGCGCCGCTAAAGGCCTTCAAGAGTGATTTCCAGACGACATAAGCCAAGAGCGGTCGATAAATGAACCGCATCGGAAGAATAAGCCAACTCCTGCCGATCGGCTCTCCCTCAATCCGACTCGCCATGAGGGCCAAAAAGAGATCAACCCCTAAAAACAGTATGATAAAGGGTAAAACCGCCCCCCCATTTCCCAGGATCAAGGAGAGAAGGAGTAAGAGATCGACCACAGGAACGATCGCAACGAGCAGTATTTGGAAAAACCAAATACTCGGAAGACTAAACCAACCGAGCCAACCAAAGTCCGAATTAAATAACAACTCCCGATGTTTCCAGAGACATTGCATCGTTCCAAAAGACCATCGAAGCCGTTGCTTAACCAGTCCCTGAAAATTTTCCGGGGCTTCGGTCCATGCAATGGCGAGGGGGGCGTATCGAATTTTAAATCCAAGTCGATGAAGCATTAAGGTTAAATCGGTATCCTCCGCGAGCGTATCATGCGAGATTCCCCCCGCCTCAATAACCGCCGATTTGCGCAGGGCACAAATCGCCCCTGGAACCACCGTAATCGCATTGAGATCATCATAGGCTCGACGATCTAAATTAAATCCACAGGTATACTCTAAGGCCTGACAACGAGTGATAAAATGACCTGTATTTCCCACCTTCACTTGCCCGGAAACCGCTGCCACTTGAGGATCTCCAAAGGGAGCCACTAAGTGACCAATCGTTTGAGGCTCGAATTGAGTGTCAGCATCCAGGAGAATTAAAAGCTCGTTCTGTGCCTGTCCGATCGCATTTTCAAGGGCGTGAGACTTTCCTCGATTCAGTTGTTTGATTAAACGAATGCGTGAATCCTCTTTTGCCATTGCTTGGATCAACTCTGGAGTGCCATCCGTTGACCCATCATCAACGAAGAGAATTTCATACTCCCCCCGATAGTCGCTTTTTAATAAAGCTCTCGCGGTTCGTTCAACGACCTTCGCCTCATTATAGGCGGGAATTAAAATGGAAACGGCTGGGGAAAAGACTTTCCCCTCCTTCACCATAAGCTCCTCTTTCGAAGGCTCCTTTTGTTGACTCTGTTGATAGGCTAAATAGGCAATGAAAAAGGTTCTTAATAACAGAAGTCCGCTCGCAAAAATCATGAAGGCCCACGCAAACTCCTCGAAAGCATGAATCATTCGAAACCCCCAACGGCTCACACGACGATAGGTCTCGTGATGATCCTCATTGACGGAGGGCATGAGTTGATCTCGAGGGATCTGCATCAACTCCGCTAAAGGGACAATCTCATCTCCTCGTGCTCTGAGATAATCGATGATCTTCGGGAGTGCCTCCACCGTTTGACTCCGATTTCCTCCGGCATCATGAAGTAAAATAATATTACCGCTATGACGCTGATCTTTAATTCGTCTCAAAATGAGATCAGCTCCCGGTCTCGACCAATCCTCAGGATCAATATTCTCGCAAATGGTTAAATAGCCGAGCTCCTCCGCAATCTCGATCGGAATCAGATCCTCAACGCTCTTCGGACGAGAATCGGCTTGGTAAGGAGGACGAAAGAGAATCGTCGACCGATCAATCACCGACTCGATGATTCGCTGAGTGGCATTGAGCTCTAATTTTATTTGCTCCCGATGAGCAAGCCGGAGATTTGCGTGGGTATAAGTATGACTGCCAATTTCATGCCCCTCTTCATAAATTCTTTGCAAAAGTTCCGGACTCTCCTCGACCTTGTTTCCGAGGACAAAAAAGGCCGCTTTGACTTTTTTCTCTTTCAAAATATCGAGTATTTTAGGGGTCCATTTTGAATCAGGACCATCATCAAAGGAGAGTGTGACTTTATTTTGGAAATCCCCTCCTTCATGATAGACAATCGGAAACTGCGGATAGTCTTGATAGAGCCCTTGAAATCGTCCAAGGGGATCTTTACTCACCTCTCGCCGTCCCTCTTTCATTTCGAGGGCAACCGTCAATACCTCTCCTCTTCCGACATGACTAAGAACTGAATCCCCTTGAAGAAGATTGAGGTCGCTTGGATTAAGTTTTTCTAACTCAAGGTTACTTTTTTTCCAAATCGACCAAAGATGAGGGTCCTCTGTTCCTAAACGAAAAAGAGCGGTCCCTCCGACACCAAACTCTCGCACCGCTTTGAGTTGATTGGCGAAACTTAAGGCATCTAAAAACCAGAGCTCATGCTTCTCCTCCCCACTCTGATAACGAAAGGTTCCGTTTAAATGAGGAGGGGTATTTAAAATTTTCGGGACCTTTGCCGATTGCGCCCGTGACATCACATCCGCAAAAGCAATCGTCTCTGCTTTCGCTCTTCCCTCCGTCCAATCGTAGGCATAATTT
>CAMAQI010000030.1 GCA_945860255.1 Methylacidiphilum caldifontis
TCCGCAAAAGCCCGTTATTTGATCACCCCACTTCTGGAGGTCAACGGGGAAGTCAACTGCATCCAAGTCAGAGCCAGAAAAATTATCGTTCGTGAAAACGGAAATCTCTCCTCAAAAAGAATTTGTTGCGAAGAGATTTCCGTCGATCAAGGAGGAATCTTACGTGGACGCCTCACGACTTTTAATATGGAGTCTCAGAACTCGCTTACTCCTTAGACTTTCATGGGAATCAAGAAATTAAATCGCTGGTTACTCGCCCTTTTTTTATTACTCCCCGTTCTTCTTTTGAATTACAGTCATTTTAAACATGGCTCTGAAAATCAAATTCCCTCATTTTTCCTTCAAGATGATATGCCTTATTATATGGCAATCGCCCGAGAATACTTTGATGGAGGAACTCCTCCTCTTTCCTACGGAAACCCTTTCAGTCCCGATCCAGAAACAAAAAGACACTATTTTCAGCCCCCCACTTTACTTCTCGGAATTCTCTGGAATTTCACACGCATCGATCCTGGACTTCTTTTTATGCTCTTTGGCATTCCTGCGGCTCTCCTCGCCATTCGAACCACAATCTCCCTGTTTGAATATTTCCATCCCTTGATTCGTCCTCTTGATCTCTCTTACCTCCTCATTTTTATCTGGGGGGGCGGCCTTTTATCTTTAGGAGGACTCTGTTTTTCGCTCTCTCTTAATCAGGATGCAAGAGACTGGCTACTCTTCGATCCTTCCGGAGGCTGGTGGTTTCTGAATTTAGGGAGAAATTTTATCTATCCCCTCGAGTCGATCTATCACCTCCTCTTCTTTCTCGGGATGATTTTTGGAATCCGCAAACAATGGGCCCTCACGCTAACGACCGGATTTCTCTTATCGATCTGTCATCCCTTTACGGGGATTCAATTTCTTTTGATTTTAACCTCTTGGCTCACGCTGGAATATTTTCTGGATCACAATCAAGATTCCCCGTCTTGGTGTGCCCCACTGACCTCTTTAATCCTTCTTTTAGGACACCTCGGCTACTACCTTATTTATCTCGTAAAAGATCTCGAACATCAATCGATGATGACCTCATGGAAAATCAGCTTTTCGATGCACGAAATTACCTTTCTCTTAAATCTCCTCCCTTTATTCTTCATGGTTTGGTGGGGATTACGCAAAAAACAATATCCCCTTCTATGGCTCCAACGACCGGCCCATCGTCTACTCCTTTGCGGATTCTTCATTACCCTGGGACTCGTCTTTCATGATCGAATCATCCCCCCGATTCAGCCGCTTCACTTCGATCGCGGCTATCTTTGGACTTTTTTATTTTTCATCGCCCTCCCCGGAACCCATTCGTTCATCCGATCAATTCAAAAAAAATCCTATTCGATGCTCTCGCTCCTCCTCTTACTGCTCCTCTTTCTCAGTGATAACGCCAGTTGGTTGACCGCCCACATTCTCAAACCGACCGGACATTATCATACCATCGCTCAAAAAAAGGTTTTTGATTGGTTAAATGAAAATGCCACCCCTCAAGATCTCTTCGTTTCAGAAGATCGAATCATGACCTACCTTTCTCCCACCTATTCCTCGGTTCGTCCTTGGTATGCCTTTTGGTGGTTTACCCCTTTTTCTGAAAAAAATTTAGCGATTCAAAAGACATTCTTTAAAAGCGGTAAAATCCCCGAAGAATGGAAAGGAAGATCGATCTTAATTCTTCAACCCCGAACAAAAACAGCCTCTCAAATTCAATTTAAAAAACTAAAACTTTTTCAAAACAGCGAATACCAAATTTGGCAAATTCGACCACAATAGAAAATGAATTTATCCTAAGCTTTTCCTCACAAGATTAATCAATTTATCCTTTGTAAACGGCTTCGAGAGATACGCTGTTTTTCCAGGGAGGCTTAGCTCCTCTGCCTCTTGCTTTCCAACTAATCCGGTCATAAAAATAATTTTGGTGCGAGCAAATCGTGCATCGGCCTTAAACCGATCCATCGCAACCGCCCCATTCAGATCAGGCATCTCAATATCCAAGAGAATTAAATGAGGAATCTCATATTGCCCCTCCAATAAATCGATCGCACTCTGCCAGCAATTCACCCGAAATCCCTCATGCTCCAACACTCTTTTCACAATTTCATTCAATGATGCGCTATCGTCAATCACACCAATGAAAGGACGAGAGGCATCATTGGCCTCTTGACTCTTTTGCTCATTTTTGGGGATCGTTGTAAACAACTCTTTTTCCGCAGTCCCAGGAGTTCTATCGGAGGCCTGACGCGCTAAAGTCACATAAAGATCTAACATCTTTGTAAAGGACACTTCATCTCGAGTACACTCCCGAATAAGCATTATTTGAAGAGGACTTAAATTCATAAAACATTACTAAATTAGCCTACTCCCTACCTGATGAAAAGGGGTTATTTTTAAATTCAGGTAAAAATAAAAGTGTATTTACTAAAACGGCTCGCTAATCTTCTTCTTGAAATGACTCTCGCCTCTTCCATCGCCTCGCTCCCCGCTCAAAGCGCCCGTCCGGTGATTCGAACGGTTGACTATCTTCGAATTTCAATTACCGATCGCTGTAACGAACGCTGCCTCTATTGTATGCCCGAACAATTCAGCGATTGGACTCCTCGCGAGGAGATTCTCACGGATCAAGAAATTATCGCCATCGTCCAAGCCTCAATTCAACACGGATTTAAGAATTTCCGAATTACAGGAGGAGAGCCGCTCCTTCGAACCGGAGTCGTCGATCTCATCGCTCAAATCACCCGTCTTCCGGGGGTCGCCACTGTCTCAATGACAACCAATGGAACACGACTTCCAGAGCTCGCACAACCGCTCTTTGAGGCCGGACTCCGTAAAATCAATATCAGTCTCGATGCCCTCGATCCCGACCGTTACTTTCAGATCACTCGCGGAAAAGTAGCGCCTGTGATTGAAGGAATTAAGCAATGTCGAAAAATCGGCTTTCCCTCAATCAAACTCAATACCGTTCTCATGCGCGGAAAAAATGAAACCGAGATTTTACCGCTCATTGATTTTGCTCACGAACAGAATGTCGCGCTTCGCTTTATTGAACTGATGCCGTTAAGTCTGACGGAAATGCTAAACGAGTCTAACTTTCTCCCCATCGCCGAGGTGATGGAGATGATCCGTCAAAAGGAGGAGCTCCTCCCCTTTCCCACAAAACTCGGATTCGGCCCGGCTCAATATTATACGCTCAAAGAACGTGGGGTTAAACTCGGATTCATCGGAGCCCTCACCGACCTTCATTTTTGCGATAACTGCAATAAAATGCGCCTTACCGCAGATGGAAAAATTCGCCCCTGCCTCGGCAATCATCTTGAATTCGATCTCAAACCCCTTTTACGCCCTCAAATCTTGCACGATCAACTCCAAGAGATTTTCAAATCCTCCCTCCGAGAGAAGCCCCTCGAGCATCAATTCCGTAACCAGTACCAACCTCAACGCATCATGACAGCGATCGGAGGTTAGACCATGAGTTCCACCCCCCTCAAGATCCTCCCCTTTGCTCAAGCCCGGGACCTTCTCGGATTCTCCGAGAAAAATCTTCTTCTCGATCCCCATTCAACTCCGCAAACGATCCTCGAATCGATCCAACCGGGATTTACCACCACCCATCCCAGTTTCCGCGTCGCCTTAGATGAAGAATATTGCTCCTGGGATCAGCCGATTCTCAATTCTCAAGTCCTTGCCATCATCCCCCCCGTCAGCGGAGGTTAACGCATGAAACTCTCGATTGAAATCTCCGAAAAGCCAATCGCTCCTCCGCCCATCTCCTTTCCGACCGATGGTTCCTTTGGAGCTCTTAGTGAGTTCTACGGTATCGTCCGAGGAACTGAAAAAGGAGACCTCATCGCACATCTCTCTTACGAATGTTATCAGTCAATGGCCGAAAAAGAGATCCGAACAATCAGCGAGGCTCTCTTTTTGCAATATCCGTGCCTCTCCGTCGAAATTATTCATCGCATCGGAACGGTTCCCGTTGGGGAACCCTCTCTTTGGGTTCGCACCATAGGGAAACACCGTCAAGAAAGCCTCCGATTTATCGATGAATTTATCGTGCTTTTAAAAGAAAAAGTGCCAATCTGGAAAAGATTTTAATAAAAAAGATTGACGACAGTGCCAGAGCTGCCTAGTAAAAACCTCTTTTCACAAGGAAATGATATGAAAACTTTTAGTGCCAAAGCAGAGAACATACAACGTAAATGGTTCGTCATCGACGCCTCTAATCAGGTCGTCGGTCACGTTGCCGAAAAAGCCGCCATTTTATTACGCGGTAAACATAAACCCGTCTTCACCCCTCACGTCGATACAGGAGATTTTGTTATCGTGATCAACGCTGAAAAAGCGGTCTTCACTGGTAAGAAAGAGACTCAGAAATCGTACATGAGTTACTCCGGTTACATCGGCGGACATAAATCTGAATCCGTTGAACGCCGTCGTACACGTCGTCCTGAGCTTTTGATTTCGAATGCTGTTAAAGGAATGGTACCCCATAATCGTTTGGGTCGTACGATTCTCACCAAGCTCCGTGTTTATAAAGGTGCCGAGCACCCTCACGTCGCTCAAAACCCTGAAAACCTCACATTGAATTAATTTATGGCCACCGAGACTCCCATCATTGCAACTGGACGCCGCAAAACGGCAATCGCATCGCTTAAAATGACCGCTGGAACTGGAACCATTTCAGTTAACGGTAAAGATTTTAATGATTACTTCACCACAGGAAACATGAAGCAACAAGCTCTTGCTCCTTTAGTGGTCACCGAGAATGCGAAGAAGTTTAACTTCGTCGTTAAGGCTTGTGGTGGCGGTCTCAATGGACAAGCAGGCGCGCTTCGCCTTGCAATCGCTCGTGCTTTACTTAAATTGAATTCTGAGCATCGTGCTGTTCTTCGTGAACACGGTCTTTTGACCCGCGATCCTCGTGCAAAGGAACGTAAGAAACCCGGTCAACCCGGCGCTCGTAAACGCTTCCAATTCTCGAAACGTTAATTGCCCTTCTTTGTCGGGGGCTATTGTTTTCATAAAATATGTCCTCTACAACTCAATCTATCCAACCGATCAGAACCTCCATTATTGGAGCTTCTGGATATACTGGCGAAGAACTTTGTAAAATTCTTTCTCGTCACCCGTACTCCCATCTCAACGTCGTCACTTCACGTCAACGAGAGGGGAAACGGCTCGACCAAGAAATCCCAGGACTTTTCGGGCAATCCTCACTTCGCTTTACTAATCCTACCCCCGCTGAATTAATTTCGCAGGCCGACCTTTTCTTTCTGGCACTTCCTCATGGAGTCGCCAGCGAGTATGCACTCCCTCTTTATCGAGCCGGAAAAATCGTCATCGATCTCTCTGCTGATTTTCGATTGAAAAGCGCCGAGACCTATCAAGAGTTCTACCAACACCCACACCCAGCCCCAGAACTCCTCCAAGAATCGGTTTACGCTCTGCCAGAATTTTATCGGGAGCAAATAAAAACAAAATCGCTCCTCGCCTGCCCAGGATGTTATCCGACAAGTATTCTCCTCGCTCTTTTGCCAGCCCTTCAAAATAACCTTCTCGACCCTGAGACGATTGTCATTAATTCCCTTTCCGGAGTCTCAGGGGCTGGGAAAAAAGCCGATGAATCACTGCTCTTTTGCGAAGTCAATGAAACCGCTAAAGCCTACGGGGTTCCTCAACACCGACATTTAAGTGAGATCGAGCAAGAGCTCTCCTTCTTGGCGAAGCGATCGGTCAAGGTCACGTTTATTCCGCATCTCATTCCCCTTCATCGAGGGATGTGGAGTTCGATTACTTGTAAGCTCTCTCAGCCTAAGTCGATTGAAGTAATTCAAGCTCACTACGAATCGACTTATGCCAACGAGCCGTTTGTTAGAGTCGTCGCGCTCGATCAAATGCCAGAGATGAAAAATGTCGTTCGAAGTAACCGAATCGAAATCGGAATTCGATGGGATCGACGAACCGAACGACTCATGATCTTTTCAACGATTGATAACCTTGGTAAAGGGGCGGCGACCCAAGCCATTCAAGCCTTTAATCTGCGAATGGGTTTTCCCGAAACAACCGGACTTTAAAAAACATCGATTCATAATCTTTGTTTTCGGGATTTTCCGAAAACTCGCAGTCCCTCACGAAACCAAGCCTGTTGACTATTTTATGAAGAACTCAAACAGTGAGGGACTAAAAAGTCACAAAAAACTCATTGTTGTCTGAAAAATCCGTAGTAAGACTTTGTCTCCACTTTTACAAATGAAAAAATTATTTACTCCTCTCCTCAACGGTACGGTCACCTCTCCCCAAGGCTATTATGCCAGCGGTGTCATCTCAGGAATTAAAAAAGAAAAGGCGAAAGACATTGCCCTGATTCTCTCCGAGGTTCCTGCGGAAGTCGCCGCCACTTTCACAACCAATCAAGTCAAAGCCGCCCCTGTCCGTGTTTCGATGCAACATGCGAAAAACGGACGTGTCCTCGGGATTCTCGCAAATGCTGGAAACGCCAATGCCTGTACAGGTCTCCTCGGTCTCAAAAATGCGATGCAAATGACGGAGACAGTCGCTCGTGAACTGAATGCCAAGGCCAAAGAATTTCTGGTTTGCTCGACGGGGCGAATCGGGATCAATCTCCCGATGACCAAAGTGATCTCAGGAATTAAAAAAGCAGTGAAGGCCCTCAAAGCAGATGGGGGACTCGATGCCGCTCAGGCGATCATGACGAGCGACTCTAAACATAAATCCTATGCGATCGAATTTGAGATCGATGGGAAAAAAGTAAGAGTCGGCGGAATTGCGAAGGGGGCAGGAATGATTCACCCCAACATGGCAACGATGCTGGCCTTTATCACGACTGATGCTGTTATTGATAAAAAATCCCTTCAACGAGTCACCGAAGATGCCGTTGAAATGACCTTTAATCGGATCTCCATTGATGGCGATACCTCGACCAACGACACCGTCATTGTCCTCGCCAATGGAAAAGCAGGAAATCATCCGATCCGCTCTCAACATCCCTCCCGAGAACTTTTTCGAACGGCCCTCACCCATGTGATGAAGACCCTTTCCCGAATGATTGTTGAAGATGGCGAGGGAATCAGCAAAGTCGTCGAAGTTTGCGTCAAAGGGGCCGCCTCGGCTCGTGATGCGAAAGCGGCAGCCCAGTCTATCGCCACCTCTGCCCTCGTGAAATGCTCTTGGTGCGGAGGGGATCCAAACTGGGGTCGCATCATGGATGCGATCGGCTATTCCAACGCCAAAGTCAAAGAGGAACTCGTCGAAATCTACTTCGATGGACTCCTCGCGGTCAGTAATGGTCGGGCGACGAAGGTTCCGGTCAAACGCTTAAAGACCGTCATGGCAAAAAGAAACTTCACGATCACCGTACAACTCCATCTCGGAGCCGGTGAATACACTATTTTAACAACTGATTTCACTGAAAAATACGTTGAGTTTAATAAGGGCGAATAAAGAACCCTGCTTCTGCGAGAATCAGTTAAAACCATTCTCGCACGAAGCCACGAAAACACGAAGCGATCCACTGAGCAATCCTCTTGAATCGAACTTTGTGTTTTAGTGACTTAGTGTAAAAATTTGTATTTCTGCATTTGATTTTAAGAATAGAGTACTTTGAGACTGTGATCTTAAAGCAAAAGAGATAAATTTTTAAATTATTCAATCTAGGAACACCATGAATACCGCTGCCTTTTTAGAATCTTGTCACCGTATCTTAGAGGGAAAGAAACGCCTGTTCGTGATTAAATATGGGGGCTCTGCCATGGAGGATCCCGCACGAGTCGATCAAGTTTTAGATGATATCGCACTGATTCGGAAAATGGGATGGAGCCTCGTTCTCGTTCATGGCGGAGGCAAAGCGATCTCCAAGGCGATGCAAGAGTCAGGACTCAAACCGGAATTTATCGACGGTCTTCGGGTGACCGATCCCGAGAGCATGAAAGTCGTTGAGAAGACCCTTGACCTTGAGGTCAATCCCGAGATCGTTCGCAAACTCAAGGAACGGGGAATTAACGCGATTTCCCATTCTGGCAAGTCGGTCTTGAGAGCGACTAAACTTCTTTATCATCAAGAGAAAACTGGGAAAGAGCTCGATCTTGGTCAAATCGGCGATGTCTCCCATGTAGAAGTCGGACAAATCTCTCTCCTCTTAGATGAAGGCAAGCTGCCCGTCATCTCCCCCGTCGGATTAGGAGATCAAGGACAATCATTTAATATCAATGCCGATATCGCCGCAGCAAAAATCGCTGCGGCATTGAAAGTCGATTCTCTGATCTTTCTTTCCGATGTCCGTGGAATCCTGAGAGACCACAAAAACCCAGAGACTCTCTTTACTGATTTAGATCCGCAAAAAATTACTACTTTGAAACAAGAGGGAGTGATTGATGGGGGCATGATTCCGAAAGTCGATTCTGCCGTGGAATGCCTCAACAAAGGAGCTAAACAGGTCCTTTTTCTCGATGGACGAGAAGAACATATCCTCATCGAAACCCTCTGGATGGGGATCCCCCACGGAACGAAGATTCAACTTTAAGAGAACTCAGTATATCTGCAAAAAGTAGAATTATCCCAGATCGAACATTGGAGATTGATTTTCCTACCATGATCAACGCCTCCTAAGCCGTTCCTGAGTGACAAATACTAAGCCATACCCATCTATTACTCATGATCGCGGTTTAAAATTCGAGCTACCAATCCCCTGCTTTTGAGATTTTCTAACTCTATGATTTTGTTTTTTTGATTCTCACGTATAAAAAGCAAGTCACGTTTAAGCAACTCAATCTGAGTCTGTAATTCTAAATTTTTTGATGATTCTAATCTTAGATTTTCTTCCAGTTCACAATTTACTTCTTTATGCTCAAGTAAATCAGCAGATAATAATCTAATTTCCTTTTCTTTATCCGAAACTATTTCTTTTTGAAAAAGAGGAGATTCAGGATCGACAAGTATCTTTGCGTAAACTTTCTCTGAAAATTTTCCCACCAAGAAATTGAAGTGCTTTTCAAGGTCTTCGTGCGAGAATTTCTCCTTGCGAAGTTCCGGCTTGAAGCACATTGATTCATTGAGAACAACTTCGATGATCGGGATATTGTGAATCTTAAAGTCATACAATTTTTCTTTTTCGCATTGGTGCGAGAAAGTGATTTCGATAGCTGCCTTACCGTTCCACTTTCGAAAGAAGGGATTATTATCTTTAAATCTTACAAATAAATCAGGAAAGTAATACTTACCTTCTCCGAACTGAATTCTCGCGTCTTCCTCTTGAAATATCTTTTCAAAGAAAAAAACAACTTCTTCCTCACCAAAAATAAAATTCGCTTTATTAAGCTGTGCCAAAGCTGCAATTGCAAATTGATGAGAGATGCTTTCTCCGTCACCGCCATTTTCTTTGTTCACACCCGATCCCGAAGTATACCGAAAAAATCCATTGATTACTGGACTCATCTGAGCTCGTTTGCCTTCATCCCGCTGCGTGCTTATAAATGTCAGATTATTGAACTCGTGGGGTGAAGATGTCCTCATTTTAAGAGCTTCCCAAATATAAAATATTTTCGGGCGTTCCTCTTTGAGAATGTAGGAGCCATCTTTTTTATTTTTAGCGTAAGCCCATATTTTCATAGACTTTCAAGTTCAGTTTACTTTCTCTAAATCCAGGTATTCAAAGCGTCCTGACCTGAGAAGATTTTCGCGGGCTTCTTCAGCCAGGGGTTTTAGCTCTGAATCCGTCAGACCACTGATCAGGATCGGCTTGGCGTGTTCTTCTTGCAGATAAAAATACTCAGTAGGATTGACCTTTTTTGTTACTTCGACAAAGCATTCAAGAACTTTTTTGGGGCGCGCTTCCAAGTGCTTGTGCAAGTCCTCGATAAGTAATCCCCGAATTTCGCTTGGGGAGGGACAGACTCTTAGAGCTTTCAACAGTGTGTCCAAACGCCAATCCAGATCAAGTCCCTCGCAATGGAACCATAGCCAAAATTCAAGGAGTTCTTTGGAATATTCATCATTATGTTCAGGGTGGGCATTCAAACGCTCCATAGCGTTATTCAGACGCCACTCGAAGAAACTCTTGATCCGATCTTTTAATGATGAATAGACTTTCGATTCCAAAACCTTTTCATCCTTAATCGCTCTTCCGATGTATGAAACCGGAGCTGAATAATATTTGGGCTCAACGGTGTCATAATACTTGGCAATTAAGCTATTTTCACCTGTCAATTCGTATTTGCCCCACAAATAGTAGGAAACCAGATGTCCACCTAAACTTTCAATAGCCTCCTTCGGTTCATTTTCATCCTTTTGCAAAAGAGAAATGTTATCCAGAGCCTGATTCAAGACTTCTTTTAAAGTTTCAAATGCCGCTCCTTGAGCATTATTGAATAAGAGATAGGATTTCATGGAGGTCCGCCACATATCCTGCTTTTCGGCAAAAGGAAATACCGTAGGAATTAGAACTGACCCATCTCGACAAATACTCAACATCTCGTAAAAATGCACCCCTAAAACAGCGTACTCAGGCTCGGTCAGCGCGGGCTTTCCATCAAACCTAGCATTCAAAATCTCTCTGACACTCTCATCATCGGGTGCTTGATTTTTTTTTGACCAGTTGGAATACATGAACAACGCTTCCAGTGCACGGCCGCGGCAGGTATTGATGGCGGTGTTGAGGGGATCCTTTTGTCCCACTAATAAATCCCAACCGGTATCAAGACGGTCGTCGTATCCTGTGCAGAGATTTTCCAGCAAATCTGCAAGAACCTGTTGATGGTCTTTGGGAAGATTACATTCTTTGGCAAGAACGGTTTTCAGGAAATCAGCGACCGCCATTCGCGCCGAACTCCAATCTGGTTTATCCTGGGATATTTCGGAGAACTTCTCATCTTTGGCCTGCTCTGGGGAATTACACTCCGAAACAATCCTTTGGCAGAGAGTAAACCATGTAGAAAGATGATCGAACTGTTTTTTGCATGTGATTTCAGTCGCCGCATCGAGAGCGTATTTTAAATATATCGGATGTTTTAGATCCTTCCATCGTTCTGACCATTTTGTAAAACGACCGACATCGTTTTTGATGAGATCAGAAAATTGCCGACCCAAACCAGAATGATCAATCTCCACCCACCATTCATCCGGTTTTCGTCCGGGATTATCCCATTCATTCAGAAACTTAATAAGCTCATCATCCGTTTTGGATGACAATGAATCCATCGGCGTTGGCGATGTGGAAACGATCATCTTGGCCTCACCATCCGAAGAAAATGTGGCGTAATCAGATAAATCGATGGAGTCAGCGACATCAAAGCAAACCGCTTTATATCTCTTATCGTAATCACCGAAGAGAACGGATGCAAACGGCCAGAATTGCTTTTTATGAAAGGCCGCTTGTCTTTTAATAAAGTTTTCTTCAGTGAACTTATCACCCAAGAATTCTTGCAGGCGTTGCTTGTTCGGTCCGCTTAGGATTTTATTGAAAATATCATTCCAGTCCTGTTCTGGCAGTAAGTCTTTTTTAAACCTAGAGCAGGCGATCTGGCACATTTCCGCAAATTCAACTCCATATTCGCCATCTGAATATGAGTCATTGGTTTTTATAAAATTCGCACAAAGATTTTGTGTTTGATCTGGAAACTTTGCACATAAGAAAAACTGAATCCTACGAAATACATTCCATTTTTTTTCCGCAAGCCTTTCCATCAATGAATCATATTTGTCTGAGTTCTTTTCCAAAACCTTAACACAGGAATAGGTCAGGGCGTGAACTAGTGCTTCGTCCGCATTCGAATAGCCAAGAGGGGAATCAACCCGCTGGCACCAAAATTGTGAGCCATCATAGCCTTCAGAAGCAGACTTTTCCAAGTCGTCGGGATGCATGCGCAATGAGATCATTTTATCAAGTGCATCGGCAAGGATGATACAAACCTCCATTGGCGTAGCATCGGCCACCGCACGAACGCCTTTTGCCATGATTTCCTGATATTCCCATGAATCAAACTTAGGTTCTGGCTTCAAGCTGGAGGTGAAGATCATGAGCATTTCGTCTTTTGACTTTCTTGCCTTAATTTTTTCATCCTGTTTGGGATCGGGAATGAAAGGGGCGATAGCATGCACCAGGTCAACGGCGGCATGAATTCCTTCACCACCATGTTGAACCCATTTTTTAAGAAGCTTAATGAGCGAAGCATATCCAGAACGATTATTATCGTCTGGAATGCATAATATCCGGTCTTTAATTCGCAAAGATTCTAAAGCTGGAACCTCTGCGCATATATCAATAAAATCAAACCAGTGGAGGTATTTTATGAATTCGTTTTCCAAAATAAAACGAACAATATCAGAGGGGTATTCGCTTGTTAGATTCTTTAATGAAATAGCAGCCAATCGAGGCTCTGTTTTATTCGTCACCAAACACAAATGAATTGGATATTTAATTCGTGGGTAAATGTAGTGCCTTAATGTTTCATCAGTAAGACAATCATCAAGAAACGCCTTTTCATTTTCGTCAAAAAATGGCTTTTCTAGAAAGCTTCGTATTTTATTTAATTTTTCCGTGAAACTCATTGAATCCCTCCCACTAAATTATTTTCTGAGACATCGTAAATGGTTGCTTTAGGGAATGGAGATTCATTGCACAAATGCTCCAATATTCTATCCAAGCCCTCAAATCTTTCATTAATTCGTTCGAAACGAATTGTTTTTACTCCGTATTGTCTGAGTCTTTCCTCATCCTCGTAGCGATCTTTATTTTTATCTTCGCTATATGGATGGAGTAAATACCTTGAGGTTTTTAATTTGCGTGTTTTTTCGATAAAAATTTGGAATACCCTCTGAATAATCGGCTCACTAAAAGAGGTTCCTACAAAAATCAGATTGTGTGCTCCTAAAAAATGAATGATCGCATTTGTAAGAATTTTACCGTGTTCGATATAAGCCTTTTTATAAGCAGAATAATGCAGAACAATATCATCTATATTTACTGACATCCTATCATCGATTAGGCCGTGAAGATGAATTATCTCCCTCTTTCCTTCATTGGTAAACAAATAGGATTCAGGATAAAATTTGATATCAAACTCACCAGGGATTATCTGTTGGCATTCCCTTTCAATTGTTAAATCGTAATTTGTTGTGATAAACTTAGTACACTTGCTTCGAATTAAAGAGCTTAACCTGAGATTACGGCTTGTTGCGGCGGGAATAAATGTGTTTTTTAAAAACTTGAGATAAAGATTTGCATTCTGCCCTTTAAAATATTCAAAATAATTTAAAGGCTCACTCACACTGTATTCACTCAATTCATTTTCATTAATTTTGTGGTTATTATCTTTAAAAAACTCCAATATCTTTTCTCTCAATCCAGTCCAGTCTGGGTATGCGCCTTTCACCATTCCTGCGCCAATAAAAAAGACGGCATCGTCATTTTCTATTAACTTGGACGCTTCTTCAATGAGAGCATGATTACTGGTTTCTTGACTCATCCCCCACCTCCAAACAAATCCCCGGTGGGATCAGATGTTGATGCCTTACGTTTCTTAGAGGTCTTCGCTTTCGGTGTTGCAGCGATAGTGGATTTTTCCTCTACGGCGCGACGGTGATTTTCAGCGAGAAGGCGTTTGAGCAGTTCTTTTCTGGCGACGGGACTGATGGTGTAGCGGATGCGGTCGTTTTCGGGCAGGGTTTCGACTTCGTAGAAATCGTGCACCAAGTCGAGATCGCTCCAGCTGTAGGCGTCTCGAACGACAATGTCGAGTTTGCGATGGAGCTCGCGGAGCTTGAGGATGCCTTGCAGCCCAGCCTCGGCTTCCTGTCCCGATTTTTTGCTCACTTTTGCCACTTCCGCAGAGGTGAGTTTTTTTGAGTGGAATAAATTGTAAATGTCGGTCAAGCCCAGCCATAATTCCAACATCAGCTTGCGCCGGTGCTCATGATATTCTTCTCCTATTGCGGCAATCTGCGGGTTGGCTAACTGCCATAAGCCGGAAGGGAACGGATATGTTTCAAAACAATCGGATGGGGAATAACGAAGCCGCGTTTCCAGCGAACCGCTATATTTCCGTGCCCAGACTTCGTGGATGGTGGACTGTACCACGGAATATAAATCCCAGCGGTCGGTGGTGAAGACATATAGAGCGTGCGAAAACACACAATTTGTTGGAGTGGACGAAAAATTCAAATATTTTGTAGTCGCAGCAGCAGCAAAACAGCGGGGGATGGGTTTTATCTTTTGCTGCATTTCCATCCGTGGTCGCAAAAAACGCCACCATAATTCTTTTCCCCCTAAATCTTTTTGTTTCTCACGTTCTGGCTTAACTTTTTCCTCAACAATCGCAAACGGCTCTTTATATTCTGCTGCCTTTTCCTTTGACCAATCGTGGAAATTGATGATGCTTCTACCGGGCTTTTGATCTGGCTCGTTATTCAGCTCTTGACCGTTGATAATTGGAAAAATGACATTTTTGTATTTTGGGTTTGCTCGTATCAACCTGCTGGCTTCTTCATGGCTCAAAAGAAAACCATCGCCTAAAAATATGGAGCCCTGAAACACTTTTTCTGCATTTTCTGATAAATCAACAGGTTCCTTTGTTGTTTCAGCATCTTCAAAGTAAGCGTTGATTATTGAGACTTCTTTCCCATCCAAAACCCGTTTTTTATTCCAGTCTCCTCGATGCAAGGCAACGAGTGAAACCACCAGTTTTGCCAATCCTGGCCACTTGATTCCTCTGACCGCAAAATTAATAACTCCGCCTTGCGTGAGCACCTGTTCCAATCCGTCTTTACGGACATCACCGTCTTTAATGGAATTGGTCGTGATGAATGCCGTGAACCCTCCTGGCTTGAGCATGGTAAATATCCGGCGGAGAAAATACACCACCAGATCGCTTAACCCCGTAGGAGCATACTCCCACTTTACATATTCGCAAAAGGGATGCCCGTAGGTGCCGCTAAGCGCTTGACCACCCAAATACGGCGGATTCCCGAGAATACAGTCAAAGCCGCCCCGATCAATAATTTCGGGAAATTCCACAAACCAATGAAAAAAACGTTTTTGCCATGCCATGGTTGATGATTTTGCCGTCGCCATTCCTTGCGGGGTCTCTCCCCCAAGAAAGGCACGAAAGGGTTCATCTGTAATCCATTTTCCTCGGTTCGCTTCCGTTTTCGGAATATAAAACTGGGCGATTGGAATCGCCGCCACTTGTTTCACAAAATAGGCGTCGACTCCCGAGGTCAAATCCTCATAGCGTTTCTTTTTGGCCTCAATCTCTGTGGGCGTCCGCTCAGGAAGATTGGAGATCTCCTGCCAGATTGTGAGGACACTTTTCATATGTCGCTCCATTTCGGAGACAAGATGAAGCTTCGATTGCTGTTCCTCCTCCCGCTGTACTTTATTTCGCTTGCGTAATTCAGCGGCAATCGCTTTATCGTCCCCAGGCATTGTTGCGAAAGCCTCAACGGGAACTCCCTTTTCCAATTCCTCACGGTGGACAAAGCCAACGATCGCATTGCCACACTTGATGTGGTGATCCAAGAAATTGAGAGGTTCACCGGGATTGTGGGCCTCTAGCCAGAGGGCGACTTTACAAAGCTCAACAGCCAATGGATTCAAATCAACGCCGTAGATGCAATTTCGGATCACATCCCGAGTTGCCAATCGAAGGGAGGTGGGTGAGGGCTGTTCTTCTCCCGTTCTAACAATGGCGAGTTCTATCGCAATCCGACGCGCGGCAGCCAGTAGAATATGACCAGATCCGCAGGCAATATCGGCAACCCGTAGGGAGAGGAGAGCCTTTTCTTGATCCCCCTCTTTGAGTTTATCTGTAATCAAATAGTCGAGGGAATGCTTGAGAAGCGGTTGAACCAAATCGTCCGGGGTATAGTGCGAACCCGTTGCGGAGCGTTCATCCCCTTGAACGAAGGTGAATTCAACTTTACTGCCGATGACGTTAAGAACCGGCTCATATTCCAAAAGACCTTCATAAACAGAACCAAACTCTTCAACATTGAGAGAGGCGTAATTAACTCGCATCGCTTGTCCTGTCTTGGGATTTTGATATATGCTGAGGGATCGAAGAGCTTTGAGAAGAATATCATTTCCGAGAGAGCATTGAGTAAACTCTCCGATGGCTTGATAGCTAAAAAGATCTCCTGCCAACGGAGCAATTCCTATTTTGGTGCCGGGACCTCCGCTTTCAAAGAGACGAAAAGTGGCTAAAAGCGAAAGCCAATGATCATTCTTTCGGGGATCGGCTAAATACCGTTTTTCCGATAAACGACGTAGTCTCTGAAGACTGTAGTAGCGATTGTAAATCTCTCGTTTTGAAAAAGGGACTGACGCAGGAAAAATGAGGTCTCGCTCTTCAATGACTAAAAGAAATAAAATTCTGTAAATGAGTCGAAGCAATTTGGGATAGTAGGAGGAGGGCTGTATCTTACCGGAAATAATCGCCTCTCTCAGCTTTTCATTTTCAGGATGTGATAAAAAGCCATTTCCCAAGGAAAGTATCGATTCCTTCACCGCACGGGAAAGTCCATCCCGAATCCGGGCCCCCGAATCCATGGAGTCTTGATGGTATCTTTCCAGCAGAGATTCCTCGACACTGTCCAAGGAGGCGGGAAGTCGTGAGAGATGGAGGAGACGGTATAAAACGGCAAAATCAGCAAAAAGGCCGTCGGAAAAGATCCGATCCAGATCAAACTCAAGATAAGAAAGCTTTATAAGACGGGAGCTATCACGGAGAAGACGGAGCAGATGTCCGTTGGTGACAATGGCGTAAAGCTGTTGATCCGAAAGATTGAGAAACTCCTGCACCATGGCGTGAGCGGAGATCCGGCGATTGTCCGGCTTGCGGTCGAGGCCAGAAGGCTCGCCATACCCGATGATATGCACCGCTGTTTGTCCTCGGATGGAAAGACGGTGGGAAATGGGAAAGGTTTTACCCCCAACCTCTGTTCCCTTGGATTGGAATTCCATGGGGTATCCGAGCAATCCCAACAAGGGAACCATCAAAAGGTTGCGGGTTTCCGGGGTGGCAGGATTGCCTGCAGGCAAAGATTCGATCTTTCTCTGAAAAATACGCCAATAGTCTTGGGCGTCCGCCCATGCCCGGGCGATTTCGTCTTTGACCTTTGAGGAGGAATCCAGCCCAAAATCTGCAGGGCGTTGCCCTGGGAGATCATCGATGTGGTCGAGAAGCTCGGACGAAAGGATGGCTCCTTCAATGCGTATCGCAGGGTAAATCATGGCATCTGATCCAACAGTTTTGCGATTTCCTCGGGACTTGGCAGCTCCCCTTTCAATTCTTTTGGAAGGCGTTTGACGGTGCGATAGGTGGCAACCCCGATCGGCTTTTTGGCCTCATGGAGTGCATACTCAACAATGGTGCGGCTCTTTTCTTTGCATAGGATAATGCCAATCGACGGGTTTTCGTCACGCATCCGAACCTTTTTATCCAGGGCCGTCAGGTAAAACTGCATTTTCCCGAGATGCTCAGGCTCGAATTCTCCAATTTTTAATTCAATGGCGACAAGACAGCGGAGACGACGATGGAAAAGAAGCAAATCGATAAAAAACTCTTTGCCATCGACTTCCAGGCGATATTGGCTTCCGATAAAGGAAAAGAGTCCCCCCATTGCCCGCAGGAAATATTCAATTCGAGCAATTAATGCCCGTTCCAATTCGCGTTCATTATGCTGATCGCCGAGTTCTAAAAAATCGAAGGTGTAGTCATCTTTGACCGCAAGTTTGGCTTGAGCACGGAGTTGAGGGGACAACGCTTTGTCGAAATTGGTTTGTCCCAAAAGTGTTTTTTCATAGCTTTGATTTTCTATTTGATGGATGAGCACGGATTTTGTCCATCCGAACTTGGCGGTCATTTTGATGTAAAACTCCTGCTCTTGGAGCTCTTTGCAGCGCTGAAGGATAATCAGGTTTTGAGACCAGCCTATTATTGCAACCAGTGGTTGCAATTTTGGGTGGGTTCTGTAGGCGCTGTAAAAATCGCTCATGTTAAACAGATTGCGCCACGAAAAGCCTTTGACTGCCGGAAATTCAAGTTGCAAATCGGAAGCCAGTTTTTTGACGACCGAATCACCGTGTTTAGCGTCGAGCTGCCGTTCCACCACCATTTTCCCAATATCCCAATAAAGTGCGACGAGTTCCTTGTTCGCCGCCCGCAAAGCGGCATATTGAGCTGCACGGATACGATTTTTGATTTCCGTCAACAGCAGGGCGTAATCAGATGAAATCGGTTTGCTCATATTTTGACCTCATCATCATTAATGGCAGGACCGCCTTCCGGAAGCAGTATATAAATGCCGAGCAAATCCATAGGGAGAACAGGATAAACAACTTGAAACTTTTTAGCGTCCATCAATGAACTGAATCGCTCGTGGGCATTTACCAATTTTTGAGATTGGCTTTCGGCCAGAGAATCAAAATCTGTCCGCAGATCACTTAAAATTTTTAATTCATTATCAAGAAAGCCTTGGCGTGCCTGATTGGAGAGATCGCTTGAGGCACGCGCATTCGTCAAAAGCGTTTTTGCCATATCATGGCCAATGAACTCACGCTGATTAGGGGTTCCCTTCCAGCCCCACAGAATCATTTGCTCCGCTACCACTTGATGGGCTGTTTTCCGTTCTTCGATGACATTGCGACATCGGAATAGGAGAAGCGTGGTTTTAATGGTAACCTGATTGGTTCTGATAACCGCCATTCGGGCGGCACGTTTTCCTTCTCGCGCAAGCGTATTGGCCATCACCAACTGGCACAATTGTTCAACAAAGGGATTGTTACGTCCAAGATAATGATATCCTTCAGGTGTCGGTGAATAAAAACTCACAGATACAATCTCTCCGGGCGGCAAAAGTTCGACGAGTTGCCCGGGCAGATTTCCCACAACAATTCGATAACCTTTGGAGTCTTTATTGACCTGAACACCGAAAATATTGTTGAGCGTTGAAACCACAAATGTTTCAACATCTTTGGGATCTCCGATGGCCTCATCCACTTCCTTCAGATCTTGCTCGATTTCGTGGGCTTTAATGCTGTTCTGGGCAAAAATACTGCGGGAGGCCTTTTCGCGATCCGCCGCTTCATCCACTTT
>CAMAQI010000031.1 GCA_945860255.1 Methylacidiphilum caldifontis
AGTTCTTCTTTTATGTAAATCCCTGAAAATCCGTGTGATCCGCGTTTATTTGTACCCCCATCTCCCGCTGTACCAAAATTACTGGCACCTCCGGTGGTTTCACTTATTCGTTTCACGAACCTTTTGTGGTTCCAACTGCTTTTTTTAGGATAAAAATTGTTTTTGAATTTATCCTCCCCATCCTCCCTATCGATGCAAAAATGCCTTTCCTCTGCGTTCCTTCTTGTCCGCCATAGTCACGCGGTGCGGGACGAAGGAGGATGTGCGCTCTGCGGTTAAGATTGCATTTTCTCTTCTCTTAAGTTGACGCTTATGCGCATGTGCATGTGCGGGATCACGATTGATGACATGACCAACGCATCCCGAATTCATCGAACAGTCCTGCGACATCGATCGATTTTCTTGAAGTGCGTCGGTTTCGCCTTATGGCGTGATCGCGACCCGCGATCGCTCCCGAGAAATTCCTATTGCAAGAATTGGGTTTAACCAACAGGGGGATGATCACACGTATAAATCAAATACAAATCCTCGACCTTCGCTCTTGCCCAGGGGGTCTTGCGAAGGAAGGTCAGGCTCGACTTAATACTCGGATCAAAATTGAAACAGCGAACCTTGATTCGTTTTCCTAACTCCTCCCAACCGTAATGCTCGACCAAAACCGTAAGCATCATCTCAAGGGTCTTTCCGTGAAGAGGATCGTTGGAAATGTGTTGAGTCATCTTCAAACTCCAAAAGAACTACACTTTCTTTCCCGGTTGCCATTCGGTCTTCAAAAATAACTCTCCCTCAGAAGTTAAAATCGTCGATCCATTATCAAAGGCGATCTTTCGATCTCGATAAAGTGCGCTCAGCGCCAGTTTAAAGGTATTTTTACTGACACTAAAGGTCTTACGAATCTGCTCCGGAGAACTCTTATCATCAAAGGGCAGTCGACCCCCTTGAAGTTGAAGGGCTTGAAGAATGAGCTCCGTGAGAGGAAGGACTTTTTGATAGCCCGAGGCCTCCAGTCGAAGATCAATCTTTCCATCCGGTCGAACTTGATGAACAAATCCTTTTAAGCGTTCTCCACGGGTCAATGGCCCCGAAAGCGTACTGGCAAACAACAGTCCATGGTGCTTGTTCTCAACGATGACGTTGTAACCCAAAGCCGTTGACTCCTCGACCATAAAAGAGACCGCAGCCCCCTCTTTATAGGCATTGTTGGGGTGTTTAAGATGTTGCTTAGTTCTCATCGAAGCAACGAGACGAGAGGTTTTGGGGTCAAGATAGATATAAACCATCACCTTCTGCCCTAAACGGATCTCTCCAATATGCTCACGAAAGGGAAGAAGAAGATCTTTCGCTAACCCCCAATCTAAAAAGGCTCCGATCTGTCGATTGATACTGACGACTTTTAAATGTGCAAATTCACCGGCCATCGCATAAGGGGTTTCTGTGGTCGCAACAGGACGATCCTCGGAGTCCATGTAAACAAAGACCTCAATCTTCTCTCCGATTTTATAATCTTTGGGGATATATCGACGAGGCAATAAGATCTCTCCCCCGGTACCATCATTTAAATAAAGCCCTGGAGGGGCCTCTCGAACGATGAGGAGATGATGGCGTTTTCCAATAAAAGACATAGTCCTCAGACCTTAACGCTTCCGCTCTTCTCTGGAAATAGAATCTTTAAAATGATTTAACACCTGATAGCCGCGAGATTCAAAATGGCTCTCAATCGCCTGGGTGATGTAGCTTTTGGCTTCACGGACTGCCTCATTTAATTTCAACCCCTGAGCGAGTCCGCAGGTGATTGCCGCGGAGTAAGTGCATCCGGTTCCATGGGGATCAACGTGGGGAATTCGAGGAACGATAAAGGTCTCCTCCCCCTGATGAGTAAAAAGAAGATCAACCGCTTGATCCCCCTTGAGATGTCCCCCTTTCATCAAGAACGGAACTTGATATCGATTCGTTAAATCGAGACCAGCCTCTCTCATGGCGTTGAGATCCATAATCGGCTTCCCCCAAAGTAAGGCCGCCTCATCTCGATTGGGAGTCACCAACGTCGCTTGGGGAATCAGAAGTTTTTGAATCCCCTCAATCGCCTGCGGATGGAGAAGTGCGACTCCCGAGGAGGCAACCATGACCGGATCAAGAACGAAAGGAACCGCTTTGAGATGAGTTTCAATCGACTGAACAACGACCTCAATAATCGCTTGAGAATAAAGCATTCCGGTCTTAAAGGCTTTCACAGGAAAGGCCTCAGAAACCAGTTCAATCTGTTCTTGAACCCTTAAAGGGGTCACCGGCTCGATTGATTTGACTCGTCCCGGATGCTCCGCAACAATACAGGTAATCGCCGTGGTTCCATAACAGCGAAAGGCACAAAAGGTCTTCAGATCTGCCTGAATCCCCGCCCCTCCACTATTATCAGAGCCTGCAATCGATAAAACAACGGGTGAGTTCATAAAAGAAAAACCAGATCATGAAAAAGAGAGCTCTCTTCATCTGATCCATTAATAAATCTCAATCTCTCCTTGGAAAACAACCACAGCCGGACCTTGAAGTTTAACCTTCGAAAAACTCTCTCCGCTCTTTTCGAAATCGACTCCCAGCCAATCTCCCCCTTGAACCTTGACTCGAACCGGTTTTTCAACGGCATGAGTCAAATGAGCGATAATCGCCGAAGCGGTCACTCCGGTACCACAGGCTAAAGTCTCTCCCTCCACTCCCCGTTCATAAGTTCGAACTCGAATTTGATTTTGATTGAGCACTTGAACAAAATTAACATTCGTTCCCTTCGGAGCGAAATGAGGATGATAACGAAGTTGACTCCCCCAATCGACAATCGGGGTCTTTTCAAGATCCTCGACAAAGACCACCGCATGAGGGACACCGGTATTCAAGGAGTGAACGATCAATGAGCGATCTTTTAAAGCCACCGATTCATTAAGTTTTAATCCCTGCGGAGAGGTCAATTGAACTGAGATCTCCTCACCATGAAATTCCGCCTCAATCAGTCCGGCTTGAGTTCTAAAAGTCACTTGCGAGGCGGAAGCACTTTTTAACGATCTGACATAACGAGCAAAACAACGAGCTCCATTACCGCACATCTCTGCCTCTCCGCCATCGGCATTATAATAGCGCATCCGAAAATCGGCCCCTTGAGTATCAGGCTCAACGGCAAGCAACCCATCGGCTCCGACCCCAAACTGGCGATGACAAAGGAAGGCGATCTGCTCTGTCGAGAGAGTCGTTTTGAGATCACGATTGTCGAAAACAACGAAATCGTTTCCGGCACCGTTCATTTTTGAAAAATGTAATTTTAGACTCATATCGATTAGGCCTTCTGATAAAGTTCTGAACCTTGATTTTTAAATTCCTCCGCTTTTGCCTTCATCCCCTCTTCAAGAGCCTTCTCTTCAGCCACCCCTTGCTCTTCGGCATAGCGACGCACATCTTCCGTAATCTTCATGGAACAAAAACTCGGTCCACACATCGAACAGAAATGAGCCTGTTTCGCCCCTTCTTGCGGAAGGGTCTCATCATGAAAGGAACGGGCAGTCTCTGGATCGAGACTTAAGTTAAATTGATCCTCCCATCGGAATTCAAAGCGGGCCTTACTCAAGGCATCATCCCATGACTGCGCCCCAGGGAATCCCTTCGCAAGATCGGCGGCATGAGCGGCGATCTTGTAAGCGATGACTCCATCCTTCACATCCTTTTTATTGGGAAGTCCCAAATGTTCTTTCGGAGTCACGTAACAAAGCATCGCTGTTCCAAACCATCCAATCATCGCGGCACCAATCGCACTGGTGATATGGTCATAACCGGGTGCCACATCGGTCGTCAACGGTCCAAGGGTATAAAAAGGGGCCTCGGCACAATGCTTCAATTGCAGATCCATATTCTCTTTAATGAGCTGCATCGGCACATGACCTGGCCCCTCGATCATGACTTGAATGTCATGTTTCCACGCCACCTGCGTTAACTCACCTAAAGTCTTCAACTCTCCGAGTTGAGCCTCATCATTCGCATCCGATATCGCTCCAGGACGCAATCCATCTCCCAAGGAGAAGCTCACATCATAAGCCTTCATGATTTCACAGATCTCTTCAAAATGGGTGTAGAGGAAATTCTCTTGATGATGCGCTAAACACCACTTCGCTAAAATCGATCCCCCACGACTGACAATTCCACAACGACGCTTCGCGGTCATCGGTACATAGCGAAGTAAAACCCCGGCATGGATCGTAAAGTAATCAACCCCTTGCTCCGCTTGTTCAATCAAGGTATCTCGGAAAATCTCCCACGTTAGCTCCTCTGCTCTTCCGTTGACCTTTTCGAGTGCTTGATAAATCGGAACCGTTCCCACGGGAGTCGGACAATTTCTTAAAATCCATTCGCGAGTCGCATGAATATTCTTTCCGGTCGAGAGATCCATGATGGTATCGGCCCCCCATCGAATCGCCCAAGTCATCTTTTCAACCTCCTCCTCAATGGATGAAGTCACCGCTGAATTTCCAATATTGGCATTAATCTTCACCCGGAAATTTCGACCAATGATCATCGGTTCCGATTCCGGATGATTAATATTCGCCGGGATAATCGCTCGTCCTTTAGCGACCTCTTGACGGATAAACTCAGGGGTAATAATGCGAGGAATCGAGGCTCCAAAATCATTTCCAGCATGATAGCCGTTCTGGAGATACTCCTCCCGTCCAAGGTTTTCTCGAATCGCAATATATTCCATCTCCGGGGTGATCACCCCTTGACGAGCGTAGTGCATTTGGGAGACATTCTTTCCACTCTTCGCCTGTCGAATCGGACGAGTTAATCCCTGAAAAATTTCGAGTCGACCTTTACCGTCACGGGTTTTGGCCGTGGATTCATGAAGATCCGACAGATAGCCGTTATCCCGCGGTTGAACCTGACGACCGGTGACGGTCTCTGTATCGTTGCGCTCCTCAATCCACGCCGAACGAACTGAAGGAAGTCCTTCACGAATATCCACTTTGGCCTCTGGATCGGTATAAATACCGGAGGGATCATAAATGCGAACCGCGGGATTATGCTCCATCTCCCCTTTAAAATTTTTCGTCGGCGATTGTCGGACCTCGCGAAACGGAACCCGCAGATCATGACGTGATCCGGTCACATAAACCTTATGCGATCCAGGAAATGGTTGATGAATGGTTGAACCGCCCTTTAAATCGGTCGTTACGTCAGTATGCAGCATTTCAGACATCAGGATCTCCATCGTTATTGATCGAAAAATGAGGCAGAAAAAAACAAATCAACTCAAATGAAAGAAGATTGTGTCCCTCCGCCGGCATCACCCGGATCAGGTTCGCCCATTGATCGTTTTAGGAAAAATGAGCCTTTAGGGTCGTGGATCTACCACCTCTCAGTCCCCTTCTCATCGGGACTCCCCTCACGTTTTAAAAAATAAGGGAAATCCAGTTGTTCGCAACAAAATTCCCCCACAAATGACCGATCAGACTGAAAAACTTTGACCGCAAGAGCAATGGGCTGTGGCATTCGGATTCGTGACCTGAAATCCCCCTTTTTGTAAGTCATCACTATAATCTAACAATGAACCACTTACATAAAGCGCACTCTTTGGGTCAACAATCAATCGAACCCCATTCGTCTCCACAAGAATATCACGTGTCGTCGGAGCCGGCGTGATGGTCATATCATATTGAAGGCCAGAGCAACCACCACCGATCACCGAGAGACGCAATCCAGATTGCGGTTGTGGATCTTCGGAAAGAAGTGTCTTCAATCGATTGGAGGCCGCATCAGAGGCTCGTATCAATTTCTCATTACCCATCTTACAAGTGATCAATTCCATAGTCATCCCTAAGAAGCTACTCCTTGAGCCAAAGGCGTCAAGGGCTGGACCGTAACCCTAAAATCCATAGATCGAATTAACGATGGAGAACAACGGTTTACTCCAAAATCCAATCAAAAGAATTGAGGCTGATAATAAACCCAAAACGATCTTCGTCTGAAAAGAGACGATGACAGGGTCCTTATCTGCGGGATTCGTCCAATACATCGTCCGAACAACCCCCAAATAATAATAAAGACCGGCGACCGCTGAAATGACTCCCGCAGCAAAAAGAGCATAATGTTCCGACTGCCAAATTGCGATGAAGATGGTGAATTTACCCATGAAACCGATACAGGGAGGAATTCCTGCCAAGGAGACCATTCCTAACGCCATCGGAACCGCAATCCAAGGGGCTTTTTTCGATAACCCCGCATAATTTGAAACATGATCTGACTCCCCACTCTTTCCAAGAGCGGACATCGCAATAAATACGGTCATCGCCGAGATAAGGTAGGTACAAAGATAAATTAATACCGCCGCTTGGCCTTGAATAAAGTTAGAGACAATCCCTGCGAGTAAAAATCCAGCATGTCCGATCCCCGAGTAAGCGAGCATCCGTTTCAGATTTCGTTGAGGAATCGCTGCAAAATTTCCTAAAATCATGGAGGCCATACCCAAAGTGGCCAATGCTGGAATCCAATAGCTAGCCACTTCCTCGCCCGCAAAAGGCCCCGTCAAAAGACGTAACAATAAAACAATTCCAGCCGCCTTTGAACCAACGGCCAAAAAGGCGGTGACCGGTAAAGGGGCTCCTTGATAAACATCGGGGGCCCAGACGTGGAACGGAACCACAGAGACCTTAAAGAAAAGCCCCACTAAGACCAAAGCGAGTCCCAAAAGAATTTCCGGTCTCATCTCAAGAGAACGAAGTGCCAAGCCGATCGAATCAAAATGAGTCGATCCACAAGCTCCAAATAAATAGGCCGAGCCCATAATCAAAAAGGCCGAGGAGACGGCTCCCATTACTAAATATTTTACCCCGGCCTCAAGCGAGGCCGTTTGACTTCGATGATAAGCGACCAAAACATAAAAAGAGACCGTCACGAGTTCAAGAGCAACAAAAAGCAGGATTAAATCTTGTACCGAGGAAAGCAGCATCATTCCAGAGGCGGCAAAAAGGGTAATGATATAAAATTCCGATTTTCCGACCTCAATCTTCGACTCCAAAAGACGTATTGACCAGACGACAAGAATGGAAGTCACGATAAAAAATAGCTTAAAGAACTTTGCCTCGGCATCCCAAACATAAAGTCCACTCCAAAGAGCTTTATTTGCGGTCGGGTCTGACTCAAAAACATAGACGAAAAGCCCGATTAAGATCGCTAAAGTGACTCGACCAAGCAAACGAGGTGAGGGATTTAAAGCGGCCTCCCAAAGCAATAATAAAGTCGCCGCTACGGTGAGAATAAATTCCGGAGTTCCAAAAATAGAGATCATAAATTATCGCCCTCCCCCATTCAAAATCACTTCAAGACAAGGCTGAACAAGATGGATCACGGACTGCGGATAAATCCCAATCCAAAGACTCGCCGCAACCAGAAGTAAATAAGGAAACCGTGCAGAATAAGAGGATAAATCAACCAATTTAGCGGTGACCTCACTCACCGATCCAAAACAGATCAAACGAACGGCTCGTAGTTGATAGACCGCCGAAATAACGACTCCCCAAACACAAACGATCGTCACCCAAGGGTGGGATTTAAAGGCCCCAAAGAAGATCAATACCTCTCCGGAAAAATTTGCCAATCCTGGCAATCCAATCGAAGCCATTGAGCCGACCAAGAGCATGATCCCTAAAAACGGGGCCTGAGTGTAAACCCCGCCGAAAGAGGCGATCCGTGTCTCCCCTGTCTTTGACTGGAGTTCACCCGAAAGAGCAAAGAGAAGCGCCGCGCTAATTCCATGGGCAACCATCAGCAAAACAAAACCGGTCAGTGCAATCAGACTCTGGCTCGCCAACGCTAAGAAAAGATAACCCATATGCATGACGCTTGAGTAACCCAACATCAACGGAAACTCTTTC
This sequence comes from Methylacidiphilum caldifontis, assembly GCA_945860255.1. Classification (GTDB taxonomy): domain Bacteria; phylum Verrucomicrobiota; class Verrucomicrobiia; order Methylacidiphilales; family CAMAQI01; genus CAMAQI01. Next base: position 7,902 of record CAMAQI010000031.1, read on the forward strand.
TGAGCCATGGTGACGTAACCGAGATAAATCACATTCCCCACAATCAATACCAGAAGCGTTGTCTGCCAATAATCAGCCCCTGAATCCAACGCAGGGAGAAGCAAACGAAGTAAAGCGTAGAGCCCGAATTTCTTTAAGACCCCCGCATGCATCATCGCTGTCGCAGCAGGAGCGGAGGCGTAACCGGTGGGCGCCCATGAATGAAAAGGAAAAAGAGAGATCAAAATTCCAAATCCAATGAGAAGAAGCGGGTAAATGATCCGTTGAATCCCCTCATCGATGACATGGATTTGTTGAATCGCTTCCAGATCGAAGGAACGACTATCCAACGGTTGTGTCAAAACCAAACCGACAATTCCTGCCAGCAAAATTAAACTTCCTAAAGCAAGATACAGTGTCATTTGAATACTGGCGAACTGACGATTTTGCCCTCCCCAAATCCCGATCATTAAAAAAGTCGGAATCAAGGCAAACTCATGAAAAATATAGATAAAGAAAAGGTCTCGAGAGAGAAAGGCGCCAAGGGCCCCTAAGGAGATCAATAAAATGTAGATAAAAAACTCTCGAGCGCGCTTCACCACTGCCGAGGTCACCCATACGGAAGCTAAGCTGACTAAGGTCGTTAAAAAAACCATCATGAGACTAATGCCATCCACACCAAGATGGAAATTCACTTGGGCGACATTCGGAAGATTAAACCATGGGTATTTCAAAACCCATTGAAAGCCACTTCCCCCCTCAAATTGAAAGAAGAGCCCTAATGAGATCGCAAAATTAACAATAAAAGCGGTGACGGTAGTCCTTTTGGGGCAAATCTGTGGAAGCCAAAGGATCACCGCAATCGCAGCGAGGGGAACTAAAAGAAGAATGAGCAGTGGATTCATAATATTTATCTCTTAGAAACCTTTAAGCATCCAATAAACTAAGCCGACAACCCCTGCGGCAAAGAAAAAGGCGTATCCTTGTAGACTTCCTGATTGGACTAACCGAAGAACCTCTCCTGTTAAATTCACCACCAAGGATGTTCCGCGTACAAAAACAAATCCGATTACCCATTGATCGATAAAATCCATTCCAATTGCAAAACCTTGCTGGATCCTTAACAGAACTCGATCGTAAAATTCATCGACATAAAATTTGTTCGCCAAAACCCGTGCGTAAATCGGCTCTATTCCTCGACCTCGATACAACACAAAGGCGATCAAATACCCTGCAAGCATGACTCCGATCGAAATCCCCATCACGGTATGGGAAGCCTCATGAGGATGAGTTTGTCCTAAACTCGCAAGAATCCCCATAAAAGGATATCCTGCAAAAACGGTTAGAAAGGCTAAAATGACTAACGGTATGATCATGATCTTTGGAGACTCATGGGCCTTGAGGGCATTCGTAGAACGAGCCTCCCCGAAGAAGGTCACGATCAGTAATCTCATCATGTAAAATGCGGTCAATCCGGCGGTAATCGTAGCAAAAACCATCACAGGTCCACTCTTATGATAGGCTAACGTCAAAATCTCCTCTTTACTAAAGAAACCGGAGAGCCCGGGGAATCCGGTCAATGCGAGAACTCCCAATAAAAAGGTTCCAAAGGTCCAAGGAAGCTTTTTCCAAAGACCCCCCATTTTCCAAATATCTTGCTCATGATGAACCGCATGAATCACCGATCCTGCCCCTAAAAAGAGCATCGCCTTAAAAAAGGCATGGGTCGTTAAATGGAACATCGAAGCGGCAGGAAACTCGATTCCAGGACTAGTTAAACCAACGGCCATGACCATATAACCTAACTGGGAAAGGGTTGAAAAAGCTAAAATCCGTTTGATATCATTTTGCTGCGTCGCAATCAAAGCGGCGACAAATGCCGTCCCTGCTCCAATATAAAGAATCACCTCGAGGGTTTGCTCCGAGAGAGAGAGGACAACAAAAACGCGACAAAGCATATAAACGCCTGCGGCTACCATCGTGGCGGCATGGATCAATGCCGATACAGGGGTCGGCCCCTCCATCGCATCTGGTAGCCACACATGAAGGGGAATCATTGCTGATTTTCCCATACACCCACAAAATAAGAGTAATCCTGTTGCCGTCACCATCGTGATGTTCAAACTTTCCCCAGCCCCCATACGCGATTGAATCGTCAATGCCGCCTCAGCTCCAAACATCACCGTTCCTGCTAGGGTCCAATAAAAAATAATACCGAGGAGAAATCCAAAATCGCCCACTCGATTGACTAAAAATGCTTTTTTAGCGGCATCCGCAGCACTCGGTTTTTGAAACCAAAACCCGATCAGCAGATAGGAGCTTAAACCGACCAGCTCCCAAAAGATAAACATTTGAACTAAATTGGTCGAAACGACGATTCCAATCATCGAAAACATGAAAATCGAAAGTTTTCCGAAAAAGCGGGAGACCCCTTCATCCTCATGCATGTAGCCGACAGAAAAGAGATGAACCATCAAACCGACCCCTGTGACCACAAGAAGCATTAATTTGGAAAGAGGATCCACCAAAATCCCAATCTCTGCCTTAAATTCGGGAAGATTAATCCAGGTAAACGGTTGAGGGGCGGAGATCGAACCGGTAAAGAAACCGAGTGCGATTAAAAAACTGACCAAACAGGCGATAATGGAAACTCCTTGTGACAGAGTCTTTGAACGATGGAGACCTCCTAGAATCAGGAGTGCAGAAAGCAGGGGAGCCAGAAGAATGAGCCAGGAGATCATAGATTACTTTCTTAAAATTTAAGTTCCTTCAACGATTCCGTCTTTCCATTTCCTTTAATTCTGAAAATGGCGACGACCAACGCCAAACCAACGGCGACCTCTGCCGCCGCAACGGTAATCGTAAAAAAGACAAAGATTTGACCATCCATATGCTGGGTAAAACGACTGAAGGCAACCAACGTGAGATTTGCAGCATTTAACATGAGCTCAAGACACATGAAAACGACGATTAAATTCCGACGGAAAATAATCCCAAAAAGTCCAAGGGAAAAAAGGGCTCCGCTAGCGACTAAATAGTGTTGTAGTCCAATGTCCATTATTTGAGTTCCTTTTTACTAAGAAGAATCGCCCCAATCATCGCCACCAAAAGAAGGATACTGGTCACTTCAAAGGGAAGTAAATAGCGAGTAAAAAGAAGATTTCCAATCGCGGTAATATTATCGGGATTTCCGAAGGGAGCCGCAACGAATCGATCTTTCATCGAATGAGTCACACGAGCGATCGCCACAAAGAAAAGCACAGCAACCACAAGACCCACAAAAAAGGCTCCCCAACGAAAAGGACGCTTTGCTTCGGCTCTTAAGTCGAGAAGCATCACAATAAAGAGAAAAAGAACCATCACCGCACCGGCATAAACAATGATTTGGATCGCTGCGAGAAAGAAGGCGTTGAGGAGCAGATAAAGTCCCGCAAGAAAACAAATGGAGATCACAAGAGAGAGCGCAGAGGCAATAGGGTTTCGATTGGCAATGACGCCAATACCACCCAGTAACATTCCGAAGGTAAAGAACCAAAAGAGAAGACTTTCCATTTGCCCATCCTAGGTATCCTCCCAACCGCAAAGATCAAGCTGAAAATCTTCCTCAACGTGATTACAGGTGCAAATCACTTCCCATAATCGGCCTGAGAAACATCGACGGCAACCTGTAAACGACATCGCAATCGGGTTCCTGCGTGCACAAAGAGATACGGTTTATTCTCCTCAAGCTCTTCGGTCATCAGCTCCTCAATTTTATCTAAAACGCGCTGAGAACCGCGAATTCCGGCATTTTTGAGGTTCCTCACCGGAAGATCGGTCGCCACGGTCGATCCCGTTGCCGAGACAATCCCTTTTTCTCGATCTTGAAAACTCTCCGAGACCCCTTTAATTAGCTCCGCTAACAGAGGCCCCGCCGCCGCTTGAAAAATATTTCCCACTTTCTCACCCGGAATCCCCAAAGTCCCATCTTGCGCTAAGGAAATCCCCTGAATCGGAAGGGATCTTCCATCCTTTTTAATTACTTTCGTAAATTTTACGACGAGACGATCTCTCTGCCTCCCCGGAGTGGCCTGACCACGAAGTTTGTCTCCCACCTCCAAGAGTTTCCTCCCTTGAAAATAAAAGGGGGTCCAGACTCCCGCCGCCACATCGAGCTCCAAACTTGAACTATGAATATGATCCATGAGCGCCAAATCTATATCCTCCATCTCCGGAGCAAAAGTATCGAGATTAAAGTCTTTGCTCGAGTTGTCCTCAGTCACCACGACATTTCCTAATACAGCATCGGGACTGAGATTATTAAATCGATATCGAGCAGGAGCGATGGTAACTTTGGAAGACTCCGCTCTATTCTTCGAGGGAGGGGTCTGATCTAAAAGAGATTGAGGAATCACCGGCTCTTCAAAGACAGGGGCTGGAATGCTCTCCATTTCAACCACTTTTCGTTCCTGAATTCCACTCTTCATCTCTAACGGAGGAGTAACTATTTTTGGGGTGTTGACTCCGCTTTGAAGCGGAATGACCTCTAATTTTCGAATCTCCTCTTCCGGTGAAGATTTCGGCTCTTCCCCTTCTCTATTTAATAAAGGGGAAACTTTCGTCGCTTCAGAAGATTCCTCTTTCGAGGATACCGTCCCCCTTTGCTGCTTGGCATAGGACTCACGGACCGTTCGATAAGGATCCCCCTCTTGGTTCGATTGATAAAGGAGAAGCCCAAGCCCAATCAAAGCAATCGCACTCGCAATTCCGATCAAGAGCCAACGCCAACGAGGGAATGAAAAATGAGCTGTTTTCATAGGATTCCTTTTATCGACTCACCAGTTCAAAAGGTTGTTCATTGGAAAAAGGAGGTTGATACATCAACGCCATCCCCGTGGTACTCTCTCCCGGCATTAAAAAGGGCCGATGAATCGAAACATAATCCGGAATAAAAAGTCGATGCCCAAGCTCCATCCGAATCTTCGATTCATCGACTCGCCAGGTGACCGAACGGGTATTTTGATAGGAGAAAGTGACAACCACCGGTCCGTGGGAAAAACGATAAAGTGAAAAATAGGTAAATCCTGGATAAGAACTTTTACGATAAAGATCGATACGACGAACTTCTTGAGGTCGAATCGCTTTTTCGCTAATCATCAGATCATAATTTCGCACAATCTCTAAAATCTCTTTAAGTCCAAAGGCTGAATTTCCTTTTGAGTTGATTAAACCGGAAGGAGAGTCAGAGGAGAAAGGAGAGACCCGTACCGCTGTCTCTCCGGTGACAAAATCGGACTCAATAAAGAGATGATAGACACGAAGCTTTCCTCCAGAAAAAAAGACTTGTAAGGAGGTATCCCCTTGACGAGTCATCGCCGAAAGAACGACGGTCTTCCCGACCTTCTGATAACCGACCATTTTCGGATCCCCTAAAATAATATTTTGCGGAATCTCACTAAAACTTAAGGTCATCGGATAACCGGGAGCGACGCGTAAGAGTTCGACCTCCCCATCCCCTTGGCTGATCGTTCGAATCTTCCCCTGAAGAAAATCGCGGGTCTCCTCATCGGTAAGCTGCTCCGCTTTTTTACCGTGTATCATCACCGAATCGGCTGGCTTGCTCTCCTCCAGTTCCTCATCCGAAACCATCTTCCCTCGAAGCGGCGGGGGGGCTGTAAATTGCGAAAAAACAGTCCCCATCAAAAGGAGGTAAAAGAGCAGAGAATAAAATCGATTTATCCTTTGGTTCATTTGAACTCCTCCCCAAGTCCCGCAGAACCGTCCCAGATTTTCTTAGACTCCAATTCCGAATCCAATTCACGAAAGCCCCAAATTTTAAGCCCCCAAGGATTCTCCGGAGTGGGACGACCTTGCTCCAAATAGAAGAGATAATAAACAATCGAGCTCGTTGCTCTTGTCTCTGGATTTCCAGAATCATTCAACTGCTCCTCATAAAACGATTTTTCCGCGCGAACAATAAAACAACGATAGGATTGATAAGCCGGAGTCGGATCGGAATAGGCGCGTGCCTCTAAAAAAGTCCAAAGTTGACGAACCTTTCGTTGAATCCGACTCTCATTCTGTCCTACTTTTTGTTGAAGTGCCTGAATCACATGCGGATAAACATGATGAGCCAACGAATCGAGATTATAGGCTCCCGGTTGAATGGTCAGCATTTTCGACCCCATCGTTTCAAGAAACGATTTTACCATATCCGGTCGTAATCGAAAAACCTCGGTCGTTCTCCACATCACATAGCCGCTATCCTCCGCTAGAATATACGGAGGACGACGAAAGATCAGAACTAAAACAGTCGATTCAATTAAAAGCGCTAAGGCTAAAATACCGACTAAAACCGAAAGCAGCGTATTCGCAATCTGAACAACTTCAAAATATTCAAAAACGACGCGCCTTTTCGCAGGAAGGCTAAAAGAGCGGTCTATCACCCGAGATTGAGAATCGTTATTCCACATCCTCCTTTTCTTGGTAGACCCCCCATCAGTCGTCAAGGGATTCGATTCTCAAATCTCACCGACAGAGGAATCATCCGCTCTGGTCCCTATCGTCATTTCAAACATCCGGCCTATCTCGCCAAAAACATCATGTGGTGTTTAGTCTGCGCTCCCTTCTTGTCACAATATTAAATAACGGTTGACTTAGATTCCTATCAGTGTACATTGTACACATGTTTTTTGAATGGGATTCAAAGAAAAATGAGAAAATAAAAGCTGAAAGAGGAGTTAGTTTTGAAGATGCGGAAAATGAGATTCTTCAAAACAGATATTCTTTTGAAGAGAAAACAAACGGCGAACGAGTTTTGATTGTCAAAATCAATAATTACACTCATTGCGTGGCCTTCGAGATTCGAGGGAATAAAATACGATTAATCACGATTTACCCATCAAGAAAATATCATAAAAAAAGAGGCTAAAATGAAAGTTAAAGATCCATTTAAGAATTTAAAACTCGATGCATTTGAGCAATCTATCGAAGATGCCTTTGAGAGAGGTGAGTTTAAAACTGTTGACGATCCTAATATGCGGAAAATGTTCCAGGAAGCGGCAAAAAATAGCGTTTCCCTGCGTGAAAAAAAAGAGGCACGGGTTAATCTACGCTTAAAGGCGGATACCGTTTCAAAATTAAGAGATAAGGCTTCTGAATTTGGAATGCCTTACCAAACTCTTGCCTCTGCTGTACTCCATCAATTCGCTATCGGTAAATTCAAAGTTAAAATTACAACGTAACCTGTGCCTCGGGCTACGGGGAAAAGGCTCGTAAAACGAGAAGCACTCGACGCTGGAAGCGGAAATAATTTTTGTACGCAGGGAGGAAGGGGTACAACTGCAGCCCCGACCTGTCGCATAGGCGTCAACTTAAGAAATCCATTCAAAGGCACTATTCTCACGCGACGGCGCAACGAACGCAATGGGGAAAATGCAACGACTCACTGAGATGATTCCCTCTGTTTCCTCCTGCGTCGGAAAATACCTTCTGAGAATCTCTCCCGTTTCTTTGAAAAAAGGATTTTCAAAAAACGATCGACCTTCTCCTTAGGGGGCTCGGCTTCGCCTCTCCTGGAATCAACCTCGGAGTCTCCTTGTCTGATTCATCAAAAAAGGGGGGAGGAGTTCTGACCCTAAGAGCGTAAGCGATAGATCCCTGTTTTTAAAAAGAGATCGAAAGCTCGTTTTCGAGATCTTTTTAAAAATAGGGAAGAGGCTCGACAGAGCCGTAGTCAGAACGAGGGGGAGGTCGGGCTTTAAACGTTGCGTACGTCGCGCCTTCGCGTGAGGCAAGGTTTTTTGAAAGTTCGCCCCATGAAAAGGAGCTTAAGTTGACGCCTATGCGACCTGTCGGGGCTGCCCCTCCATTTCAGCTGCCGAATCTAGGATAATTCATCCCCTTTGTCGGGGGGTATGGAGGGAACGGACTTTAAAGCTTTCAGAAATTGTTGATGGATTTATTAAAAAAGATTCCTAGGGTTCACCAATGAATTTGAGCACCTTTGTCCTTGAACGGGGACTCCCGCTAATCCTCCGCTACTGGAAACGTTTTGCCCTCGGGATTCTCCTCGGGATTCTTTTCGGCTTGGTACATGCCGGAATCATGTGGGGGGTCAATCTCGTCATCTCCCGAATCGATCCCAATCAGATCGCCCCAGCCGCCGCCTCAATCACAACCCTCGCCGAAGCTCATTCATGGCGTGAAATCATAAAAGCACTCCAAGCCTCGATTCTTGCTTTCCTCGATCCCTTTCTCCCTCAAATGGGTCGCCCTCTCGATCTGCTTCAAATCATTGGCGGGATGGTCTTCTTTGCCGGATTTGCCTTGATTCGGGGAATCATCGGCTATTTAAGCTCTTACTGCCTCGCCTGGTCGAGTGATCGTGTGATGAACGATCTCAAATGCGAAGCCCTTGTGAAACTCAACTCTCTCTCCATGGATTACTTCAATCGATCAACCCTTGGGGATATGATCACTCGGATCAACCAAGATACCGCCGTCCTTCAACGCTGGCTCAGTTTGGGACTCTCTGATCTCATCAAAGAACCGGTCACGATTATCTCTGCCCTCGCCTATCTCTTTGCCGTCGAATGGAAACTCACTCTGATGGCCCTCATTTATATTCCGATTCTCGCCATTCCCATCTCCGTACTCGGACGCAAAGTGCGTAAGTATTCGACCAAAGGTTCAGAAGTTGGAATCCAACAATCCAGTGTTCTCATCGAATCGCTCTCCAATATGCGTGTTGCCAAAGCCTTTGGACTTGAAAAATTTCAAGAGGAGGAGTTTAGAAGCTATGCCCGCCAATTCCTCTCCCATAATTTTCGAACCATGCGAGCAAAGGAGTTGATGAATCCGGTGATCGAGACCCTCTCGATGTTAAGCTTCGGGCTTGTCATTGTTTACGTGGTTCATTCCGGAATGAGCTTTGCGAATATGACCACCTTCTTCATGGGACTGATCCTGATGGCGACCCCGATTAAGAAGCTGGCCTCCCTAGGACTGCTCTTTCAACAAACGCGAGTCGCTCTCGAACGACTTCGCGACTTTTATGCGGAAACTCCTTCCGTTCAAAACAATCCAGACGGAATCAAGCTGCAATTCTTTGAAGGAAACATTGAATTTAAAAACGTCAGTTTCAGCTACGGTGAGACCCAGGTTCTCAACAATATTAATTTCACCGTTCATAAAGGGGAATCGATCGGACTCGCTGGAGAAAGTGGCTGCGGAAAAAGCACTCTCATTAATCTTCTCTTTCGTTTTTACGATGTTACCGAAGGGGTCATCTTAATTGATGGAGTCGATATCCGAAAATTTGAACTCTCCTCTCTCCGTGCGAAAATGGCCCTCGTGAGTCAAGAGGCGATGCTCTATAATCGCACGGTCTCCGAAAATATCGCCTTCGGAAAACTCAATGCCTCCCAACAAGAGATCGAACAAGCAGCCCGACTCGCTCATGCCACGCCATTCATTCAACAGATGCCTGAAGGATTTAAAACCGTTATCGGCGAACGAGGGGTTCGAATGTCGGGAGGTCAACGTCAACGACTCACCATTGCCCGTGCCTTTGTCCGGAACGCCCCGATCTTGGCCTTAGATGAAGCGACCGCCAGCCTCGACTCCGAATCGGAAGCGGAGGTTCAAGCCGCGTTAGATTTACTCTCGAAGAACAAAACGACCTTCTGCGTCGCTCATCGTCTTTCGACCCTCTCCGGAATGAATAAAATCTTGGTCTTCTCCAAAGGCTCGATCATCGAAGAGGGAACCTTCTCCGAACTCCTCAAAAAACGAGGGCACTTCGCCGATATGGCCAAGAAGCAGGGGATCACGGGGTAAATATATGAGCATTCGCAAAAACATTCTTGATGATCTTAAATTATTTAAGTCAGAGTTCCTCTGCTTTATCAATGAGCAGGAAAAAATAAAAAAACTGCCTCCATTTTCAGATAAGAAAGCGGAAAAAGTCACTGAGCAATTTTTGAGAACAAATCGATTTGACCCCCAATATTCCTCTGGTTCCACTAAATTTCCGGATATGACAATCGATTTTGAATCTGAAAAAATTGGAATTGAGGTTAAAACAAATCTAAAAAAATCTAAAAATCAGAAAAAAATAACACTTGGAAATAGTTCCACTCAAGCGGGAATAAAACTCAAAAAAATAATCACGGTTTGGTTTATCGAATCTTGGAATAACCCTCATATTTTTGATTACAAAGACTTAGTTAAGACACTCGTTGTTGACCATAATCCGAGATTTCAACTTTCTTTAGACATTAACGATAAAAATAGACCCTTTCTTTCATTTCTCGAAAATAACAGAATTTCATTTTACGATTTTCTTGCCCTTGAATCGAAAGAAAAAAACAAATGGGTTAAAGAATTTTTAAAGCAAGAAAACTCACTTCAAACATGGCGTTGGTTTATGGGAGAAAGTGACGAGTTTGGTTTAGAAAATATGATCGATATGCTTTCCCGATCCTGTGAGGAATGGAAAAGATTTGATAAAAAAAGAGCGATTACCTTCCTGTTTGCCAAACATATTGAACTATTCAAAACAACTCAACTAGACCAAACGACTCTTTGGATTCCGCTCTACAAAGAATTTGGAGTGTTTGGTACAATTAAAGACGAATTTACAGGAGGAGGTAAAGTAAATGAATTTCCTCAAATTATTGATGTCTTTTTAAAGAACTTAAAATCAATTGTAAGTATCGTTCCTAAAGCAAAACGATCTGATTGGTCGAACAAAGTAAAAACTTTATTTATCAAACCAAAAATTATCGGCCCGAAAGATAATAAAAATAAACGAAATGGCATAACGCTTGAACAAGCGGAAAA
>CAMAQI010000032.1 GCA_945860255.1 Methylacidiphilum caldifontis
CGAACGCTTTGAACCGCCCAATGTTCTTTATGAATCGTGCTCAGAATAAAGAGTTGATACTTCTGATCGCGACAGTAATTCAAAAAATCAAGAGCATGGGGAAGGAATGTGATATTCTCTTGGAGAAGTTTAAAGGAGGTATGATAATGATGATCGAGTTCCACCATCGTCGCTTCGGGAAGATAAATCTTATAAAAATCCGGAAACGGAAGAAAGAATTTCTCACGAAACTCACTCTCCGACATCCCCGGTTTTCCGTATTGTTTAAAAATCTCGTTGGTCGCTTCGAGTACCGGTTTAAAATCATCAACAAGTGTTCCGGACCAATCCAAGATAATGTTTTTAATCGGTCTCATTTTCCTCTTTCTCCTTCGGGGGAAGCCCTTTCACCACTCGTGTTTGAACGAGCCAATCGTGTAAGGAGCGTAGGCCTGGATTAAAAATGGCGATCCAGTATCCAACCCAAAAAAATTGTAACGAAATCACGGAAGCGACGGCCCTCATCCATCCCCGACGACGCGTCAACGCTCTTCCCTCAGCATCCACCACTCGAATCCCCATGATCTTCTTTCCTAAGGTCTGCAGCGGACGTCCTAAAAACCAGCCAAAATAAAGAATGTGAGCCCCCTCCATAATCAACTTCATATAGATGCTCAATTCAGCATAAACTGGACTTTGAAATCGTTGCAACATCTCATCAAATGAGGTGACCGGTTGTTGAAAAATATCGAAATCTCCCCAAACAACAATCATCGCAATCGAAACCGCCAATGTGAGCAAGAGATAATCGATGAAAAAAGCGATAAAACGGGAGATAAAAGTCGCTTGAAGAAACTCCTCCGTAGAGGAAAGCTCCAGAAGCTCCGGATAGGATTCCCAGATCGACCAATCCCCCACCTCTTTACGAACCCACGTCCCATTTCCTGCACGATCCTCTGCCACCCAATCTTTAAGCTCCTTTAACGTCACAGGGCCGTACTCATCACGATCCTCTCCTCGAATCCAATAGTGGCTCTCAGAGGGCTTGGGAATAGGGGGTGGAAGGGAATCGTTCACTACGGTTGAATCTCTTTCCACAAAATTTTGGAGTTTCGTCCACTTTGATCAAATTTCTCACGACGGATCGCTGGCAGATAATCGGAAGGAACCTCTTTGAATCCCCCCTTTTGCGAAAAATAATTAAAGGCCTGTGTCGAAAGAGCAAAGAGCGCTTTCAATCCTTTTTCCCGTGCCAATGTATCTAAGAACCGCATCAGTTTCCCACCGATCCCTTGATTTTCATTGTTCGAGGAAACAAAGAGACAGGCCATCTCTCCTACCTGTTGCTCAGGATAGGTATGAATCGCCACACAACCGACAATGGTTCGATCGGTTTCAAAAACATAGTAGTCATCGATCTGAGCGAGAATACTTTGTCTTGTTCGCTTCACTAACTCCTCGGCTTGAACCGAGTTTCGAATCAAGGTTTGAATCGCGCGAACATCTTTCTTCTTGGCTTGTCGAATCGCCTGATACTCGTTGGCATAAATCATCGTCCCTACCCCTTCGGCAGAGAAGACCTCAGAAAGTAAAGCCTCATCGATACGCCCATCAATCAAATGGGATCGACTGACCCCGTTCATACAGGCCTTCACACAATGCTCGAACTTCAGTGACAACTCGAGCGGGAGCTCGGATCGTTTTTTCTTCAGGTAATCTTCAGCCTCTGAGACCGAGAGTTGCATCAGCTTCTTCCCGTTCGAAATTCCTGCGTACTCACTGATATAAATCAATTTATTCGCCTTTAAAACCTCGGCGACCTTTTGCGCCACTCCATCGGAATTCACTCGATAGGTCTTTCCATCTCCATCAAAGCCCAAAGGAGGGATCACCGGGACAATATCTTTCTCTAAAAGCTGATGAAGAAATCCAACATCCACACGCTCCACTCGTCCGGTATACTGATGATTTACTCCTTGAACGATTCCGTAAGGATGGGCGATGACCGCATTGGTACAACAGGCTCGTATATCGGAGGAGGAAAGTCCTTCGAGAATTTCATGCGTGACTCGATTTGCCGCAGTCATCGAGACATTTAAAGTCTCCTCATCGGTCACTCCAATTCCATGATGATTTGAAATCGTAACCCCCGTCTTTTGGGCAAGCTCTTTGACTTGATGGCCGGCTCCATGAACCAGAACCAGATGGATATTAAGACTCCTTAAAACAGCAAGATCCAGAAGGATATTCGGGAAGTTTTCATGAGCGATAATGGAGCCGTCCATTGCGACGACAAAAATCTTTTCTCGGAACCGAGGGACATAAGTTAAAATTCCCCGTAAATCTGCTACGCTCATATGCTATTCTAGCTAACAAAATCCGCTATTGGTGCAATGCGAATTTTAAACCCGACGAGACTCCACTCCAAAACCGGAACAGATCAAGGGAACAGTGAGCAATCGTATGGGGTCTCCTATTAGTATTAAAAGAATCTCACACGAAGCAAAAACACAAAGCTAAAATCAAGCCACTCTTGATCAAAAAATAGCGGGAGCCTATTTCATTCAATAAGAGTCGACTCGGAGCAAAGTTTAATTAATTTCATGGGATGAAATTAATTTCCACTTTTATTTCTCTCAGTTCCACAGTAATCCTTCTCTTCCTGAGTTATGGAGCCGCTCAAGGCCAACCACAGGGTGCCAATAAAAATTCAACCACCCCTCTCAGTTCCGTCATGAAAATAGCAGGGGCTCTCCCGCAAGATCAGATTGCCAACGGACTCAAAGAGGCTCTTGCACTGGGAATCCAACAGGCCGCTGGAAAACTCGGAAAAAGCGACGGTTTTCTGAACGATCCTCAAGTGAAAATTCCGCTCCCGGAAAGTATTAAAAAAATTGAATCCGCCCTCCGCCTGATGGGACAAGGAAAAATCGCCGATCAATTCACAACCGCCATGAACCGGGCTGCTGAACAGGCGGTTCCTGAAACAATTGCTGTTCTGGGGGAGGCCGTAAAAAAAATGACACTCACCGATGCGCAATCGATTCTTTCCGGTTCGAATAATGCCGCCACCGATTACTTTCGTCGCACGAGTGATGCCGCCCTTCAAAGTCGAATTCTTCCTATCGTTCAATCGGCGACCGCTAAAGCAGGGGTCACTCAATCGTACAAACTCTTGACGGATAAGTTAGGGTCAGGACTTGTGAACAAAAAACTTCTCGATCAGCAAGCACTCGATATCGACAGTTACATCACCCGCAAAGCCCTCGATGGTCTCTATCTCAAAATCTCCGAACAAGAAAAGTTGATCCGCGAGAACCCCACGGCAAGAACCACAGACCTCCTCCAAAAAGTATTTGGCTCCGTTAAAAAATAAGGAAAGCGGTTAACTTAAAAAGAGTGAATTTAGCCGCAAAAGAACGCAAAGAACACAAAATAAAAAGCGGCCTTAAAAATCTTCACTTCTGCATTAGATTTAACTTAAGTTTAAAATCTTTTCTTTTTGGAGTTCTTTCTTCACCTAAAAGGGGAGAAGACTTTTAGACAGAATTCCGAATTGTTTTCGCAACCGCTAACGACTTGATCGCTGCTTTTGCTTTGTTGACACTCTCTTGATACTCACCCATTGGAGTCGAGTCAGCGACTAGTCCCCCACCGGCCTGAACGTAGGCCTTCCCTCCCTTGAGAAGAGCGGTTCGCAAGGCAATACAGGAATCTAAATTTCCAGAAAACCCAAAATAACCGACTGCCCCAGCATAGGAGCCGCGACAGGTCGGTTCCTGCTCCGCAATAATCTGCATCGCACGAATTTTAGGAGAGCCTGAGACGGTTCCTGCCGGGAAGGTCGCCCGCATGACATCGTAAGCATTTTTCTGGGGATCTAATTTTCCAATCACATTGGAGACAATATGCATCACGTGAGAATAGCGTTCGATCGTCATAAAATCGGTAACTTGAACCGATTCATACTGACAGACTCGTCCCACATCATTTCTCGCTAAATCAACAAGCATCACATGCTCCGCTCGCTCTTTGGGATCGGCGAGAAGTTCCTGCGCAAAGGCCTCATCCTTTTCAACCGTCCCCCCCCGAGGACGGGTTCCAGCAATCGGACGAATCGTCACGACCCCATTCTCACATCGCGCATGAACCTCCGGAGAGGCCCCGACCAATGAGTAGCCATCGTACTGGAGACAAAACATATAAGGGGAAGGGTTCACGGTCCGCAGAGCACGATATAAATCTAACGGTTTACCGGAAAAGGGAACCTCAAAACGTTGCGAAGGAACAACCTGAAAAATATCTCCCGCCTTAATATATTCCTGCATCTCCGTCGCCATTTGCAAATAGCGCTCTTGGGTCATATTCACGGTCGGAGTCAGCTCCGCGGTGAACGTTGCTGGATGAACCTCGAAAAGAGTCGGAACCATCGGCTTCAAAAGCATCGCAATCATTTTCTCGATCTTCTGAACGGCCTCTTGATAGGCTTTTTCAGAGTCCCCCTCGATATAGGCATTCGCCACGAGTAGAATCTTTCGCGTTTGATGATCGAAAATATACAAAGTATCGCTCAATCCAAAGACAGCATCGGGCAATTGAAGGTCATCCCCCTTGGCACGGGGAACGGTAGGCTCGAAATAAGTGGTACATTCGTAAGTCATATACCCCACAGCTCCCCCTGAAAATAAAGGAAGATCTCCATGGGATACCGGGCGATATTGAGACATGATCTCTTGGAGTTCCGTCAACGGATCGCGATCGGAATCAAACTCCCGAACCCCTGCGGAATCAACAAATCGATAATGCCCACGGGATGCGCTCAAAACCCAAGAGGGATTCGCCCCTAAAAAGGAGTAACGGGAAAACTTCCCCCCCTTTTCAGCAGACTCTAATAAAAAAGCGTTCTGCTCTTTCTCAAGCCTTGAGAAAAGGGTGAGCGGCGTCTCTAAATCAGCGACGATTTCACGATACACGGGAATCAAATTCCCTTGAGAACTCAGCCCTTTAAAGGCTTCTAACGAAGGATATAACATCTCGTCCTTGAATGGTCGCTAAACCTTCATCAAATCTGCTTCTTTAGAAACCATCAATTTTTCAATTTCAGCAATATAATGATCGGTCAACTTTTGAACCTCTTTTTCAGAGCGTTCCGCATCATCTTCGGTAATCTCACCTGCCTTTTGGATTCGTTTCACCTCATCCATGGCGAGACGCCGACTGGTGCGAATCCCCACTCTTCCCTCTTCACAGATTTTTTTAACAGTCTTCACAAGATCGTGACGACGCTCCTCAGAAAGCGAAGGGATCGGAAGTCGAATCATCTTTCCATCAATCATCGGCATTAAGCCGATGCGGGAATCCTCGATCGCTTTACGGATCGGTTCAACGTTTGCAGTGTCCCAAGGTTGAATGAGAATCATTCGTGGATCTGGAGTCGTAATCGCAGCAACCTCCTTCATCGTCATTGTGACACCATAAGCATCAACACGAAGGTGACTGACGAGATCCGGCGAGGCCTTTCCGGTACGAATTGAGGCGAACTCATTTTTCGTTGAGGCGACCGTTTTCTCCATTTTCTCTTCCACTTCCATCAAGATTTCATCGAGTGACATAACTTTTAACCTTTAAACTTTTTAAGATTATTCTTTATCTGAAACCAGTGTCCCCACCAATTTCCCCATCACAACATCTTTTAAATTGCTCGACTTAAACATATCAAAAACAACAATCGGAACGTGATTATCCATACAGAGAGAGAAAGCGGTTGAATCCATCACTGCTAAACGATTTTTTAAGGCCTCTAAATAAGTGATCTTCGTGTAGCGCTTGGCTTTCGGGTTTTTCTTCGGATCACTATCATAAATTCCATCGACCTTCGTTGCCTTGAGAATGACATCGGCCCCGATTTCACTGGCTCGCAGGGCGGCAGTCGTATCCGTGGAGAAAAAAGGATTTCCGGTCCCTGCAACGAAAATGACGACCCGATTCTTTTCCAAGTGACGCATCGCACGGCGGCGGATGAACGGCTCGGCAACATTTTTAATTTCAATCGCGGTTTGGACCCGAGTGATCACATCGATCTTTTCTAAGGCATCTTGAAGCGCCAAACCGTTGATAATCGTCGCCAGCATCCCCATATAATCGGCAGTCGTTCGATCCATTCCAGCATGACTTGCTGTAAGACCCCTCCAGATATTCCCCCCGCCAATGACAACCGCAACTTCAAGTCCGAGTTGATGAATCTCTTTAATTTGACGGGCAATCACCGAGGTATACTCGGCACTGATGACCTCCCCATTTCCTCCGAGGACTTCACCACTGAGTTTGAGGAGAATACGACGATAGATCGGCTTTGAGGGAGTAGAGGATTTACGCTTCATTTGAGTGCAAAATCTTGGGGACGAGGCAATCGCTGTCAACCTTTAAAAAAACGATTTTTCAAGGTCGCCAAATTAAATTCTTATGTTAGAATCGGTCTATGCGATTCACTCACTCCTTATTTTGCCTCAGTTTACTCTTACTTTTAGTCGTTGCTCAGGAGCCTGCACCCGCTCCTTCTCCCGATCTTCCTTTTTATAAAAAGCTGGCGGAAGCGAACAAAGCAACAATCGAGAAAAACTTTACCAAAGCCCTTGCCCTCCTTGAAGAGGCTGAAAAACTAAAACCAAATACCGTTGAAGCCTCCTCGCTCAAGGGAAGCATCTATCTCGGACAAAAAGAATTTGAAAAAGCTCATGAAATCTTCCTCAAAAATGCAACACTTCTTCCGGATAATATTGGAGCTCAATATAATCTTGCCGAATCTGAATTTGTAAAAGGAGATCTCTCTGCCGCCCGTGAAAAATTGAGTAAATTATTGGAAATCGTTAAGGCAACGCCTAAAGATAAAATGAATACTCTTCCTTGGGGGGATGCGACTGCTGACTTTTTTACTTATAAGATTTATTTAACTTATATTTTTGAGGGCAATCTCATCGAAGGCAAAAAGATGCTCGATAAATTTGATCCTTATGCAATCACTCCTCTCTACTACTTCGGCTGCTCTGCGATGGAGTTCGGAAATAAAAACAACATCAAAGCACTCGAGTGGATCGGGTCGGCTGCCAAAATTTACAACCCCCTCCTGATTGACCTTTTTAGTAACGCTATGTTTGATAAGGGATGGATTCGAAAAGGGGCCAAACCAGGGGAAATTACCACAGACATCGCTCCGGCGGATAAAAAATAATCTTTTTTTATAAAAAAAGACATTTATCCTCTCTTCATGGCAGATTCGAAGTTCACGACTGGATTTTTACAACGATTTATTAAAAGCGACGGAGAGTCCTACACCTTAAAAGAAGATCTGCATAAACAGCTCCTCTCTTACCTCGCTCATAGCCCGAATATTCCGACCTTTCCTGCGATTGTCCGTAAGATCGAGAAAATCATTAAATCAGAGAACTTTACCATCGAAGAGATCGAAAACACCGCTCGCCTCGATCCTAGCCTTACAGCGCAGCTTGTTCGTTCTGCAAATATCAGTACCTATGGCGGAGGGAATCTTCACCAGCTCCACGACTGTCTTCAACGCCTTGGACTCAAGCAACTGCGTAAAATTCTCTGTCTCCATGGAACCATCAGCAGTTTTTATGGCTTCAAAGTAAAAGCAAATTGGGCTCAGTTCTGGAAACATAGTATTTTATGCGCCCGATTTACGGAACTCCTTTATTCCCATTTCGATGAAGAAACGGGCGATGAATACATCTCCGGTCTTTTACATGATAGCGGAAAGCTTTTCCTACAACGAATCTTCCCTGAACTTTTCCAAGAGGTAATTCGCGTCATGTCAGAGGAACAATGTAGCTCAGAAACCGCAGAAAAAATGGTTCTTGGATTTGTTCACTCGGATGTTTCAGCAAATCTCTGTGACCGTTGGGAACTGAGCGCCCGTTCGATCGAAGCGGTTCGATGGCATCACGCTCCCGAAAAAAACTCCAACCCTAAA
The DNA here is from genome assembly GCA_945860255.1 of Methylacidiphilum caldifontis. Lineage (GTDB taxonomy): Bacteria > Verrucomicrobiota > Verrucomicrobiia > Methylacidiphilales > CAMAQI01 > CAMAQI01. Next base: position 7,967 of record CAMAQI010000032.1, read on the forward strand.
AGCCGTCTCCTCTCTCATGTCCTCCAATTTGCCGATCTCTGCGCAAATGCTTATGAAGGCAATCTTGATGAGGTTCCGAAAACCAAGCCTGAGGAGCTCTTCAACTCTCCCGAATGGAACAACCTGATCGCTTTTAATCCTGGTCGAAAACTCACGATCGACTTCGAAAAAGAGGCTTTAGAGGTTCGTTGCCTTGCCGATTCGTTGACCTAATCCGGCTCATGACCTTTTCCATTACCGTTCCTTGCCTCAACGGGATGCCTTATTTATCGCAAACACTCCTATCAATCCAAAATAATCTACAAGAGGTTCAGGGGGAGACTATTTATCAAGATGCAGGATCGACCGATGGAAGCATCGAAATCGCTCAATCCCTGCTCTCCCCCGATTCGATTCACCTCGAAAAGGATCTCGGTCAATACGATGCGATTAATCGGGGATTTCATCGCTCTCAAGGAGAGATTCTCTCTTGGTTGAATGCCGATGATCTCTTAAAACCAGGAGCGCTTCGTTCCGTAGAAAAGATCTTTGAAGAGCACCCCACGATTCAATGGATCGTCGGAGGATTCGAGATGATTGACCGGCAGGGAAAGCCGGTTCGTAAAATTCATCAAGCCTACAAACATTGGCTTTTGAAAAACTATCGCAATGAGTTGTTGTTCTTTGAAAATCCGATTCCCCAAATGTCGGTCTTTATCCGAAAAGAACTTTTCCTTAAATGTGGAGATCTCGCTCCTTACCCTCTTGCTTTAGACTACGACTATTGGCTCCGACTCTCCGCACATCATACCCCCTGGATCACTCTTGATATTCTCTCTCAATTTCGTTGGCATTCCCAATCGAAATCGGCACGGAATCCCAAACGTCTCTTTGAGGAGCAATATGAAGTTGCTTGTCGCTATACCGATCATCCGATTTACCGACTTCTCCATCGAATCACCCGCGAACGCAATCGGATTTTCTACTCCTGGCTTCCATGAGACCGCCGTTCATCGTCACGACCCCGATTCGTAATGAGGCCTGGATCCTTGAAAAATTCCTCGCAACAACGAGCCTTTGGGCTGATCATCTCCTCATCCTTGATTCCGGTTGTACGGATCAAAGTCTCAAAATTTGCCAGCGCTTTCCTAAAGTTCGAATTCTCCCATTTGATCTCTGCTACCTAACTTCGGAACATCGACGACGTCACGATTTATTCCATGCCGCACGCCAGATCAATTCTCAAGCGATTGTCTTTACTCTCGATGCCGATGAGATTCTCTCCGCCGAAATTCTCTCCCCAATGATCCAACAACAACTCATCGAAAATCTCGAACAGCCAGGAACCTCCCTTGCACTTCCTTGGATTATGCTCTGGAAAAGCCCACGAGAGTATCGAGTCGAACCGTATGGCGTTTGGTCCGATCGTACGATGAACTGTGTCTATTGGGACGATGGAAAAAGCGACTATCCTTTCGAAGGTTTTTTGCATTTCCCTCGCGTTCCTCGACAATTTCATCATTCTCAAAAATCTTTTGATCTTCCGCTCCTTCATTATCAATTTTCTGCCTGGAAACGAACCCAACTCAAACAAGCTCATTGGCGTATTCTCGAATGGGAAAAAGGACCGAAGACCGTCCTCAACTCGATTCGGATTAATCTTCTCTACGCAATCGCAAGAGAGAGCTGGGATGCAAAAACCACACCGATATCAGAACAATGGATCGAGGGCTATCAGCGCCACGGGATTCCCCTCACCCAATCCTTCGACGATCCCTCTCCCTGGTTTATTTCGGAAATCGTTCCCCTTCTCCAACAAAAGAAAAAGGAAAGCTTCGCACTCCTCGATATCTGGGATCTTCCTTGGGAAATCTACCGCCAGCGATTGAATCCCGAGAACCCCGCCTTAAACCCCTCCCGCGTAGACGATCCCCGTTCCCCCATACAAAGAGCCTACCATCATCTCATCCATGGACTTTCCTATTGCGGATCAAGTCTGGCCCTACGAATCTATCGATTTTTAAAGATTAAAAATAAAGAAAAATGAACCGCCAAGAAAAAGTAATCCTGCCTTTACTCTCAATGGTTCCGCTCCCTCATCATCAATACCCCCCACATTCGACCGGTCTTTCCTTTTTCCAATCGATAGGAATAAAACCGCTGGAGATCCGATCCGGTGCAAAGACCACAATCTTCAAAATGGATCACTCCCATCAATTTCGCCTGTCTGCCGATTTCCTCTGCAAAGGGAACTTCATAGTGAGGGGGACGAATACAAGGCCCCAACTGAACTCGAATATCCTCAATCCGTGAACCCCGCTGATCCCTCATGACTTTTAAGGTCTCAGCGGTAATATTTTGCTCCGTTCCTTTGCGCCCCGAATGAGCAACGGCGATGACCTGTTTCACAGGATCATAAAAAAAGAGCGGCCCGCAATCAGCCACACGAACCACCAACGCAAGCCCGGGAACAGCGGTGACTAAAGCATCGACTCCGAGGACTTTTTCAATCTGCGGCTGGTCGATAACCGCCACTCCATTCCCATGGGTTTGTTCCGCTTGCGCGATTTGTACGTAATCGATTCCCAGCAAGGAAAGTGAATCCTCAAATTCCTGATTTAGCGATTCAAGATTGCCACTGGATCGTTGAGAAAATCCATGAATCAGATCAGGAGAATTTAAAAGAGGAAATTGAATCCAGTTCATAGGGATTCATTGAATCTCGATGAGAATCGCTTCAGATTGATCATACGGTTATTATTTATCTTATTTCAAAACGGCTCTTCTTTGAATACTTTTAGTGAGTAAAAATATTAACGATCCCGTGCAGACGATAACGTTCTAACGGATCTCCTCCGAAAAAGCAAACCTGTCGAAGAGAAAATTCTCGAAGCGACTGCAAAGCCTGTTTTAGAATAGGGAACCACAACTATGAGGCTATCTGACTATCCCCTCTTTATTTCTCTTTATGCAGAGGATTGACAGCGGCATCGCTCCGCTCCATTTTATCCCCCTTCATGAAAAAAAGAGTTCAACAATTCGGGCTAGAGTCGATCGCTGAAAAAATCGATAGCGAAGTCCGTATTAACGAGGAGGAGGCACTTCAACTCTTTGAATGCGGCGATCTTCAACTCCTCGGATTCTTAGCAAATAAGGTCAATCAGCGCAAAAACGGCAATCGTGCCTCTTACATTTTCAATCGTTATATTAACTACTCCAATCTTTGTATTCTGAGCTGTCAATTTTGCTCCTTTTATCGACGTAAAAACCAACCGGGTGCCTTTGAGTTTTCAGTCGAGGAGGTCGTTGCCGATGCGAAAGCCTCTTACGATCAGGGGGCTTGTGAGGTCCATATTGTCGGAGGCCTTCATCCAAAGCTTCCTTTTAGTTACTACCTCGAGATGATCCAAGGAATCAAAAAAGAATGCCCCGGAATGTTCGTCAAGGCCTTTACCGCCGTTGAAATTCGCCATTTGGCCGATCGGATCGCGCGGCTCTCTTTAGCGGAGACTCTTCAAACTCTCAAAGATCATGGGTTAGACTCCCTGACGGGGGGAGGAGCAGAGATTTTCGATCCGGTGATTCGCGATCAGATCTGTCGCGGTAAAGAGAGCGCAGAAGAATGGCTTGAGGTTCATCGACTCTGGCATCAGATCGGAGGTAAAAGCACCTGTACGATGCTCTACGGACACTTAGAGTCCTTAGCCCATCGGGTCAATCACCTGAAACAGCTTCGCACGCTCCAGGATGAAACACACGGATTTACCGGATTTATCCCCTTTGCCTTTGAGCCGGAAAACAATCAACTCTCCAGTCTAAAAAGAACAACCGCTTTTGATGACTTAAGAACCTTAGCCATCAGTCGCATTTACCTCGATAATTTCGATCATATCACCGCCTACTGGATTAGCTTAGGACTTCCCCTCGCCCAGATCGCGCTGAGCTACGGCGTCGATGATCTACATGGAACGATTGAGGTCGAACGGATTTTCCACATGGCAGGATCGCAAACCCCGCAAGCCCAAACGCATCAACGACTGGAGAAAGCGATTCGAGAGGCCGGAAAAACTCCTTTTGCTCGGAATACTTGGTACGAACCCCTCCAGTCAACTCTTTCGCACTGCGTGACCCTGTGAGCTCCGTTTTTAAAATAGGTGCCGTCTCGTACCTGAACGCAAAACCGCTTCTTGAAGGAATCCCCTTCGACTCTCTTTTACTGCTACCTCCTCGACAACTTGCAGAGGAGTTTCAACGCGGAAGCCTCGATGTGGCCCTCCTTCCGACCTATACCCTTTTTACTCACCCTAATCTCAGAGCGATCCGTGGACTCGGCATCGGCTGTGAAGGAACGGTTCTTTCTGTTTTCATTAAGCCAACGACCCCGGAAAAACTCCTCTTTCAGACCTTGAAACCGAGCCCTGAATCGATGAGCTCAAATCGTCTCACGGAAGTTCTCCTCAAAAAATATCAATCGGCTCCCTTTCTCTGGCAAGAGTCGGAAAGTGATGGAGAGGTGATGATCGGAGATCTCGCTTTCGATTTTAAATCGAAAAATCCGACCTATCCTTTGATCGATCTGGGAGAGGCGTGGTGGAATGCCACAGGACTCCCATTTCCCTTCGCGGTTTGGGTCATTCATCCACAAGTGACTCAAGGAAAGGGGGAGGAAATCGCACGATTTTTAAAAGAGGCTTTGGTTCAGGGAAAAAGCAAAATCCGTTCTTATGCGAAAACCGCCCTTGAGTTTCAATATCTCTCCCACTATCTTCAATATGAATTTGATTCGCGCTACGAACAAAGCCTTCTTCAATGGCAAAATGATCTGATTGAAATCGGAGCCCTCGACGGCAAGCAGGAATGGCTCTGGGTTTAAATTATTTAAACAAGGCTCTCGGCAATCACTTTGACTTCCTGAAGCTCCTCTTTGACATCGATCGCTAGCTCTCGAATTTGCTTATAATCAGCCAGCTTCGCCCATCCCGGAAGGCGATAGATCTCTTTTTCCGTTAAAATTTTCTGTCCCTCGATCAGCTCTAGGTTACAGGAGTTCGCCAAACTATCAGCAACACTCAAACAGGTCGAAAGACAGGCCTCTTTACTACTTAAATCAGGATAACCGGGATCATGATGATATTTAACCGCCGTTTTAACGATATCCGGCATTCCCCATCGTTGACAGAGTTCCGCTGAGACATCGGCATGAGAAAAACCAAAGACCGTAAATTCAGCCTGCTCCGAAGAAAATTGGTTTTTCGACACTAATTCCAAGGCTTCTCGGAATTCCGCTGGAAATATTTTCTGAAGAAAAAGCTTTCCCGTGTCATGCATTAACCCTGCAATATATTCATCTCCTGAACTTTTGGCAAAACAGCCATAAATTTTATCTGTCATCCGTGCGACCAAGATACTATGAAGCCAATAGTGACCCCAATTGGCCGTCACCTTAAAATCCTTGAGGGCTGAGGCCGCACCACAAATAATGATAATTCCTTTGAGTTGTGCGAGACCGATTCTTTGAATCGCTAAATCCAACTCTCCGATCGCTCCCCCTCCATAAACAGCACTACTTGCCACTGATGAAATTTTTGCGGACAGAGAGGGATCCAATATAACCACCTCCGAAAGGGCTTTATAGTTAAGATCAGGCTGTGAGATCATCGATTGAGCTTTTGCTACAGTGATCGGAAAGCTCGGAATACTTTGATCAAGATCGAGAAACTCTTGGAATCGACGTTTCAGTTCTGTTTTTCTTGCTTTAATTTCGGTTCTATCCGCACGATCAAAAATCGAGAAGTGCCCCCCCACTAAGCCAATCTTTTGCGTCTTCTCTTTAATTTCCCCTGCATCCATAAGTAGTCAAGCTGAAGTAAATTTTCTAAAACACAAGAAATAACCGGAATCAATATAAATTAATTTATACGTAAGTTACTTATAATAAGATACTAACAAATAACTATAAGCAATTGAAAGGGAGGTTTGACATTTATTGATGAATCCCCCATAGTTGGCCTCCCAAATGAAAGGTAGGTGATTTCTCGTGGTAGACATTCGACTCAAAAAAGGCGAATCAATCGACAAAGCGCTCAGACGCTTGAAAAAGAAACTCGATCGCGAAGGCGTGATTCGTGAAGCGCGTAACAGACGCAATTACGAAAAGCCCAGCGTTCGTAAGCGCCGCAAGGCTAAAGAAGCGCGTCAAAACGCATTCAAGCCAATCTTTGCTTAAACTTTCGTTTGTAAAAGCTTTATAAAAAAAGGACGTCGCAAGACGTCCTTTTTTTTGTGCCCTCATAAATTTCGATTGCGGCAGTTCATTCTCTTTCTAAGATTCCTCTTGTGGACCTTGCACTTTCAACCTGCTGGAACGCCTCTCGTCATCGAGAGGGCTATGCGATGATTGAAGAGATCCGAGAGATGGGATTTAAATCAGTGGAACTCGGTCATAACCTTCGATTTTCTCTCTGGCCCGGAGTTCTCAAGGCCGTAAAAGATAACAGAATCCGCGTCCACTCTCTTCATAACTTCTGCCCTGTACCGATTGAGGTTCAGCGTCCCTCTCCCGATTGCTATGAATTTACCGCTTCGACCTCCTCGGAACGCAACGCTGCGATCAAAGGAACCATTCATACCTTAGAGAAGGCCTCTGAAGTCGGGGCCTCTGCGGTCGTCCTTCATCTCGGCTCCTACCTTCGTAAAAACCATCTGACTGAAAAGCTGGTTCATCATTGGAAAATGCGCTCTTTATACACCAAAAAAAACGCTTCCGAACGAGTTAACTATCTTCTTCAACGAAAAAAAGCGACTCCCTTGATCCAAGATCGACTCAAGCAGTGTCTCGACCCAATCCTGAAAAAAGCAGAAACCCTACGCCTTCGGATCGGAGTTGAGTTTCGCTCTCGACTTGAAGAATATCCTCATGCCGATGAATTTGAGGGACTTTTTCGTGACTATGCAGGTTCTCCCCTGGGCTATTGGCACGACTTCGGACACGCCGCAAAAATGGATCTGCTTGGACTTATCGATCATTTGGAATTTCTAAAAAGTCAATCCAATCGAATCATCGGGGCGCATCTTCAAGATTTTTCTCCTCCTCAAAATGATCACCTTGCATTAGGGCAAGGATCACTTCCACTCGATGAACTTCATGCTCTTCTTCCCGAGAAATCGATTAAAGTCCTTGAGCTCGGCCCTCGTGTGAGAAAAGAGAAAATCATCGAAAATCTTCAGAAATGGCAAAAGTAATCAAAACCATTTTCACACAAAGCCACAAAAACACGAAGAAATTCAATGGGCAATCCAAGGCAGAATTACCAATGAAACCTAACAAGAGGATCAATCTAAATTCAGCTGTTCCGGTTTCCGACGGTAGGAGTGCTTCATTAAAATTTAACTCGTCACTTTTCTCTCATTCTTTTAGAGTGCGCCGTCATGAAACATCGTCTTCTATTTCTCCTTCGACTGCTGATTTCAGGGGGGGTTTTAGCTCTTATTTTTTCGAAGCTTGACCAGCAAAAACTCGCGCAGGTTGCGGAACGAATGAGCCTGCCTTGGTTTGCTCTCGCATTATTAATTTGGGGCGGGGTCCCCCTTCTCGCCAGTGTTCGCTGGAGGATGCTTCTCACCTCCCAGTCGATCTTTCTCTCCTATCGGAAGGTTCTCGATCTCTTTTTTGTCGGCCATTTCTTTAACGCTTTTTTACTCGGTACCACGGGGGGGGATCTGATCAAAATCCTTTATGCAAGTAAAGCCGCACCCGAGAAAAAGAGTGAGGCAACGCTCACGATTATCATCGATCGAATCATTGGACTCATCGCGATTCTGATCATGGCCTTAATCCTGATTCCCCTTCAATGGAGTTTCCTCACTCAAACTCCTGAAACGCATGCCGCAGCGCTCGCGGTGATGGGGGTCATTCTCGGTGGAATTTGTGGAGTCATCGGACTCCTCTTGCTGCCTCAACTCGAAAAAATTCAATTCCTGAAAAAAACAGTACAACGCCTTCCGTTCGCCGAACAAAGGGGTCGACTTTTTCAAGCCTATCTCATTTTCACTCAATCATGGAAAACCAATTTCAAAACCTTGCTGATCTCTTTTATGATCCACTCACTCCTCTTTGGATCAGCGATTGCGGTTCTCCGATCATTAGGAATTCAAGTCGAATGGCTCCCTTTTATTAGTACCCTTCCAATCATCGGGGTCTTGATGGCAGTTCCGATCTCCATTTCCGGTTTTGGAATTCGAGAGGGACTTTTCGTGATCTATCTTGGACTTGCTCCGCTTGGAATCGATCAAGAACATGCGATCACTTTCTCCTTACTCTATTTTTGTGTAAACCTTTTCTGGAGCTTGATCGGGGGACTTTTTTACATCGGTTATCGTGATCCGGAGTTAAATCGATGAACGATCCCGTCGCCCGTCGAATCGTCGAACAATTGAAAAGTCATGGGCATACCGCACTTTATGCGGGGGGCTGCGTTCGCGATCATCTCCTAAATCTCCCCTGTAAAGATATCGATATCGCAACGAGTGCAACGCCAGACGAAGTTCAATCGATCTTCCCTCGAGTCACCGGACTCGAAGGAAAATGTTATGGGGTCGTTCGAGTCATGGAGGGAAACCAAACCTTCGAAGTGGCGATGTTTCGAACTGATGGGCTCTATCTCGATGGTCGACGCCCAGAGTCGGTTCAAAAATCGACCCCGGAAGAGGATGCCAAGCGCCGTGATTTTACGGTGAATGGAATGTTTTACGATCCAATGACCGATCAGATTATCGACTATGTCGGGGGTCAGGAAGATCTTCGAAAAAAAGTAATCCGAACGATCGGAAAGGCGGAAGATCGATTTAAGGAGGATAAACTCAGACTCTTGAGAGCGATTCGATTTGCCACACGACTCAATTTCGAAATTGACCCTGAGACTTTTCGAGAGATTCAGAAATTTTCTCAGGAGATCAATAGTGTCGCCGTCGAACGGATTCGTGACGAACTCGATAAAATCTGGATCTCTTCTGCCCCGGATCGTGGATTAACGCTTCTTGATGAAAGTGGAATGCTAAGAGAGATCCTTCCGGAGATCGATGCCCTTCATGGCGTCGAACAACCACCACAATTTCACCCAGAGGGAGATGTCTTTATTCATACACGAATTATGCTCTCCCTTTTAAAAGAGCCCCCTCTTCCAGTTGCTCTTGCTGTTTTATTTCATGATGTCGGCAAGAAGCCAACTTATAAGGTCGATGAAACAGGACGCATTCGATTTAATGGACATGAAAGTGTCGGTGCCCGGATGACGCTTCAGATTTTAGAGCGACTTCGTTACAGCAATGAGATCATCGATGAAGTCGTGATTGCAGTTCAAAATCATATGGCTTTTAAAGATGTGCCAAAAATGAGGATCAGTAAACTGAAACGATTCTTAGCAAGAGCGACCTTGGAAAATGAGATGGAGCTGCATCGGGTCGATTGCCTTTCCAGTCATGCCGATCTTTCCATCTATCAATTCATTCGTCAAAAACAGGCGGAGATTCCAGCAGAGGAGATCAAACCACCTCGGCTTGTGAATGGGAACGATCTGATTGCGATAGGCTCGAAGCCAGGGAAGATTTTAGGAGAACTCCTGAGGCTCATCGAAGATGCGCAACTGGAGGGACAACTCAAAACCAAAGAGGAGGCCATCGCCTTCGCTCAAGAAACGTTAAAGATTGGAAAAACCATATAAAATTCAGAGGAGTGCCTCGCGCGGAGTCGCTGAGACGCAGAGAATTTTAATGCATTTAAATCCGTGTCCATCCGTGGTTTAAAGCCTTTTCCTTAGAGCAACTGTCCCCATGAAATGGGGAATGGCACAGGAGTGAAGCGGATTTTTTGCATCGATATTCAGGATAAAGACAAATGAAAATTGTTTTTGAGTTTATCCTCCCCATCCTCCCTATCGATGCAAAAATTGCCTTTTTCATAACTATCTGATTGCAGGTTGTTTATATGTTTTAGGAACTTTACTTCACTAAGGGGCAAAGCTTTCCAAGGCTCCTCCCAAAAGACAAATGAGTTTTTTTTCTAAATTCCTAAGGGGGGAACCTTGGGAAGCTTCGTGGCTTCGTGTGAAAATGTTTTAAAGTTCTCTTCACTGCCCTATCATCCCATTCGATGAAAACCGTTAGTTCGTTTGAAATTCGACCTCGCCGATTTTCGATTTCATGATAATTTTCTCCTCATGAAAGGCTTTGAATTTCTCCTCCAATCCCGAAAATTCGGGATGAAACTCGGATTGGAAAATATGGAGCGCCTTGCCACCGCTTTTGAACATCCGGAGAAAAAACTCAAATTTATTCATATTGCTGGAACCAATGGCAAAGGCTCGACCGCCGCTTTTTGTGCGCAAGCTCTCCAAGAGGCGGGATATCGAACTGGGCTCTTTACCTCCCCTCACCTGGTTTCGATTACCGAACGAATTCAAATCGATGGAAGTTCAATTTCCGAAGAGCGTCTGACCTCCTTGCTCGACGAAATCGCCGAGATCACTCGCCTCTGGGAGCAGTCACCGACTTTTTTCGAAATCATGACCGCCGTGGCTCTCCGCTATTTTGAAGC
>CAMAQI010000033.1 GCA_945860255.1 Methylacidiphilum caldifontis
CTGCCACCCCGTTACTCTTCTTCCCTCAAGGAAAAGAGAACGCAAAAACCCCTGATGAACTCGCGTTCATCAGGGGTCTTTCTTTATCTGAAAATATCCACCACTTAATCTGACTCAACCTCCCTCAATTATTTTGAACCGCTACATCAATGTCGCGACAGGGTTGATGAATAGTCGTGAGCGGAACGGAGAGGAGAGTGGCATATTTAACATCATCAAAGCCAACGACTCGGACATTGCGAGGAACCTGGATTCCCACACTCTCCAATGACCTCATCAGCAGGGCTGCAGTGTGGTCGTTGGCACAAATAAATGCATCTGCTTGATTTCCGGCCGTCAGTGAACGGACAAATTTAAGATCAGCGGGATCGCCCAAGCGCACCCAATTCGGGGCGGGCTCAATCCGATGCCGAACAAAGACCTCGCGAACCCCAGCAATGCGGGCCTCTACGGTGGGGGCTGAGTTCGGACGAGCCACAAAATAAAGGTGTCGGCAGCCAAGTTTGAGCAGGTGACTAGCGATCTGATAGCCCGAAGCCATGTTGTCTAATCCCACGAGATCAAATTCACTTCGGTGGGGAAAGGATTGCAGATCGCGGTCCAGTAAAACAACGGTGATCCCGGCGTTTCGCAACATTTCCGCCAGACGCCGGTTGACCTTGTCCTGTTCAGGATGAAGTTCACACGGTGCAAAGAAAACTCCACTCACTTTATTGGCGATGAAATGGCGGCAGATTTCTTCGGCGTGCTCAAAGCTAACGTCCTCCCTTATTTGCAGAGGAGTAGAGCCACCCCAGAGTAATGTATAGTCATGTACCCGGGCTAAGCTGGCGAGTTCACCGCTGATCAATTGAAAAATTTCCGTGGTGGCCTGTCCAGGAATCAACAAGCCCAACTGACGGACCCTCGGAGGAACCTGGGAGGAGGCTCCCTTTCGCAGAAAGGTGCCAGAACCGGCCCGGCGTTCGATCAATCCCTCCGTCTGCAAATCTTGTAAGGCTCGGGCGACAGTCGGGCGCGAGACCTTGTATTTGTTCACTAATTCCATTTCACTGGGCAGGCGCTTGCTGGCATCAAAGCGTCCTGCTGCAATATCTGTCCGCAAATTCGCAGAAATTTTTCAAAAAACCTTACTCAGTGGGAAAGGGTGGGGCATATTCCCGGCTGGTATGAATGCCCAGAGTTTGTGCCATTTAAATCACCGAGTACAGGCAAAGAACTATGGGTTCTTTACGGCTATTACAAAGGACCTCTTTACTTTGGCGAAGGTAAGTTCGAGAGTGCATCCTCGTATCTATTGGGTACCTTTGACGGTAAATCCTTCACGCCCCTGAGTGAAGTCAAAAATGCCCACTTAGGTCCGAACTATTATGCAGCACTTACCTTTGTGAATGCTCCAGAAAAAAATCCGGTCATGATGGGTTGGGTTAGAGGTCCCGATTACCCTGGAGAACCATTCAATCAATGCGCTTCCGTACCCCTGGAACTGTCCTTACAAAGTATTGAAAATGAAGATTTGCTTCATTTTTACCCGATCAAAAACCTAGAGAAACTTCGCGATGAGCCAGTTTTAGAAATGGTGAATCCGAGTGTTAATGAGGCCAATAAAAGGTTGGGCTCACTTTCAAAAGATCTTGAATACGATGTTGTGATGACACTAGTTTCTAATTCAGGCTCTAAAATGGATATTAAAATTTACGACGCCCATTTTCAATATAGCCAGGAAAGTAAAAAAATCGAGCTTCGCGGAAAACACAGGAATTTGCATCCTTCTGGCACCATGGAAGCGAGATTCTTAATTGACCGTGGTGTTGTAGAATCATTTTGGAATAAAGGTGAGGCTGCATTTTGCGTGGCTATTACCCACAAGCGAGAAAACTCGGTAATAGCGTTGAGTGGAGATATGGAAATTGAAAAACTTGTTGTCTATCCGATGAAGGGAATCTGGCCGGCTAACCATTAACAACTATTGTAGAGCCTGTCCCAAAAGTAGGAATTTGTCAGGAGGCCAAATTTCTATTTTTGTGGACAGTGCTCACGAATCAGCCTTTGGTCTTTAGTGGAGCATCAAAGAGTCATTATTTATCTTTCACCGAACAATCGCTGATACCATCGCATCAAGATTTTATTGGCTTCCGGATCTTGCTTCTCTGCTTTAATCATCTTTTGAGTCTCTAGACTGTTTTTTAAATCCGAGGTCTTGATTTGAGCGGTATTGGATTGAGGATCGATCCCTTGATGAATTCGATATTGATAGCGATTCGAATCTGTTGGATTAAAGGCGGGAGCTTTCAAAATCGGAGCCCTCTCGGAATTAAATGAGGTGAGGAGAATTTGGGAGGAGAGTGTCACTTCGGGGGTACTTCCCCCTCTCTCCGATTGAAGTTCTTGAAAAGCTGGGGAGCTACTCGGATTAAAGATTGTCGTTAGGGTTCCGTTTACAAATTGAAAACGGTAATTCAGGTCACTCGCTCCCGGTCCATTGGAGAGAACAATCGGAGAGGTGACGCTATTCGCCGCAGAGAAGGTTCCCAGCGTTCCTTGAAAGGCATTCACTTTGGTGTCTGTCCCAAGAAGTCCTGAGGGGTCGGAGTAGGTAAAGTTGGGGTTCGCCTCTCCATAATTTTTTTGTGCGTCATTTGCGATGAAGGTCAAGGTCGCTGCGGTTGCAAAAACAAAGCGATTTCCTGTTTGCGTGATGCTTGTCGGGGCAAGGGTGTCGTAAGTTCCATTATAAAGATACTTCGAACTCAAGCCGCTGAGCGTCGCTGAAGGAGTCGCTCCATTCACTGTGATATCTGTAGCGGTCCCATTGGCAGCATCCGGAACATAAACGAGCCATTTGCCCGTTCCGGAAACTGCCAGGGCTCCTGCCCCTACGGCGTTGGAAAAAGCCCCCGTCGCAAGAACAAGGTTTTTGTTCGCACCCGCAGTTTGAATTCCATTCACCGTAATTCCGGAAGCCCCTGTTCCTGTGTTAAGCACGGTGACTCCATCGGTCCAAGTGGTTGCCCGCAGATCGACGGCCCCGGTTCCGGTTGTTTTTCCGATCACGATCCCTGAGTTACCGGCGGTGATCGTCGCCAAATCCGTTGAACTTAAATTGAAATCTCCCGTCGAGCCTGTATTGACTCCGATGGTTGTACTATCATTCAACGGTTTAAGATTCACTTTTCCGGTTGTTTGGAGGCTGAGATTTGCAAGCGAAATCGAATCGTTCCCCGCCGTCGCCGTATTTGAGATCAACGTGATGTCCCCTTTGGCAGAAGCGCCTCCGATGACGTTTGAGCCTCCATTTACTCGAATCCCAAAATCAGTGGCGAGGGCTCGACCTGTTACCGTAATGGCACCCGTGCTTGAGGAGTTAACTTCGCTGTTCGTTAGGAGCCAAAACCCGTAATTTCCCGTTCCCGCCGTTGCGCCTGTTCCATCGATAACAATCGATCCTGTGCCAGAGGTCGTTGCTTTTCCTCCATTAAAAAGGAGTACCCCTCGATTACTCCCTCCGCTTCCATACCCGGTTCCTGTCAATGTCATATTGGCATTGACGGTACTAATTAAAGCATTCGTACCTTCTACCCGAACGCCATCATTTCCAGTGGTTCCATTTCCCCCCGATCCATTCACGGCAATCGTACCGGTACCCGTTGAATTAATCTGTCCACCAGAGCTCACAAAAACACCATAATTATCATTACTGCCTGCTGCCCCCGTTCCATTGACGGTTATCGATCCTGCTCCCGTCGAGTTTATAATTCCCCCATTAACAAGCCAAACCCCGATATTCGATACAGTGCTGCCGATGCCTGTTCCCGTGAGTACTATATTTCCATTCACAGTACTGATTAATGAGCCTGCTTGGTTAATCAGAATTCCGTAATTACTCGAGGTGCCATTTCCTCCTGTTCCATTCATTGTAATCGTTCCACTTCCGGTTGTACTCACGTTCCCCTGATTATTTAAGTAAATTCCAGCGGCATTGGTTGTTCCTGCAACGCCTGTTCCAGTTATCGTCGTATTTCCACTCCCGCTACTCACGTTCCCCAATTCAATCAATACTCCATAGATATTCGAAGCGGTTCCAACACCAGTCAAAGCGATATTTCCCCCTCCGGAACTCATCGTCGCTGTTGTTGTGTTATTCCCAATAACAATAGCGCCACTCGTGCTTCCTCCATAATTTCCAACGCTGACATTCACGCTGCCTCCATTCGTGGTAAGACTACTGCCTCCATCCATATAAAAATAGGCATTTCCGGCAGTTCGCTGAGCCGCCTGTGCTCCCGCATCATTAATCGTTGCTGTGTAATTTCCTCCATTGAGAGTTAACGAAATATTACTATTAAAGGTGATTCTTCGTCCCGCATTCGTTGTCAGACTCCGGCCAGAGTAAAGAGCCCCACTTGCATTAACAGTACTTGCAAAGGTAATATCGGTATTGGCTTGCAGGGTTACATTCCCCGTCGCCAGCAGCGATAAAAGATCGGTAGTGGTCAGATAACTATTCTCCGCAACATTATCGGTAAATTGATCCAGATCACTGGCCAGAGTCCGATTGGTAAAAGCTCCAGGATTGGTATCTCTAATTTGTAAATTCTGCGGATCTAAAAGCAAACTTCCGTTGCCCCCTAAATCGACATTCCCTTGATAGACCAAATTCCCTTTTCCCGAAATTTCCACATTCGACCCCTTCGCTTCCATCGCTCCATAATACTCCGTCACTCCATCCGACCAAATGACTAGATTCTTCTCCTCGCTTTTCTCTCCATTGCCATTGTTCGCAAAGAGTTTTGCCTCAGAACTGATCTTCACCTGCTGCGCATTTTCAATGCTGCTCTCCTTCCCTTGAAATCCCCCCCCGATATTGAGCGTTCCGGCCCTCTCCCCACCACTGACATCGATCGTTCCCGCGATTCCGATCTGATTCCCCTCAATCACGACCTTTCCCCCCTTTTGATTCCCGGTAGCCGTGATCGTTCCCGTGTTCCTGACCTTTCCCTTCGGAGCCCTGAGATAGACCTCTCCGCCAATCCGCTCCACTTGCGTCGCTTGGATAAATCCACCGTTATTGATCGCTAAACTCGAAAGAGACCCTGCCGCTTTCAGCTCCGTTCGAATCCCCGAAAGATACCCTTGCTGCTCAATCGCAGTCCCGGAGGGGAGTGTGCCGGCCTTAACAAAGATTCGCTCCGATCCTGCCGGTTTCAATAAAATCTCACTCCCCGAGGCAAGACCAACGGTTCCATTCTCGGCCCGAATCTCCCCGTAATTCTCAATTTGTCGGGCAATTAAAAAAACATCTCCTCCTGAGGCGGTGATCTTGCCTAAGTTTGTGATCTTGGCACTGGAATCTCCTGAAAAATTCAGATCCCCTCCGGCGAGAAAGTGATCATTGGAAATATCGAGGGTACTCGCAATAAAGCTATTGCATTGAATGTTCGCCCCTGCCCCCATTAAAACACCGTTCGGATTGATGAGGTAAACATTTCCATTCGCTTGTAACGTTCCTAAAATGGAACTCAGATTTCCCCCTGTGACTCGATTCAAGACCGAGCTGGAAGCGGAGGGCATCATAAAGCGAGTCGTCTCATCCGAGGCGATTGAAAAATCGCGCCAATTGAGAATCAATTTATCGGAGCTTTGATTAATCAGCGTCGTTTTTAAAATATCGGTGATGGTTGCCGAACCGGCAGCGACCGAACCCTCCGTCGGATTGGAATACAAAAAATTCCCGATCCAGAGGGTAAAGAAAAACAAACCATAGAAAGTTTTCTTATTTCTTATAAAAGAAAAAGGGCTCATAAATTATTTACAGTCTATTAACGTCACCCTTTCGTCAGGTGGACTTTCCTCGTTTTAACGGACAACTTCTCGAAAAATAAATTATCATTGCTTGTTGGCATTGCAAGTATTTTACGTTCTTGCACATAAAAACAGAATAAGTATATTTTACAAATGGATTTTCGGTTGAAGCGCAGACAGGGGTTTCCTCAGAGCCTAAGGGTATTGGGGGTATCACTCCTTTTCACTCTCTTTTTCGCTCCCGTTTTATCCGGACAAGATTTATTGCGGGTCGCCCCCCAGCTCCCCGAGGTGCAGGAACGGGGTCAGATTAAACAAACGGAGAAAATCAAAGAGAAAAGTACGGTTCAGAGCCCTGAAAAAGAGGGGCCGTTGATCGACTCATTTCAAGGATTAGTCCTCTGGAAAAGCTCTTTAGAAATGAAATGGGCGGGAGTTGATGCGGCTCAAGGACTAAAAACCGAGCTTCCGTTGATCGACCGAAAAGATTTAGAAAAACATTTGGAATCCTATTGGCACAAACCGTTGACGGCAGAGGGATTGGCCAAATTGGTTCAACTTCTTGAAGGTTACTTTTTAAGAGCGGAATCGAAATGGGTGCTCGCTCAGGTGGAGGAACAAAAGATTAAAAACGGCGTTCTTCAAATCGTGATTGTCCCAGGAAAAGTAGGACAGGTTAAAATCACTGGAAACCGGTGGTTTAAAACCGAAAAACTTCAGGAACAATTTGAACTCAAGCCGAACGATCTGCTCAATCAGAAAGAGATGACTCAGGTGGTAGAAAAGTTTAATCAAAACCCCTTTCGCCAAGGGGATCTCTATATGAAGGCAAGCGATATCAAAGGAGCCAGCGATATTGATTTAAAAATCCAGGATCGCTTTCCCGTCCGTATTTACACCGGCTATGAGAATAATGGCAATAATTTAACGGGAAATGATCGCTGGTTTGCCGGATTCAATTGGGGTGATGCCTTTCGGCAAGGGCACTTGATGAGTTATCAATTCACGACCGATGGCTGGTATGATCGTTTTAAATCCCATACGGGCAGTTACTCGGTCTTCATGCCTTGGGGAGGACAACGATTGGATCTCGTCGGTGGTTATTCAGAGGCCCAAGGATCCGTTTCTGATTTCAATATTCAGGGAAAAAGCTGGCTCGTCAGCGGTCGCTATCGAATTCCACTTCCAAAATTAAATGAAGTCCGTCAGGAGGTGAGCGTTGGATATGAATTTAAGCAAAGTAATAACAATCTGGAATTTGGGGGAGCCAATGTCTTTAACCATTTCAATGATGTCAGCCAATTTGTTGCCGAATACCAAGGGAGTCTTCCGGATTCCTGGGGCTCTACGCGTTGGAGTGGTAAAGTCTATGGCAGTCCCGGAGGGATGACGAAGAATAATCTCAATTCCGTTTATCGTGAATCACGAGTAAACGCCAAGGCCGATTATCTTTATGCGCAAGTCGAGCTTGAGCGAAGATTTACCCTGCCTTGGGGAGTCAGCTCACGGCATCAGGCTCAACTCCAATGGGCGAGTGGCAATCTCCTTGGCAGCGAACAGATCGGGGCTGGCGGTCGAGAGAGCGTTCGCGGTTATTCCGAACGAGAGGCCAATGGGGATGAAGGGTTACTGATGCAAAACGAACTTTGGAGTCCAGCAGGGAGTTTAGGATCGCTCCTGAAAGATTTTGGAGTGACTGAAGCAGGGCACTACCAAGATAAGCTTCAAGGACTCCTTTTTTGGGATTACGGGGTTGTTCGCAATCGATTCCTATTGCGAAATGAAGATCGGGAAAAAATCCTCTCCTCAGTGGGACTAGGAGCCCGTTACTCAATCAATACCTACATGAGTTTTCGCGGCGATTACGGGGTTCAACTCACCGATTCAGGGCAAAACAATCCCGATAGTTACTTTGTTCATTTAAGTCTCACTTTGAGTTATTAGCCTGTAGCAAATAGCTAACAGCCACCGGCAATGAAAAAAGAATTTGGCATCGATTCGGAGGATTTTCAGGATAAAGACGGATGAATACGAGCTTGATAGCCGAATAGCTGGATAGCCTGATAGCTTAAATCCAAATTTTGAATTAGGAATTAAAAAACGGGTTTATCCTCCCCATCCTCCCTATCGATGCAAAAAAACTGCCTTTGAATTTCACTGAATGGGATTAATTTTATATGATTAAGGAATCTGTTGGGTGACTTTGTTGTTTTGAACCTTCACGTTCTGATTGTTCTCAAGTGCTATCGCTTCTCCAACAACGGTGGTGGTGATGGTATTGCCTTCGATCGCTCCCTCTTTTAAGGAGGTCACACGGATCGCCGGGAGTCGTGCCGTTTGGACCGTGTTATTGAGCACCTTAATTCGGTTGTGGGCTCCCGCAGGCGACGTCCCCCCGCTACCGGCATGCGCAATAATATTGATGGGGGTGTCGCGGCAGTCGCTAATCTTGTTATCGGTGATCATTAAATCATCGCTACTTCCAGCCTCTTGCCACCACCATTCTGGTGTGACTAAGAGACCATCGCCCCAGTTCCCACGGCAAGTATTGCCAACAACACTTCCATTCGATCCTTTAATCAGAATTCCACGGGAACGGTTGGGACCGAAGAGGCTGTCCTTAACGAGAAAACCGCTGCCGATCCGATTTTTTGCGCAAACCACCGATCCGATGGGGAGAGTCACGGGATCGCGCACCGTGATTTTCCAGACCGCAACCTCGGGATTGGAGAGCTCATTTCGGATGTTTTCGTTCATGCGTTGTTTGCTAAAAAATTCTGCAATCTCGGAGGTGCTTTTCCCATCCGGTTCCGGTTCTCCAACCAACACCCCATCGGGCAAACGGAGGCCACGATAGGTCATCAATTCCAGTGGATCCTCTTTGCGAAGATTCGGTTTTTTATTACCAAGGAGGCGAATCGTGTTGCCTTCCCCAGAAACAACCATTGCGTAACGACCACAGATATTCACGCCATCGTCACCCATGTAGGAAGCCTGGCAGGAGATGATTTGGGGTCCACGCTTGGCATCTTTGCTATGGAAAGCATCGGCATTGCCCGATCGTAGGCGCATCCACTCGCGTTTGATCGGATCGCTCGCTGGGGATCTTCGGTCATAGCGACAGCGGAGATAGGTGGTTCGGTCGCAGCCATATTCTAAAAAGCCAAAACAATTCGACGCATAGAGCGTTATATCCTCCAGTACAGTTTCAGTGTTACCAGAGCTAATGATCGCATGACACGAATACCCGCCAGGAACAAAGCCATTATTGGTTACTAAAAAATCTCCTACTTCCTCAATGTCGTGGGGATTGAATTTATAACCTTGTGCGCGCCGAACGCGGTATTTGCGCTCGCCAATTTTCTCAAACGGTTGCCAGTCCCAACGAGTGCCGACTTTTAGCTCGCCCGTTTTGGCATCGAAGATCTCAATTCTAGTTTCGAGGCTGTTCTCTGGATAGCCATCTAGAATTTTAAATTCGAGCCACTCCTTTTCTGGGCCCATGGCCGTGATTCGACCTTGAGTGAACGGAAGTGGGTCGTAGTCAATCGTAAGTCCCGAGATTTTTAAATGTTTACAATCCGAGATGGTCATAGCGAGCACGGTCTCTGTGCAGACCATTTCAACCCCTTTCATCGTGATTTCAACATTCTCCAACTTACTGAAACGAAGGTGAATTTTTCCCTGCGGCGCAACTTTGTAGCGACCGGGTGGAACCACAATATTTTTAGCGCCACGATCAAGATGGGCTTTTATATAGCCTTGTAAATCAACGGTGCCATCGGCACGTGCCTTGAGCAGGTCATCAAGGTTGATGGACGTATCTTTATTCGGGCTGTCGGCTTGAGCGGTGAAGAGCAGAGCGATGATGAAAAATAGATACAGGAGTTTCATGGTTAAATCCTCTGTTTATTTTAGGTTTATTTTTTGGGGGTTGATAACTGGAGGACTTTTGTAACGGTTGCCAAATCGACGGCATTGCTTGGCGAAAATTGATTTGATTCAGCATAGCTGAATAAAGAATTTAAGAGTTGATTTCCCTCCGGTGTCTCTTGCAATCCCTTCAAATCAGCGCCACAGAAAAGCAATTTTCCCTTTCCAACCTGGGCTTCAAAGATCATGCCCAAACGATGATTGCGATCAAAATTATCGATCACTTGCACAATCGGCTTAAATCCTTTGGGAAAGGAGTCCAAAATCACGGAGTAACTCTTCATAACGATATTAAACCATTGATAGTCGGTGTGGATATCGGTCGGGAATCCCTTCAAAGCGAGATGTTTCGGTTGAACCAGCAATCCGAGAGTGCCGGGAGCCGGTGTTTTTTTATTGGCGATCGCAACATGTTTAAACATCGGAAAACACCAGAAGTCGGAGGCAAAAAAACCCTCTATTTTTTGTGTCGGCCGATGCTCTTCGCTCGGAATGTAAAACACTTTTTTGCCGGCCTGCAAACCTTTGAGTGTCTCATCCAGCCGCGTACTCACGACCACATTTGAGTTCGAGGTAACCATCCGACTCTCTGGAGTAGGGTAAACCCAGAGGGAATATCGATTTTTAAATTCCGTCCCGATGAGTCGAATCTCCAAAGTGACCTTTTGCGCCTCATTTAAATTTCCGGGAAGAGGAATCGAAATTTTCTCCACCGAGGCAGTGACCTCCCCTTGGTTTACCGAGATCGGTAAATCACCACTCGCCCAAACCTTCCCTTGGCCCTCTTTCAATTCGTAGGCGATCTTCTGACGAGAAATATTTTCTAAGCCGTAGTTGGCAATTGCCACTTCAGCGTTGAAGGTCTCTCCCGCCTTCCAGGTATATTTGGAGAACTTCGCAAGCAACACCGTAGGACTGCAGAAAGATTTCCACTCCTCGGGAGTGATCAGTCCTTTTGATTCCATGAAGGCATTCAGGATTCCCACTAAAGCCGTTCCCTGACCCGGAAAATCTTGAAGATCAAGAAGTTGAAAACCCCCCATCTTTGGCGTTCTTAAAACCGCTTCGATCTCCTCACGGTAATTGATCACCGCTAGCGCCCCTGAAGCCTTGAAGAAGTCGTGCGCTTGATCCAGCATTCCGGCTTTCGTTAATCTCTCCCGGAAGATCTCGAAATTGGTCGCCCTTAAAATGCCTCGATACTGATCGATTTCGCGAAAATCCGGGTACACTTGAAACTGCCCAATTTCATGACTGATCAAAGGACAGGTCAGATCTCGAAGTGCTTCCTCGTAATCATGAACGGTATTCGCCGGCCCGGTTTGAATATGTCCTAAGGGAAGATCCGCATGGGAATAAGAGCCCCGAATATTTCCCTCCGAACCGAGGCGGCTCCGAAAGGTGACCCAAAAATCATCCTCCGGACTCTGAATGCAAGTTGAAAAATCGGGATTGGAGACTTGCGTGTAAAGTCGCCGGGAGCGATCCATTGTACGAAACTCCCGGAGCATCGCGGCACGAGTTTCGCGGCTCTTAAAGTTTTCATTTCCAAGAGCAAACAAAGCGAATGAGGGGGAATTTCCGAAATCATTCAACATCCGTTGTGCCTCCGCCATGGAATAGCGACGTCTCTCGTAGTCCATTCCAAAATCACCGCCAAAGTTGCAAAGCTCCGGCTGTAAAAGAATCCCCATTTCGTCAGCAGCCTCAAAAGCGGCACGAGGTGGGCACCAAGTATGAAAACGAACATGATTCAATCCGTAATCACGACAAGTTTTAAAATAGACCAACCATCCCTGCTTTTTCATCGGCGGATAACCGGTCAGCGGAAAGACACAGGAATCATGTCGTCCACGAAGCAATACCGGTTTTTCATTTAAGATGAATTGTGCTCCTCGCGTGGAGAAATCCCGTAACCCAAAGCGGGTTTGATACTCATCTTTTTCCCCTTTCTCGCTTACGAGTTCGACCTTCAATTCGTGAAGCGCGGGATTAAATTCATTCCACAAAGGGGCTTTACTTCCCAATTCAATCGTCGTTTCGACCGATTCTCCATCGCGCAATTGATTAAAGGATTCGGTCGCCGTAACCTGCTTCGCTGAGGAGGTAGAGGTCAAAACTAACTTTCCTTTTGCAGGGACTCCGCTTTGGTTCCCCAGAGTGACTCGGATATGAACCAGTCGCTTTTTCGCATTCGGAAAAGTCGCAACCCGTTCGATCCAGATCAGACTCTTCGCTTGGAGTTCGATCTTTCCGATAATCCCGTTCCAATTGGTTTGTGTATCCTCGGATACTTGATGTCCACGGGCCGGAAGCTTTTCGATTCGGTTATCGACTCGGATTGTCAAACGATGCTTTCCCCCTGAAAACTTCGAAGGAATTTCATAACAATGATTGGATAGCAGGGAATCTTGCTGTCCCAAAGGGTAATCGTCGATCCATACTGTGGAGAGCTTGGTTCGCTCCAATTGTAACGTGACCCTTTTGTTTTTCCAGTCGTTCGGAATCTCAACGTCACGTTGATACCATGCCACTCCGACATAGGGGAAGCGACGTGACAAATGATTGGTCGGCGCTTTGGAGGGATCGGCATCTAAAAGTTGAGGATGAATACTTTGTTCATTTACCTTGGTTTTTCCGGCAACACTTTTTCCCGCCTCATCCGTCGTCCCCGGCAGAGGGATTTGATCGCTGAGAGAACGCAGGAACCAATTCTCCTTTTCTCCCTGATCCTGAGGATCAAACGCAAACCCCCAATTGCCCTCTAAAGAGAGTGCCTCCGCGCAAAGGAGGGAAAGAGCGAGAAATGCGTAGGTAGAGAAAGAATAAAGGTATTTTTTCATAAGATTGGGGGGGTTCGGGAGCTTCGGATTTTTAAATAGAATCTTTGGTTTGAGTCTTAAACTGATTAATTCAAATATGTCGTTGTACTTAATTCAGGCAACTTGTTTTTTATTAAACGTACGATTTGCGAAGGGAGTGGGAATTTTGCATAGTGCCGAGTTCTTTGGGAAAGAACGAGACGATCGAGTGAAAGCGAGAGGCGGCAGGAAGCAGCCAGAGTGAGTCGGGAACACAAATTGCGAAGCAATAAAATAGACAAACAGAGTCCAGACGTATGGCGCAGGGGAATGGGGGCGCAAAGGAACGAATCATCATGGAGTTGGAGAATCTCCCATGACCATTGCGTGATTGTTAGGTTTCGCAAAGGCGGAGAATGACAATGATATTCAGGATTTTCAGGATAAAGGCAGATGAATACGAGCTTGATAGCCGAATAGCTTGATAGCTTAAATCCAAATTTTGAATTAGGAATTAACAAACCGGCTTTATCCTCCTCATCCTGTTAATCGATGCGAAATTTTTCGGCCATAAAAACTCATCCATGATGCGGGAATTAAATGGCGACTCTCCAACTCCATGATGACTCCGCCGAGTCCCCTCGGCTGCGGGTTGCATCATGCAACCTCTTTCCGGCCGCGGCCGGATCGCTCGTCTCATCCGTTCCCAACGAATTCGGCACGATGCAAAAAATGTTTTTTCCTTAGGTTGATGCCAATCGTACGTTTAATAAAAAACAAGTTGCTTGGACTAAACACAACTCTATTTTAAAGCAAATCGGTTAAAGACCGAAACTAATGATATCTCATGATAAGAAACACGATACTCACAATTGAATTGAATAAGATGGAGTCAACCGATTTCATCTGATGAAGGTATTCTAAAAACATGAAACGATCCGAAATCAATAGAACATATCAAGATGCTCTTCGTTGTTTCCTATCACACCGATGGGCCATTCCCCCGAGTCCTAAATGGGACATTACGGATTACGGACTCGGTTTTGATTCCTTTGTCATTGCCATGATCAATCTTACTGAAGAACCGGAGTATTCTGAGAAGTTAATTTATTGCGTTGCAAATAAGCCGGTTCCGATGCATTGCCATCATCTCAAGAAAGAGGATCTCATCTGCCGATGGGGGATTCTCGAGGTCGAGCTCTGGGCGGGTGATCCGCAAACGACTCCCTTGGGAGCTTTGTTTAAAACAAAAAAAACTGGAAAGGAAATTTCGGTTTCATCCGGTCAAACGATAAGGATTTGTGCCGGGGAGCGAATTACCATTAATCCCCATATTTATCATTCTTTTCGATCGCTTACCAGTGATGTCATCGTCGGTCAGGTTTCGACTGCCAGCAACGATTTAAATGACATTTTTTTTGTCGATGAAAGAATTGATCGGTTTCCTGAAATTATTGAAGATGAACCTAAGCAAATTGAGCTTGCCTATGAATTCAACAATAAGAACGACATTCCCACGATGGAATATGCGTAAGGGCTCTCGGCCTCTCCATTTTTGCAAATTTTCGGAGCAAAATCTGGGTTGATAAATGAAACTATCTTAAAAGAAAATTCTTTATATCCAATACTAAAACCTATTAGACCTAAAACTACAACTTATGCAAACTCTCAGCCATCTGGATTACATCGTTTTCTTTGTTTATTTCGCCATTGTGGCGAGTTACGGAATCTGGGTTTACAAGCGGAAATCAAAAATTGCAGCCTCCGCCTCTCATGAATACTTTCTCGCTGAAGGGTCTCTCACCTGGTGGGCGATCGGAGCCTCGTTAATCGCCTCGAACATTTCCGCTGAGCAGTTCATCGGGATGAGTGGTTCTGGATTTTCCATGGGGCTGGCCATTGCGACTTACGAGTGGATGGCAGCAGCGACGCTGATCATCGTTGCGGTGTTTTTTATTCCCGTCTACTTAAAAAACAAGATCTACACGATGCCGCAATTTTTGCATCAGCGGTATAATAGCAAGGTCGCAATGATCATGGCGGTCTTTTGGTTACTGCTCTATGTCGGAGTGAATTTGACTTCCATTTTGTATCTCGGAGCCTTGGCGATCAATAGCATCTCGGGCATCAACCTCACTTTTTGTATGGTAATGCTCGCGATCTTCGCCATTTTCATCACCCTTGGCGGGATGAAAGTGATCGGTTACACCGATGTAATTCAAGTCTTTTTTCTCGTTTTAGGCGGACTGATTACGACTTATCTTGCGCTTGATCTGGTTGCCGAGAAATTCGGCGGTAATGGGATGATTCAGGGTTTTGGATTCGTCAAAGAAAAGGCTCAGGACCATTTCCACATGATCCTGCACCAGGACAATAAACACTACATGGATTTGCCGGGGCTGACCGTGCTGCTTGGCGGGATGTGGATTGTTAATTTGAACTATTGGGGTTGCAATCAATACATCACTCAAAGAGCTCTCGGAGCTGACCTGCAAACCGCCCGTTCTGGCCTCTTGTTTGCGGCATTCATCAAGCTCTTGATGCCGGTCATTGTGGTTTTGCCGGGGATTGCAGCGTATGTGCTTTATCAGGAAGGAAACTTTCAGACAGAGATGCTTCAAAACGGAGAGATCAATCCAGATCGTGCCTATCCGGTGTTGCTCAATTTATTGCCGTCCGGTTTAAAGGGCGTGGCATTTGCTGCGTTAACGGCGGCGGTGGTGGCCTCCTTGGCCGGTAAAGCCAATAGTATCGCCACCATTTTCACGTTGGATATATATCTGAAGAAGATCAACCCGCTGGCAGACGAGAAGAAAATGGTATGGATCGGTCGTTTTTCGGTGGTTGTTGCCATGCTCATGGCGGTGATTATTGCTCCTTTGTTAGGGATCGATAAAAAGGGGGGATTTCAATACATCCAAGAGTATACTGGTTTTATTTCTCCTGGTGTGTTTGCGATGTTTATTCTGGGATTCTTTTGGAAGAATACGACATCGAGCGCCGCACTGTTTGCCATCATCGGTGGCTTTTTTATGTCGATTATCTTCAAGTTCCTGCCGGGCTTGGTCGATCTTTCATTCCTCGTACCCTACGGATTTGCTAAAGCCAATGCTACCGGAGTTTGTGAAATCCCCTTTCTCGATCGAATGGGTTTTGTGTTCCTCTTATCCGTGATTGGGATGATCATGATCAGCAAATACGAAGTGAGCCGAGGAGTGAAAACCAACGGATTAGAAATTGATCGCTCGATGTTCAAAGTGAGCAATGGCTTTGCGGTAGGGACTCTGATGATTCTTGGAGTGCTTGCAGCGCTTTATACGATCTTCTGGTAAAAAATCCTTGGAAGAAAATACACGGATCTCTCTAAGGAATTCTGGAAAGCAGAAAAAAGACAAAGGAGTACGAGCCGAATAGCCTTTAGCAAATAGCTAACAGCCACCCGCTATGAAAAAGAGAATTTTGCATCGATAAGGAGGATTTTCAGGATAAAGACCAAAGAAATTTTTTTTAAATTTATCCTCCCCATCCTGCCTATCGATGCAAAAAAACTGCCTTTGAATTCACATCTCAATCCCCCATTGCGCTGTCGCATGAGTTGACACGCATGCCATAGGTATCAGGGCAGGCAGACGGATAGGTGAGCTAGGTCGGTAAGGACAATCCTTCCGTTGTTTACAGCAGAGACCAATCCATGTCCCTGTTCGCGTAAGGGGAATTTACGCTGTGCAAAAAGTAATGTCCGATTTGATGAGCACAGAAAAAGTTCGACCTTAAAATTCCTGAACCCCATATAACTCGGATTTCAAAATCCCGGGGTCCATGCACGCTCAATGATCCATCTTTTTTAATGATGGAAGAGTCTAATCCAAATCGAACATTGCCTCCGATTTGGAGGGATAAAAATGGGTGCCGCCCATCGGCGAAATCAAAATGTTCCAAACCACATTCGCTGCATCAATTATATTGTTCTACATTCCAACCACTATTTAACCAACGACTTACAACTGGAACATTCTCTTCTTCAATCAATCCTCATTTGAGGTTTTTCCAAAAACACGATCGTTTTTAAGTGCGACGCAACACCCCGTACCAAGTCGCCTTGCCAGCGCCGTGACGGACGAGCAATCTCTTCTGGGTCAACGTACGGAAATGCACCTTAAGCGTATTCCGACTAACACCCGTATTATTATCCGATTGTATCCGTATTGACTTAAAAGTCTTTCAAAGAATACGTCGAGATTTCGGTTTCCAGCGAAACATTTTTGCTCCGAAGGTTTTCGGATCAAGAAATGGGGTTATCCTATTTCATCGAGCGAAAAAGCGGTTTCGACTTCTGGGATTTCCAAAAAATGGCGATCATAAGTGGAGATCGTAATCGGGATCAAGCACATCCCTTAATTCCTTGGGTGACAGAGGGACTTCGTAAGAATGGTGGCAAAGAAGGGTTTCTGATTGCTGGTGAACTATGCCGCTAACCCCTTTTCAGGCAGATGTCTTTAAGATCATTGCCTGAATAGATCCCCAGCCAGTTATATAGCCGGAGGAACCGCTCTACACGCTCGAAATGAGGGGGCACGGTTCTCGGATGATATTGATATTTTTCACGATCTGGACGAAGCCCTTTTAAAATCCGTTGCCAGAGATGAGCAATCACTCACGAAGGCAGGATACCAAGTGAAATGGCTCATGAATTAAAAATCGTTTCTCCGGGAGGGATTTTAAACGGGTGTCAGATTCACCAAGGAGCGATTCATGGTGCATGGCCTGTTTTAGTCTAAAACCGTTCCGATTTTGAATCTGAGGAGGAAGATCCAGAAAATTTGGCATCAATTCGGAGGATTTTCAGGAGTCTGTAATTTTTTGAAAATTCCATGTCCTCCTCAAAAAACTTTGTTAAATACTTTCTCTCATGAAGATTGAGGAAAACGAATCCGCTTTGAAGCACCAGTTCGGCAAAAGTCTCCTGCAAAGGATCTCCGATTCCCTTCGCGAAATCGATCCCTCTTTCGATCCCGTACGGTTTCATCGCTTAATCTCGTCGCTTGAATCGTTGGAGATGAAGCCGCGTGTCCATCGGATCCGTGACGAACTTCGAAGACAACTCCCTGCAGACTATCTAAAAGCCCTCCTCCTTCTTCAAAAAGCGGTCAAAGTAGGGAAGCTCCACGGATTCGATCTCTGGCCCTTCACCGAATTCGTTCAAACCTACGGACTTGATTATCCCGAGGCCTCGCTTGCCGCCCTTGCCGAGTTCACAAAACGCTTTACTGCTGAATGGGCGATCCGACCCTTCCTCAAACGCGACTCCAAATCGACCCTGCGCTTGCTTGAGGAGTGCGCTCGCAGTGAGGATGAACACCTTCGTCGTTGGGCCTCCGAAGGAACCCGTCCCCGCCTTCCTTGGGGAGAGCGCCTTCACGATTTCGTTCAAGATCCTCAACCGACTCTTCCTATTCTGGAGCTTTTAAAATTCGATCCTTCGCTCTACGTCCGCAAAAGTGTCGCCAATCATCTAAACGATATCTCCAAAGATCATCCCCTCTATGTGATTGCTCTCTTAAAGCGTTGGAAAAAAGAAGCGGGCCAAGAACATGCCCTCAAAATCGATTGGATCATCCGTCGATCCCTCCGCACGCTTATTAAGGAGGGAGATCACA
>CAMAQI010000034.1 GCA_945860255.1 Methylacidiphilum caldifontis
AGGCTTAAGACATGGAAGATGCCCTCGAACTCAGTAACTACCTACCGCTCTCTTTCAAAAGCGTGAAGGAGGAGGAATATATTCAGTTCCTGTGGGACACCTTCGAGACAAACTATACGTATGGCAAATACCAGTTCGCATTTCTCGCCTACCACATGCTCACCATGAGCTTCGTCTATTTCAACATCTGGCAGATCAAGCAGAGCGTACCGGAGGATTTCGAGAAAGGATTGATCGGCTTTGGCAAGGATATGGAGAAGGGGCTACTTACTGCAACCTCACCCTTTTCATTCAGCGTGGTTCCTGAGCGCACCATGCTGCGGTTTCTTAAACTTATCGCCTGTGATAATGGCAAGATCGGCACCTACGCTAAGTTGGTAGATGATCGTAATGAGACAGCTCACCCCAACGGCAATATATTCTTTAGCACAAAGGAATCATTGCATATCAAGATTCACGAAATTCTCCGCATTGTGGAAGAAATTCAGACTCATTCACAATCTACCATCGAGAAATGCTACGAAGACTTTCTTATTAAAAATCATGACGTGGAAAATCGAGAGTATCCTGATTCTCTTGATCAGATTCGAGAAGTATTAATTCACGGCTTCTACTTTTCACAAAAAGACATCGATATTTGTCGATTCTTTGATGTTGATCGATTATCAGAAAAATCAAGCTTTGAAGAAATAACAGATCTTCATCAAACTTTAAAGAAAAGCTTTTCTCATGAGTGAAAATTCAGCCTTAAATTTTAAGGATTACGATAAACTCGAGCGCAAGTGCTTTTGCGAAAAACTGGAGAACTTCTTATTGATTGAGCATGATTTTGTCGAGGGAAGTTTGGTGGTGAGCCTCAATGCCCCCTTTGGTTCCGGAAAGACGACGTTTCTTTCCATGTGGAAGGACGATTTTGAGGGACGCAAAAAGATGGATGAAAAACTGCCCACGGCGATCATTCTCAACGCATGGGAGAGCGACTATTGTGGCGATCCCCTGTTGTCGATTGTCGCAAGCCTCATCCATGTGGCTGAAACAGATGAACCCAAAGAAGCTGCGAGTCGATTAAAGCTACTTCGTGATGCGGCAGAGGATATAGCATGGTTTTCGATTGGATCGACGAATAGCACGTTTTCGAAATGGGCAGGTATCGATCCCCTGGCTGGAGTTAAGCTGGCGAAGGAAAAGAAGGAGAGCAAGAAACCAAAGGTTCTTGATTTCGTCACGTTATATGAGAAACGAACACAATCTCTCCAAAAATTAAAAGCCGCATTAAGAGAAAACTTTGGCGGCGAACATCCGAAAGTTTTCATCTTTGTGGATGAGTTAGACCGTTGCCGTCCAGATTACGCCATCAGCTATCTCGAAACCATCAAACATGTTTTCGATATTCATGGACTTGTTTTTGTATTGGCGGTGGATTACGGGCAACTCGAGTCCTCCGCAAAAGCACTCTTCGGAGAGGGACTCGTCTTTTCGGAGTATTTTCGTAAATTTGTTCAGCGAAGCTTTAATTTGCCAATGCCAAGCGAAGCGGGTCTCGAAAGTTTGGCTCGTCATTATGCTCAAAATTATATCGAGAAGCAGAACAAACGGATGAGCATGATTAAAATGCCAGATGCCGTTGATCGTATCACTGAGCTCAGTCTGGCCTTGAAAATGACCCCGCGACAGATTCAAGAGGTTTTCCGGATCGTCGGGCATACTTCGATTGGAAACGTGGATACAAGGGGTGGATTGTATTGGTGCATTGGTTCGGCATTAATTTTGATGGCTTCATTGAAGGTCTCCTCTCAACCTTATTATGTTTCACTAGGGGATGAATCTGAAACGCCAGAAAACTTTGCAGCCTTTTTACTATCTCTTTTTAAACCCAAGGAGGCCCGCTGGTGGTTTTCTGTATATGCGACTTCCTCTCAAAGACAGATTAACGATCTCCCCGGGGTTTTTCAAAAAACAGGCTTGAGTGGAAAAGATGAACCGATTGATCTTAATCCATTTACTCAAGGTTGGGGGAGCTATTCGTATGCAGGACTACCAAAAATCTACCAAGAAATCGAAAGCGCCTCAACTTTTGCACAAAAATAAGCAAAATCGACAATCAAAAAAGGGGACAATATGATCGGAAATGCGAAGGTGATCAGTTTTATCAATCTCAAAGGAGGCGTTGGTAAAACAACAACAGCGGTAAACGTGGCGGTGGAGCTGTCGCGACGTTCTTTCACCGACGGAAGCAAGACTCGGGTTTTATTGATTGATCTGGACCCTCAAAGCAATGCAAGCATCTCATTTCTTTCAGAAGATCAGTATCAACACATTCAAAATCAAAACACGTTGAAAGAGCTTTTTTTGCATGCGCTTTCGCCTTCAAATAAATTAAATCCACAGTCGTTCGATTTAACAACCATTCGATACAGACTTGAGTATTTAAAATCTCGAGGCTGTCACTTGGATCTCATTCCGTGCTCACTAGACATCATCGATCTTCAAGATCGGTTGACCTCTTTTAGAAGTCCTCACCTCAGTCCAATGGATATTCTAGGAAATGCGCTTCACCAACTTCAACGAAATAACTGGTGTGGAGAACAAGCCTACACGCATATTGTGGTCGATTGTCCTCCCAGTTTAGGCATGCTGACAATGAACGCACTGTCCATCAGCGATTATTTCGTCGTCCCCACGTTTCTGGACCAATACTCTTATTGGGGTTTGCATAAAATTGTTGAACGAATGGACGCATTGAGACAATCCAAAGCGAGTTGTAACATCAAACTTCTCGGGGTTCTTTTTTCGAAAGTGGATCCGGATGAAAGAAATCAAGAAAATGTCTCATGGAGAAAAAAATTCAATTCATGGTGTGAATCTGAACAAAACAAAAAAAACCTTAAAAAATTGTGTATCTCAGAAAAAATAATATTTGATGCCGAGATTCCTTCCTACGAGGTGATACGAAAATCTGAATCATTCTCAAAACCTCTGCTTGTCTACCCGGCAGAAGGAAATGATAAAAATAAACAGGCGATTCTTCTTTCAAAATATACATCCCTGGTAAACGAAATGTTTCTTCGAATGAATCCCAAAAAATCTAGCTAACAGTCTTATACTCAATCGTCTCTGAAGTGTAAATAGTAGGAGGAGAATTATTGGAATCAAATTAAATCCGGTAAAACGCCCGATCTTTTGGCGCAGACCCTGGCGGAGCGTATGATGACGATTTTGATTTAAGAGTTTGTTTTTATTGCTTTTCCTCTTTTTTGTGGTATTTTTTTACCACAAAAGGATTTTCAATGTTTCACGAAAAAATTAAAGCACTACGAATCTCCAAGAGACTCACTCTCAGGGATTTTTGTCATCAATTAGGGCTTGATCCCAGTAATTGGAGTAAAGTTGAAAGAGGGGTAAATCCTCCTCCAGGAGATCTCGCGCTTTTGGAGCGTATCGCCTCTTTCTTTGCTCTCCAAGGGGAAGAGAAGCTTTCTCTTCTAGATGCCGCTGCCCTCGATCGACGGGAGATTCCTGCAGATCTCGCCAAAGAACCTGAATTCATGAAAACATTGCCCGCTTTTTTTCGTGCGGCCCGGGGTCATGAATTCTCCGAAGATCAGATGAAGGCATTTATTGAAGAGGTGAAGCAGCTTCATGCCCCTGATCGTTTTTGAGGTGAACTATGGATTCTATCGGGAAGAAGATTGATGATCTGCGGAATCAATATCCGATTTTGAGGGAGGATGTGATTCCTTTGGATATCTTTTCATTTTTTGAAATTGATTTAGGTTTGGATCCAATTCCTTTTGATGGGTTGACCTCTCGCTATCAAGTGGAGGCGGCGATTAAGGCGGATTTCACAGGTCTCTATGTCGATGCGGAGCAGTATTTGTTTATGGAGCGAGGTCCTGTTTGGAAATTAAATCGTTTGCGTTTTACGATTGCCCATGAGTTGGCTCATTATTTTTTACATCAATCGTTTCCTCAAGATAAAGATTTTTCGTCAGTCACGGGATTTGCAAGATGGAGCTCCGATTATGGGGGTAAAAAGTATATCATCGAACAAGAAGCGAATGAATTCGCTGGGCGTCTACTTGTCCCCTATCGCCGCCTCAATGAAATGTTCGAAGAGTTTGCAGATGAAGCTAAAAAAATAATACCTCATTTTCTGGCAAATGAGCAGTTGCGTTATCAGTTTTCTGAACGAGTGGCACCTCGGTTTGGGGTGAATACCGGGGTTATTGAGGTTCGTTTGGATCGAGAAAATCTTTGGCCTGTTTCGTAACTATTTTCGGCAACTCCGCACGACCAAGGCATGGAAAATTCACTATGGTCAACGGAATGTTCCCATTTGGTCGGATAATTCTTTCGGAAATTGGGATGCGAGATTCACATCCGATCCCTTTTCTTCTGTTTTATAGATTTGAATATAATCTGGAGGCGGATTGACTACGGGAGCATTCACCTGACGTGTTCTGAAATCCCCTAAAATAATTTCTGTTTGTGGGAGTGTCGAAAGCGCCCTCCAGTAAAAATATTGCCTAAGGGATTGATGGGGATTGCTTGGGCGGGAGAGTACTTTTGCTGTAAAAAACTTGTGACAGACGATCTCATTTTTTGGGAAAACAAGCCCGGCGAGTTTTATAGGATTGAGCCAGCGTAAGGGAGTTTTTCGAACTGCACTGTAGTAAAGATTAAATCCGTCTACATATAAGAAAGTCTTTTTCATCCTCGTTTTAGCCTTTAAAACGCAAGGGCTACTCCTTGCGGAGTAGCCCTGCACTGGTTCACCGAGGATTCCCAGATGATGTAATTGGAAAAGTATTGATGCCGTGCATGGATGTCAATCGAATTTAAGGGAGTAAATATGATCAATGGAGGTAATCTTTGATAAGTCATAGAACTGCTCTTGAATTTGATTTTACATCTTTATTCAGAGTTAGTAGTCACGCCTAAAGTCGTCAAGGGTGTACATGAGAATAATTGACTTACATGAATTAAGTTCTCCTGAAGTAATCAATCCAGAGGAACTATCGACAAAAACGCTCATCGACGTTTACGGAGTCGGTTGAGATCATCTATTTTTGATTTTGCTTTGCTAAGTTGCTTTTGACTTTCCTTTGATTGCAGGGGGGAGAGAACGGAGTTTTTGGGGAGGGGTGAGATTGGCCCACTCCTCGCGGGGATCGGGGAGTTTTAGTTTTTTTACTCCCTTGGGAAATTGTTTTTGAATTAAGGCATATTGCTCTTGGAGCTCAGGAATCGGGTGGGACCAGTCGTGAAGGTAGAAGATCGCTTTGACCTTTGCTTGGAGAAGGGCTTTTGAGCAATCGAAGCAGGGGCGCATCGTGGTGTAGGCAATGCTGTTTTCGATCGAAATTCCAAATCGTGCGGCACTGAGAATCGCGTTTTGTTCCGCATGAACGCAGATACAAACATCGTAGCCTAAGCTATTTTTATACTTTTCTCTGTTTTTACAGCGAACACAACCGCCATCCGTACAGTTGGGCATCCCTTCAGGGGTTCCGTTGTATCCGGTGGAGATAATTCGATTTTCTTTGACGAGGATTGCGCCGACCTTTCTGCCGAGGCAGTTGGCTTTATCGCGTACGGCGATGGCGATGTTCATGTAGTAGTCATTCCAGTTCATCGTGATCTTGTTGGGGTTCAGTTTGGATCGTGGATAGCATTTTGGCGATTACAAATAGACAAAATTGTAACAATTCCGTACACGACAAATCGATTAAAATAGGCAATATCCGGAAATGAAATTCATTTTTCCTTCGGTTTGTTTATTATTTCTCTTCGTAGGGATCGCTTCTCTTGATGCCGGGGTTGAGACCCATGCGCTTCCTCATCTCAATAGTGAGGTGACCGTTGGCTCACAGTCGACGAAAGATTGGACGGTAGAGGTCGGTACGGGGGCTTCCTATTCAAATATTCGGCACTCGAATGGAAATGATTACAAGCTCCTCATGAATGATCTTAGTTTTGCCTATCAGCTTGATGAAGTTTCGTTAACGGGCTGGCGTCGCGGTTTTACGGAGTGGGTGGCGCAAGCGAACGGTAATGTGATTCTTCAGGGACCTGAGAGTCGAATGTTCGGGATCAGCTTTGGACCTCGATACAATTTTGTTCAAGAGGGATGGAAAGTCGTTCCTTTTATTGGAGCCCAGATTGGAGCGGTTTTTGCGGATAGTCGCAATAATGCCCTTAAGAATCACCGGGGACTTGGCCAAGATTTTACGATGATGTTTCAAGTTGAAAGCGGTGTCAAAATCCCTTTAAGCGATACCCTTTTCCTTCGAGTCAGTGCCGTTTATTCGCACTACTCGAATGGGGGACTTTCTATTCCGAACCATCGGGCGAATAATGATATTGATGCTTTAGGGGCGCGTTTGGCTTTTGGCTCTTCCTTTTAGTTTTTCATTGCTTCGTGAGAGATTTGTTTAATCTCAAGGGAAATGACCGATCGTCCCTCAATAGAGCAAACTCAAGGAGCTATTGACAGTCTTGCCGAGCGTCTTTGTCGGACCTGTGGGCTTTGTTGTAATGGGGTTTTGTTTCATCTCGTCCGATTACAAACAGGGGATCTTCTTTCAGAGTTCGCCGGTCTTGGATTGAAAATTCGCCGCAAGAAAGGGTCCGATCAGTTTTCGCAGCCCTGCCCTGCTCTTGAAAATTGTCAGTGTACGATTTATTCCCAACGTCCGACTCGATGCCGTCGCTTTGAGTGCCAACAGCTTCAGCGGGCAGTTCAAGGAAAAATAACAGAGGCAGAGGCACTTCTGCAAATTCAAGGGGTACAGCAACGGGTTCGTCAGATTGAGACATTGATGGAAACTTTAGGAAAGAGCGATCCCAAGCGTCCGTTGATGAAACGATATGAAAAAGTGATGGCCGAGAGTGTAGCGCTCATCGGTGAGGAGAGAATTCCTCGTATTGAATTGGAGCGGGAGATGGAGGAACTTCAATGGATCTTAGATCGTGAATTTAGAGTGATCAATCAAGAGGGGCCAGGGGAGGTTTAAGTTGGAGATTTTCTGCCTTTATTGCTATTCAGCTGCATTATCCTAGAGAGAGCTTTGCTCTGAGCTGACTGGCGACGAGGGTAAGATCCTTCGGATGGACACGGGCATCCGCAATAGCGGTCATGAAGTTGGCATCGTTTTTCCAGCGAGGGACGATATGCATGTGCAGATGGGCGGCGATTCCGGCTCCTGCCGCCTCTCCGAGGTTAGCGCCGATATTGAATCCGTGAGGCTTGTAGAGCTCTTTGAGCGCGTTCTTGACTTCAATGATGAGTTTGAGAAGTTCAAGTTGCTCCTCGACGCTGAGATCATCGAGGTCAGAGACCTTGCGATAAGGAAGTACCATGGTATGGCCGGCGTTATAGGGGAAGGTATTGAGAATCGCAAAACAGGATTTACGACGAGCAACGATATGATTTTTTTCATCCTCGTTTTCGTTGACCATATTCAGAAAAAGGTCTGGACCGCAGTGTGTTGGATTGGAGATATAGTCGCTTCTCCAGGGAGCCCAAAGATGTTGCATGGAGGAAGGTTAGCCAGAATTTACGGTTCGGGAAATAACAATTTAGACTAGAAAAAGCAGAGATTCATTTTCATAAATTATTCCATCGGTGTTATCTGTGTGGTTAAAGGGATTGTCAAATTTAGGTTAATACTTTTCAGAAGCCGGCTTTTCCTCGACAATCGGGGGAGTTGAAACGGCTTTTCCTCTTTCATTCCAGCTCTTCCAGTCATATTTGAGGAGCCATCCAATTCCAATCATTCCGCCAACGGCGATGAGATAGACAAAATAACCGGCTCCCATATGAAAGGTCGTCGGTTCTGCTTCGGTGCCGATGGCAAATTTTGCGCCGAAAAAGATCGTTCCAAAGGTGAGAAGGAGAATCCGAATGAAATTTCCCAGTATCGCTAAAGGAATCGAGCAGAGAAAGAGAAACCAGCGCTGCCAAATTTTAGGAAGGGTTAAATAGCTATAGAGTGCCGTGATCATCGTCAGGGCAAACAGCGAACGAATGCCGCTACAGGGATTGGCGACATCGAGTTGAAATTTTGCGCCTTGAGGGATTCCGAGTTCGAAGTTGGGAGCGGAGACAATGGCACTGCCGATTTGAAGATTGCTGACTCCGATGAGATTGAGGAAATGATGAGAGAGGTTGGACATGAAAAGTCGAAGTGGGAAGGCGATGACGTTATCGAGAAAAAGCCAAGGCCACATAAAGGTCAGAAAAAGAAGGGGAAAACTGAGGGTCATCAGCATCTGTCTGCCCGCAAACCAAAGGATCAGAGCGGCGATCGCACCTTGAAAGGAGAGGTAGGCGAGATAGTGAATATCGGTGATGTACCCGAGCCAAAAGAGGAATCCGCAAAGAGCGAGGAGTGCAAATCCGATTTTTTCTCCCTTCCATTCGATTTTTTGAATTGTACTCCACTGAAGGTAAATCAAAAAGAGGGCAAAAAGCGGGACGATGCGACAATGTTCCCAGTCCTCCCCGGCGGAATAGGCCCATGCGACGTTGAGGATCGGCTCTGCCTTTGCGGAGATCAGAAATTTGGAGAAGGGAAACCAGGCGTATAAAAGTCCTATAAAAAGAAGGCTTGCGATGATCGAGAAGAGTTTAGATTTATCGACGATTTTTAGCATAAGGATAAACGTAGCTGAAAAATCTCTCTAAGGAAGGCAGAAAAGCAGGAAAAGAAAATTTCTGAACAGGACAGTCCAAAGGCGGAACCGTGGAAGGGGAATACAAGGAACTTGTTTGAGCCACAAAAGAACGCAAAGAGCGCAAAAATAAAAAATAGAGGGATTCTCTCTAATATAAATCATTCGTGAAACAAAAAATAAGAGAACAGGGTTTATTAGTTTGGTGTAGGGATGAAAACCCAGAGGAGTTTTAGCGTCGATAAATAAAAAAAAGGGAA
This sequence comes from Methylacidiphilum caldifontis, assembly GCA_945860255.1. GTDB lineage: Bacteria > Verrucomicrobiota > Verrucomicrobiia > Methylacidiphilales > CAMAQI01 > CAMAQI01. The sequence continues at coordinate 8,937 of CAMAQI010000034.1, forward strand.
TTCATTTTTGAGTTCTTTGCGTTCTTTTGCGGCTAAATTCATCATGGGGAGGTTTAACTCAATCCATTTCATGAGAATCGACCTCTCAAAAGAGATTCTCTTTTGAAGCGGAGAGAGCGGATCTTTGTATTTTCTGTTGTTCTTGTTGCAATAGAGATTGTCGAACTCTAAAAGCAGGGTAGGGTTTTCCGATGCTTTCGGATCATCATTTTCAGTATGCGATGGAAAATACGGAGGTCATTTTGGCTCCGGATCGTCATATCCAAACCTTTGGCAGTACGTTGATTAACTATTATCTTGTGACTGAAGATATGGATCAGCTTTCGTTGACCCGTGTTCGAGAGGGAAAAATTCAGGCGGAACGACCGCAAATTATTTCTCCGGATCAAATGGCAAAGCTTTTGGTCGAGGGTTTTGGGGAAAAGGCGGAGGCCTTTGCGGATTTTATCAGTGGGCATCCCGAGCATTTTTCCTTTTTAAAGTACGGCTTCAAAATGAAAAAGGATGAGTTTCAGAGTTATGACGCTCATGAGCCGAAAGAGGCTGTTTTAGAAAAGATCAAACAACAAGTAGCGAGTAAAAACGATCCCTTTGCCGCGATTTTAACGGGAGTCGATGATGCTTGGGAGGTCAGTCTTTTAAAATTTATGGTCGATATGATGAACTCCTCTTCGATGAACAATTTTAACGACTTTCGACGTAAAGGGCTGCTTTAATTCAGGGGATCACAGTGATGGGGTCCTTTCGATTTTTTAAACAGGAGATCATCTGTTTTTCCCTTTTTTTTATTTGTTCTTTGCTTCTAGCTTTTGGAGAGCAAGAGGAATCGATTCAGATTTATAATCCCGATCAGGTTTCCCCGTCAGTTCCGGCGACGGGCACAGTAAGCCCCGTTTCACAGGCTCTAAAAAAGACCGTCGTTCTTCGGTTGAATGAAGATGAGAAGGCGCCCGAACCCAAATCCTATCAAGTGAAACGAGGGGATACTCTTTGGCGTATTTCTAAAGATTCAGGAATTTCTGTTGCGGAGATTAAGCGGTTGAACCAACTCAAGAGCGATCAAATTCAAATTGGACAGCGACTCCTGCTTGAGAAGAATCCGATGGAGATTCGTCGGGCGATTCCGCTCGAAAAACAGGCTCCCCATCCTGAACTGAAAGTCTCTGATTTAACTCCTCCCTTAAAAGGGGAAGTTCAGGAGGCGATCCCTCCAGTTTCTGCGAAATCGGGGGATTCCACTCTGGAAGTGAAAAAGTCAAAGGAGTCAGAGGGGATCAAGAGCGCCCCGGCTCCCCTTTCGTTGAAAGAGCGTTTTTTGGTGGAAGTTCGGAAAATGGTCGCCGATCAGGTTCGTTACAATCAATCATGGAGGCCTGAGGGAGGGAGTCGGCATTGGGTGATGGACTGTTCAAATACGACCCGCTTTTTATTTCATAAGATTTTTAAAATCGATATCGGACGAACCGCTTCAGAGCAATATTACCGATTGAAAGTAAAAGGAATGGCCTGGGAGGTTCCTTCGGATGCGAATGGACGTCCGGATATTGCTTATCTTCACGAGAATTTAAAGGAGGGAGATCTGCTTTTTTGGGAGCATACTTATAGTCCTGATCGGGAGCCGCCGATTACCCATGTGACCGTTTATTTAGGAACGGATGAGGAGGGGCGGTTTCTGATGGTTGGATCGGAACAGGGGAAGGGATTATTAGACTCGAGTATCAATGGTCCTGATCTTTACTATTTTAATCCACTGGCTCTCAAAGGAGGCCATCATCAGTTCCTCTTTTTTGGATGGAAACCGGGAAAATTTGTGGCACATGGACGGCCGCTGGCGGAAATGAGGAAATGAGCACGTCTATTTTGCAATGGTTGCAGCAACTTGATCTTTCGATCCTTCGGTGGATCAATCAGGTGTGGACAAATCCGTTTTTGGACTGGTTCTTTCCGCGGATGGCGGCTCCCTCGATTTTCCTGATTCCGGGGATTATTTTGGGATTAGGGTTGCTTTGGAAAGGGAGGATGCGAGGGCGTCTGTTTTTACTTTTAATGGCCGTAGTGATCGGTCTTGGGGATGCGGTGATTGTGAATGGATTAAAGAAAGCGGTCAATCGACCACGGCCTCACGAAACGGTTCAAGGGGTAAGACTGGTAACCAAAGAGGAGATTCGGATCTCAAATCCGACGGAGCGGCCGAGCAAGGGTCGTTCCTTTCCCTCGGCGCATGTCAGTAATAATGTCGCTTTGGCGTTGGTCGTGGTTGCTTTTTATGGAAGAAGGTATTGTTGGATTTTTTTATGGGCTTTTTTGATGGGATGGAATCGGGTCTATTTAGGGGTTCATTTTCCAAGTGATGTTCTCTTTTCCATTTTCTTGTCGATGACCTACACCGGATTGATTCTTTTTGTTGCTCGATCTATTTTAAAACGATACGGGATCGAGTGGAGTTTTCGAGAGGGATTGAGGAACTGATGCAACGAGTGGCACTCGCGATTTTAAATTTTGAAGGAATCGCGTATCTCGAGATTCTTTTGCCGACCGCTTTGGAGGCGGTGCGAATTTATGGCGAGCCTTGTTCGATTCTCGTTTTGGACAATCAAAGCTCTACGGGGGATGTCGAATGGATCAAAACGCATTTTCCAACGGTTGAGGTGATTATTGCTGCGAAGAATGACTATTTATTTTCCTACAACGAACTTTTACAGGCAAGAGAGGAAGAGATCGTGATTCTTTTAAATAACGATTTGAGATTAGCTCCTGATTTTATCCGGCCACTCGTGAAACATTTTGAGCGTCCCGAGGTTTTTGCGACGACCTCCCTCTCCTACGACTGGGAGGGAAAGAGCGTGACCTCTGGCCCTGCCTTTTTTCGGATACATCAGGGATGGTTTTATACGGAGTTCGATTTAAGTTGTTCCGTCGCAACCCCGACCTTATTTCCGACAGGGGGGTATACCGCGGTTGATCGGAAAAAGTTTTTGGAGCTCGGGGGATTTGATCGGCTCTATTATCCGGCTTATGGGGAGGATTTAGATTTGGGATATCGAGCGCAACAACGGGGATGGCTTACGATATACGAACCGGAAAGCAAGGTTTGGCATCGGGAAAATGGATCAATGACAAGTGAGCGGGCGAAACACCTCATATTGGTTTCGCAGTTTCTTTTTCAATGGAAAAATTTGAGGAGTTTTTCGATTCGAGGCCGTCGTTGGATTTACATTCAATGGCTCCGCTATTGCGCTTGGAGAAAGGGAGAGAGGGCCTTTGAGAAAGCCTATCAGGAAGCAAAGGAAAAGTTTAAAAAGAAATTTCTTATGAATGCAAGGTGGCAGGAAAATGATTCTATTCACTTTTAATTTTTTTGACTTTGGGGAATCAAAGATAGATCGCACCTTATGAAATCGATATTCATTTTTATTCAATTATTTCTTTGTCTGTTTTTACAGGGGGAGACCTCAAAGGGGATGAAACAGATCGCAATCGATCAATTTAGTATTGAGATTCCGGAAAATTGGAGGGTCAGTGCGGATAAAGATAACCTCTTGAGGATTGATTCCGGAGTGATCGATAATGGAGAACATGTCGCTTTTTGTGTCTATCCGAAAAAGATTGATAAATCATTTCCCCTCGAGAAATATGCCAATTATTTTGCAGATCACTATTCAAAATCAACAGGGTTTGTTCTGATATCCAAACAAATAAAGTCTGAAGAGGGATTGCGCTTCGGGTTTTTAGAAGTGGAATCGTTAGGGCACACGAAAGGAAATAGAGTTCGATGGAACACTTATCTTTTGCCGATGCAGCCCGGCGAATATTTTGTATTTGAATTTTATTCTGAAAAAACAGCTTTTATTAAGTACCAAGAGCTTTTTAGAAAAATATTTCTATCGATCCAGTAAATTCAAAGATTAAAATCCCTTTCCTCCTCCTTTCCTTAGAGAGTTCATTATTATTTTCTCTCTTAAAAGCGTGAGATGACAACGAATGAGAAGGAGATTGTCTTTCCAGTAGCGGAAGTGGGAGATCCCTCCCTCTTCTTGCTCAAAGTAGCGAACGGGAACCTCGATATTGATGACGCTAAATCCGCTCCAGACGAGACGAACCGCAAGTTGAGTTTCGAGGTCATAACCTCTTCCCGTAGAAATAGAGCTGAGGATTTCATACGATTCTTGGAGGGGATAGAGACGAAAACCGAAGAGGGAGTCCTGAATTTTTATTCCCCCTGTCTCCAGGTGAACCCAGAAATTGGCGATGGCGTGTCCCATGCGTCGAACCCAAGGGGCTTCACGACCAAAGAGCGGTTTTCCTAAAATGAGGGCCTTGGGATTTTTTTGTGAGAGTTCAAAGAAAGGGAGAACCGCATTGACGGGATGTTGTCCATCGGCATCCATAATGAGGGCATGAGTGAACCCTTCTTCCAACGCTTTTCGCATACCGATAAAAACAGCAGCCCCTTTGCCTTGGTTTGTTTTTTCTCTTAGGACGATCAAGTGGGGGGATTGAATGGTATCAAGGAAGCGGTCGCTTTGATCCGTACTTCCGTCGACGATGGTATAGAGGGGAAGGTTTAAAGTGAGGAGTTCATGAATCGTTTGTTCGTAGCGCGGTCCCGAGTTGTAAGAGGGAACAATGACACAGCAGCGAGAGGCGGTCACAGTGGTTATTCTAAAAGATAGACGAGACGTCCGCAGTTGTCGCAGGAGACAAGGTCTTTATCGGCTTTGACCGCAATCATTGTTTGAGCGGTGACCTTCATGTGACAACCGCCACAGGTTCCGTTCCGGACAGGAACGAGGGCATTCTCTTTTTTATTGGCGATGATGCGTTGATATTTACTAAGAGTGCTGGCTTCCACTTTGGCTTCGGCCTCTTGTTTCAACGCTCTGACCTCTGCAAGGGATTTCTCCAAAGAGATTTTCTTTTGAGCAATGGTTGCTTTTCCAGTTTGATTGTCGGCGGTTGCTTTTTTGAGGACTTCAGCATCAAGGGCAAGTTGTTTGTGGGCAATCTCAAGTTGCTCCATGTAGGTAAGCTGTTGATCTTCAAATGCTTGAATCGCCTCTTCGGCATGTTTAATCTCATTGCCGAGCGCTTGGAATTCTTCGTTTTTACGGGTGTCGAGTTGCTGCTGGCGGTAACGGCCGATCTGTTGTTGCTTGGATTGAGCTTCGAGTTCGATTTTTTTACGATCCGACTCCAAGGACATCGAGAGTTTTTTCTTTTGATCAAAGGTGGCTTGAGCCGTTTGAAGCCTGAGGTCTAAAGCCGCCTCTTCCTTGGGCAGGTTGGCGATCTCTTTGAGGAGGGTGAAAAGGCGGGTGTCGCGTTCTTGAAGAACCAAGAGGGATTCGATTTGGGGAGACATAAGGAAACAATGGCTTCTGATTCTGAATAAGGGAAGCAGGAAAATTATTTGCCATTTTCCGGAATGATCCTTAGTGTTCGAGGTTCTGTTATGCAAAAAACCTCTAACCTCAGAATTAGCGAAGTGACACCGATCACTCCTCCTTGGAAACTTAAGGAGGAGCTCCCGATGACTCAGGAGATTTCCGATTTGATTCTTCAAAGTCGTTTGACGATCGATAAGATTTTAAATCAAGAGGATCCTCGTGTTCTGGTGATTATTGGTCCCTGTTCGATTCATGATCCGATCGCTGCTGTCGATTATGCGAAAAAATTGTTAGAGTTGCATCGAAAGTACTCCGATCGCTTTTTTATCGTCATGCGGGTCTACTTTGAAAAGCCACGAACCACCGTTGGATGGAAAGGGCTCATCAACGATCCTTATCTTGACGGCTCTTGTGACATTGACACAGGGCTTCGCATGGCGCGGAAGCTTTTGCTTGAGATCAACAGTTTGGGACTGCCGGCGGCGACGGAGTTGTTGGACAACATTACTCCGCAATATATCTCTGATCTCGTGACCTGGACAGCAATCGGAGCACGAACCACGGAGTCTCAGCTCCATCGTGAGATGGCGAGTGGCCTCTCGATGCCCGTTGGATTCAAAAATGCGACCGATGGCAGTATCCAGGTCGCCATGGATGCGATGATGGCGGCCTCTCATCCTCATAGTTTTGTCGGAATTGATGAAAAGGGGATGACGAGCTTGGTGAAGACCAAAGGGAATCTCTCGACTCATGTGGTTTTACGTGGGGGACGGGCACGAACAAATTATGATGCCGAGAGCATTTTGGATGCGATCACTCGTTTGAAGGCCTCGGGATTAAGGCCTGATTTAATGGTCGATTGTAGTCATGCAAACTCGGAGAAGCAGCACATGAAGCAGGAGCAAGTCTGGCAAAGTGTGATTCGTCAACGAGCGGAGGGGAATCGCAATCTCACTGGAATTATGGTCGAGAGCAACCTTGAGGAGGGGAGTCAAAAGTTCCCTCAACCGAGAAAAGATTTGAAGTACGGCGTTTCCATTACCGATGCCTGTCTCGGATGGAAGACTACGGAATCGATTTTAGAGTGGGGCTATCAGCAGCTTGAATCGGCGATCCCCGCAAAAGCCGTAGCGTTTTAAATGCTGAAATCTCTGGGGAAGGCTTGAAAGCCAAGGCTAATTCTTCAGTTGTTGTAAACTCCTCATTTTGAGAGCTAAACGCCAATACATTTAAATGGGGAAAGCAGGAAAATAGATTTTAATCTTGAGGCAAGGGTCAGAGATTGACATTTTAATGTATTACATTATAATGTATTACATGAAAACAGCAACGATTCGCGACTTGAAGCACGATTTCTCAAGGATTGAGGCATGGATTCATCAAGGGGAGAAAATCCAAGTATCTAAACGCGGTGTTCCTTTAATGGAAATTTCACCGATGAAAAAATCAACGCAAGAGGATAATCCGTCAGAGTTGATTGATTTTTCTGAAGTTCAAAAACGACTTTGGAAAGGGGAACGTTTTTTCTCAAATAAAGAGATTGATCGAATGTTGAGTATGACTGAGGACGAGGGGTTTTAATGGCAACTTGTGATACCTCTTATCTCTGTGCACTTTATTTTCCTCAAAGTCATTCTGCTCAGGCTTTAGAATGGTATTTAAAGGGGGCGGAACGATTGTTATTAACAGATCTTGTTCTCATGGAATATCGACAGAGCATTCGTTTGCAATCTTGGTTATTCCATCAAGATCGTCGGAAAGGCTTTTCCGAAAAAGAAGGAGTTAAGGCGCTTCAAGAGTTGGAACTTCATCTTTCTCAGAAAAAATTAAGAACGATTCAATATCATTGGCCTACAGTTGTTCGAGAAATGGAGCGGATTTCGGACAAGCATACGGTTCAAAAAGGGGGGCGTTTATTTGATATCCTTCTGATTGCTTGCGCCTTGAGTTTAAAGGAGGAGGAATTTTTAACGTTCGATCAAAAACAGAGAGAGATTGCAGAGTCTGAAGGATTAGTTGTTCCTTTTTCGTGAGTGTCACTCGTTTATGAAAATTCTACAAGTCAGCACGCATGACCATTTTGGGGGAGCGGAAGCGATCATGCAATCGCTGGATTCAGGATATCGGGCGATGGGAGAGCATTCGACGATTGCCTTTGGGGAGAGGCATCATTCGGAAAGTTCGGGGATTTTCTTAAATCGAGAAACCGATGGCTCATGGCCGATGCGAAAGGGAATCGCGATTTCAAATTTTATTCGTCGTCAGATTCCTCCTCAGTGGAAACCGCTCTACAAAAAAACGGTCGGGATCGGATTTTCTCAACCTTTGAGAATGATCAAGCGAATGGGGGGACTGGAGGATTTCGATCATCCCGTGAGTCATCAGCTTTTAGAGCGCTATCGATTAGAGTTCGATGGATTGAATCCGGATCTGATTCATTTTCACACCTTGCACGGCGACTATTTTGATTTACGACAACTCCCGCTTCTTTCGCAACAACTCCCTATTTTTGTGACCTTGCATGATGAGTGGATGATGACGGGTCATTGTGGCTATACCTTGGATTGCGAACGATGGCGGACGGGATGCGGGTTTTGTCCGTACTTAGATTCTTATCCTGAAATTGTGAGAGATGCGACGGCGTGGAATTTTCGGCGTAAGCGTGCGATTTATCAACAAACAAAGATGAGAGTCGCCGCCCCTTCGCGCTGGCTCTTGGATCGATTTCGTCGTTCTCCGATGAGCGAATCGGTTTTAGAGATGCGGCATATTCCCAACGGGATTGATTTGTCTATTTTTCATCCGTGCGAGAAAGAGGAGGCACGGGCGCAATTAGGGCTTCCGCAATCGTCGAGAATTTTTCTCTTCGCTGCCCGCGGGGGACGAAAGAATCGTTATAAAGATTTTCAAACGATTGAGGAGTCGTTGAAGCGGTTGAAGCAACGGCGCCCTGAAGAGTCGTTATTACTGGTCGTTTTAGGAGAGCGTTCGGAGTCGTTGATGAACTTGGGATTTCCAGTTCGTTTTGAGGAGGTGAATCGAGATCCGGCACGGATGGCCCTTTTTTATCAGGCGAGCGATCTTTATCTGCATGCGGCGAATGCCGAGAACTATCCGACCGTGATTTTGGAATCGATGGCCTGCGGGACCCCGGTCGTCGCAACAGCAACCGGGGGGATTCCGGAACAGATCGACTCCGGAGTAGACGGTTTTTTAGTACCGATCCGCGACCCAGAGGCGATGGCCGCTCGAATCGATCAACTTTTACTTGATCCCTCATTGCTGAGATCGATGCGGGAAAAGGGGATCGAGAAAGCGGTGAAGTTCTTTGATCAAAAAGAGATGGTCCGCGTTTATCTGGAATGGTTTAAATCGATTTAAATCCATTTCAAAGACAGGGGAGTGTCTCACACGAAGGCGCAAAGGGCACAAAGGTTTTAAATCCCCAATCTCAAAACAGGAAAAATTCCGATCAGAATCGGAATTCAAACAAATAAGAAAAACGATCTCTTCAAACGTGTTTGAGAGAGTCGTTTTTTCATTTGTTTGGATTCGTCTGGCTGCCAGAACGAATCTTCCCTGTTTTGAATGTCTTTAAATCCGTGTTTATCCGTGTCCATCCGTGGTTAA
>CAMAQI010000035.1 GCA_945860255.1 Methylacidiphilum caldifontis
AGAGGTAAATGAATAGGAATCCTAAGTAACTTTACCCTAAAAAACAGTGTACTCAGCAATAATTAGTTAGCATTTATTGAAAAACTGCTGTATATTAAAGAAGTTAATAGTTGAGGAGAAATATGGATTCTTTTCTTAAAAATAATAACCTTGAATATTTGGAGCTTATTTCTCAAGGGGAACATGAAATCATTCGCGTCTTCGATAAAATGACCCAAGAGAAGCGAGTTCTCAAAAAAATCCACAAGAAACCCGCAACGCCGACTCAAGTTAAACGCCTTAAAAATGAGTTCAAAATCTGCTCCCTTCACTCTTTTAAACATGTTCTACCCTCACTCAAACTTTTAGAACAAGGAACGGAATGGGGCCTTCTCTTTGAAAACATAGAAGCGATTCCGCTCTCAAAAAAACACAATGCACGAATTGAGATCATTCTCGATTGGGCAATTCAAATTACCCATGCCTTGAGTGAGATTCATGACTTAGGAATTATCCATAAAGATATTAAACCCTCAAATATCATTCTCTCCAACGAAGGAAAAATTTATATTACCGATTTTGGCTATGCTTCGGAATTTCTAAGTGAATTTAAAGCACTCGATCTCCCCCAGAATATTGAAGGGACCCTGCGTTATATCTCTCCTGAACAAACGGGACGAATGAACCGATCGATCGATTATCGATCCGACTACTATTCATTCGGAATCTCTCTTTACGAACTCCTGACAAGTCAAACTCCCTTTCAATCTGAAGACCCCATGGAGTTGGTCTATCAACAGATGACCGCAAAACCAAAGCCGCCTCAGGAAATTACCTCTCATATCCCCAATTCTCTCGCTGAAATTGTTTTAAAGCTCCTCGCAAAAACTCCTGAGAATCGATATCAAAACGCTCAAGCACTTCTTTCTGATCTCAGATCAGTCAAAGACGCTCTGATGAATTCCAAACATCAATCGCTGACCTCTTTGACGAATCGATTCCTCGATCGTTCGAATCGATTAGTCATCTCTCAAAAACTATATGGTCGCGATCAAGAAGCCCAATTATTGATTCGCGACTTTGAAGCTGCCGCAGAAAAAGGAACTCAGTTCACATGGATTAAAGGTCGCTCTGGAATTGGAAAAACAACCCTAGTCTCAGAGGTGTACAAACCACTGACAAGAGCTAATGGTTATTTTTTAAATGGGAAATTTGATCAATTCAAGAAAAGCATTCCCTACAGCGGGATCCGAGATTCCTTACAAAATCATCTTTCGAAACTCAATGAAGAAGGTGAGGAATCGACCCTCTTTTGGAAAACTCGCATCAGCCAGGCTCTGGGAACCAATGCCAAAGTTCTCGTTGATCTTATTCCCCGACTCCATTTATGGGTTGAAGAGCTGTCTCCTGTTCCGGAACTGAGTGCCAGCGAAGCCCAAATTCGATTTGAAAACCTCTTCCTTTGCCTCCTCAATGCTTTGATTGATTCGAAAAGACCGATTGTGTTATTTTTGGATGATCTCCAATGGGCGGATGCCAATTCATTACGACTTATCGAGAAAATCGCTTCCGACAAAACGATCAACCACCTTCATCTCGTTCTTGCTTATCGTGATAACTTGGTGAATTTGATTCACCCGGTTCAACTCTTGGTTGATAAAATCTCTCAAATTACCCCCCATCAAACGGTATTTCATCTCGATGCACTTCAAAATCAAGACATTGTCGATTTCGTTTCCGACACTCTTGTTCTTCCCAAATACCAGATCATTCCAATCTCTGATTATCTTTACAAAAAGGCAGAGGGAAATCCTTTTTATACCATTGAAATCCTTAAAACCCTTCATGAAGAGAAGGTGATATGGCTTGAGTGCGATACTTTGGCATGGAAGTGGGACAGTTTAAAAATTCAAAATTTTTCACTTTCTGAGAATGTGATTGAAGTCCTCTCCACAAAACTTTTGAAGATGCCGATGAATGACTTGAAGGCCATCACTTACGCTTCTTGCCTCGGCAATAAGTTTGGAACCTCCTTAATTCCCAAAATTACGGATCTCGATCAAAAAACAGTTGATGAGTCCATTGAAAGACTGCTCCATAGCGAGCTTCTTACTCCGAGCATCGATTTCTTCCAAACTACTGGAAAAGGGGAAGCTTATTATCGTTTTCGTCACGATCGAATCCAGCAAGCGGCCTATGAACTCATCTCCCCTGAAGATCGAGAGACAGTTCATTATCGATGTGCTCAAATTCTTTCCAGTCAATACTCCGGAGATTTTTCAAATTTCGAAAACCTCCTAGAGATTGCCGACCACTATAATTTTGCAATTAATCGAGTTCAAAATCCGCAGGAAATTGAGTTTCTCGCCAACTTAAATTTTAAAGCCGCTGTTCGTTCCCGAGAGGCAACGGCCTATCCTTCGGCGCTTGAATATATTAAATTGACACGCCTTTTGATTCATTCTTGGGGATGGAATGAAAAAGAGCAATTTCTTCGAGAGTTCCTCCTCGAGTCCTCTCAGATTGAATTTTTAAATGGTCTGAAAAATGAGGCTGAAAAATCGCTTCGTGAAGCGATCGATCATACTCCCGATCCGATTCAAAAATCATTTATCCTTTATCAATTGATCATCCAATACACCCTCCAGGCTCGCTATGAGGAGGCGATCGAGGTGGCTCGTCAAGGACTCGCGGAATTAGGCGTTGAAATTCCGGATCGCGATTTTGAAAGAAGTCGCGATCTGCTCGTCGATCAACTCTTCATATTGCTCGGCAACAATCCTCTCGAGATACTCCGATCGTTAAAGCCGATGACCGATGAGCGGAGTCAGTCGGTCATGAGACTTTTGGTCGTCCTTGGACCCCCTTGCTACCGTTATCATCAAAAACTCTGGGCAGTTGTCGTTAGTCTTCAACTGAAAACCTGTCTCGAGGCCGGCGCTCACCCAGGTCTTGCCTACACTTATCCTGCATGGTGCGGACTCAAGAACTATCTGGGGAGAAGTCGCGGTTTTGAACGGGATTATCTTACGCTGATCATCGAAACGATGGAACAGTTCAATCAACCGATGAATTCCAGCATGGGCTATCTGATGATTGGAAGTTCATTGCGACATTGGTTTGATCCTCTTGCAGAGGCCTCAAAAGACTACATGGAGGCCTATCAGATTGGGCTCAGCAACTCGAATCTCCAATACGCGGTCTATGCCTTTACCCATAATTCCTACTGTCGCTTTTTTCAAGGGATTCCGCTTCATCATTTAGAGCCGGAATTGAACGGTTATTTGGAACTGGCTACGCAGAGATCAAACCAATGGGGAATCGATCTTATCCAAGGAATTCTCTTACAAATCAATGAAGGCTGCCGAGAGGGAAAAACGAACGTAGATCTTCCTCTTCTCGATCATGAAATCGAAGAAAAACGATATTTAGAGGGAGTCCAATCTCACAGAAACATTCAAGTTGAATGTATCTATCATATTCTCAAGGCGACGATTCATCTTTTTAGAAACGAAAAAGAGAAGGCGCTCGTCTCCTCAAATGAAGCGGAAAAACGAATAGAAACAGTCGCAACCCAAGGACTCCTTCCATGGATTTTTCATCGTTTTAATCGAATTCTTATTCTCGACACAAATGAAGCACTTTCAGAAGAGGAGCTTCAATCCTCCCAAAAATGGTTCGATTTACTCTCTCAAAGATCCTCGTTAAACTTCTTATGGATCACTCGTTTTTTAAAATCACTCCAAGAGAAGCGAAAGAATAATTTCTGGGCCGCAATTCAATATTTAGATGAAGCAGTCGAATTGACAAACAAATCAAATGTTTTGCACTACCAAGCCTTTGCCCATCAACTGATGGGAGATCTGTGGAACAAACTCGGGAAAGAGGAATTCGCAAAGGAGTCCTATCATCAAGCGAAAGGTCTTTACGAATTATGGGGTCTCAAATCGTGGATTCCGACTTTTTATCAATTACAAGTCAATCGTCGAAGTCAGGGGATATCGAAAACCGAAAGTTACCCCTCAACAACCCTGATGATTTACAGCCTTGATCGCTTAGTGAAGGCTTCACGTGAGTTATGGACTGAAACAGATCCCGATCAAATTGCGCTGCTTTTTACCAAACATGCTTCATTCCTCATGGATGCCCAACGCGTTTGCTTGATGCTTGAACGTTCACAAGAACTTGAGATGACCGCTGAATGGAATCTCTCTGATTGTTCGTTAACCCCTATCAACTCCTCTCATTCATACAGTGCATTGCTGGTTCAATATGCGACAAAAACGGGCCAGGTCGTTTATTGGAATCGAAATGATAATCACCCCCATTTCTCTCATGATCCCTACTTAAAAGCAACCCCTGTCGCTTCAGCAGTCTGTATCCCCATTGTTCAGCAAACGGTCGTAATCGGAGTCGTCTACGCAGAGCACATGTCCATTACAGGTATCTTCCATCCCTCTAAAATAAGCCTCGTTGAAACGCTTTCCTCTCAGTGTGCGATTGCTCTTGAAAACAAACGTCTTCTCAAAACTCTTGAAAAGCAGATCGAGATCAGCATGAAACGTCAAGAGGAGCTTCAATTCTCATTAGAGAGTGCCATGCAGGCAAATAAGGCGAAAAGCAGCTTTCTCGCCATGATGAGCCATGAAATTAGAACTCCCCTCAACGGAGTGATCGGTTTCTCTTCGATTTTAGAGCAATCTAAATTAACGGAGGAGCAACGGGAATATGCGCAGCTCATTCACTCCAGTGGGCATTCTCTTCTCCATATTGTGAATGACATTTTAGAGTTCTCTAAAATCGAAGCCGGGGGGATGGAAATTCAGAAGGAGAAAATTGAGCTGGTCTCCTTCATTGATCAAATTATTGAAAACTTTGTCGAAAGAGCAAAATCGAAATCGATCAATCTTTTGAAAAGAGTGGAAGAGGGCCTTCCAGAGTCCATTCACTCTGACCCTTATCGACTTCAACAAATCCTCAATAATCTCATTGGAAACGCCATTAAATTTACCAACACGGGAAGTGTCACGATTTCGCTTACCGTTTTTGAAAATCATTCTCAACCCACCCTTCGGATCTCCGTTATCGATACGGGAATTGGAATCTCTGAAGAGGGAAAAAAAAGAATCTTTCAACCTTTTTCACAAGAGGATTCCTCGATTACTCGCAAATTTGGCGGAACTGGCCTAGGCTTAGCGATTACCAAACGAATCGGAGAACTCTTAGGAGGTGTTGTCGATTTCAAAAGCGAAAAAGGCAAAGGAAGCTGTTTCTTTATCGATCTCCCCCTTTACAATTTTTTGACGGAAGAAATCCCTAGTACGACGACTTTTGAACCAGAAGAGGCAACAAGGTCACTCCAAGGATTAAAAGTTTTATTTGTCGAAGATAATCCACTGAATCAACGGCTCAACCAATCGATCATGAAAAGTTTTGAGGGAGATGTTTCCTATGTTTCTTCAGGGATGGAGGCGATCAAACTCTCTGCCCGCACTCCCTTTGATGTGATTTTCATGGATATTCAAATGCCTGAATTGAATGGATATCAAACGACCAAAAAGCTTCGTGAAAAATCGAACTCTAATATTCTCCCGTGGATTATTGGCCTTTCAGCAAACGCCTTTAAAGAAGACATTGAAAAATCTTATGAAGCCGGGATGAATGCCTTTCTTTCAAAGCCGATTCAATCTCAGGATCTTTTCGAGGCTCTTAAGAACTATAAGCGCAGTTAAAGAAATCTCTTTCTCGGAAAAGATCCAGCACATGGAAATGAGTGTCACACGAAAAGACCGTTTTTCACCGCGGGGTAAACGGAGGATAACGGAGGTAATGCTGTTTTTAGTTTGGGAAAAAGGCAGGTGTGTTGGTTTTTAAAAAATAGTAAATTAAATTTTCCTCTGCGGACCTCTGTTTACTCTGCGGTGAAAAACTGTCTTTTTTTGTATCAAGTTAACGCCTATGCGCAATTGCGGGACTACAGTGCGCCAAAGCCGCGATCGCTCCCGATAGATTCCTCATGACGAATCTGGGATAAATGGGTCTAATCCCAAACGAGCGAACAACTATGGGCGGCAAAACCGGCGCCAAAACTAGTCAGCCACCATTTCTTCTCACTCTCCTTTTTGCACCTCAATCCCTCTTCCAAGGCAAAGAGAACGCTCGGACTACTCATGTTTCCATAGTTTTTTAAAATCAGCCGGCTCTCTTCTAATCGATAGCCCTCGATACTCAACTCTAAGGAATCAATCACATCACGACCTCCCCCATGAGAGATGATCCGAGAGGGCGGCTGCTTCGCCTGAAAACAGTCCTGCCAAAGCCCCTTCACAACCCCGGAGGCAACCTGAGGAACCGTCCGATGTAGCAGGTTACGTAGCATTCCATTCTTCATCTCAAACCGTAAAAGATCTCGATGTTCCGGACGATGGGCCGTTTGAAAATCACTCAAGTAGGGCAACGGAGAATCCTCTTTTTCATTTCTCAAAATTAAGCCCGCAGCCCCATCTCCAAAGAGACAAGAGCTAATCAAAACCCCAGGGTCCTCATCGAGATAAAAGGCAGCAGAGCAGATCTCGACGGCGACACAGGCGACCGTTGCCGTTGGATTGGCAGCTAGAAATCCGAAGGCTGAACGCAACATCGGAATCGCGGCTCCACATCCATGACCAACAATATCTTGAAGATAAATCCCGGCCCCCATTTTCATTCGCTCGGCGAGGTAGGAGGAAACCCCGGGACACAAATAACCGGTACAGGTACAAATAAAGAGCGCATCGATCTCCTCTCCTTTTACCCCTGCCCGATCCAACACTTTTTCAAGGACTTTTTCTGAAAGGGCCGGAGCGGCAGTTTGAAAATAGCGGTTTAATGAATCGGCTCCTGAGGTAATTAATCGCTCTAATCGATCGGTTGAAAAATAGCGAAAATCGATTCCATTATCGTTCGTCAAAACTCGCTCTAAAATTCGCATCGCCACGGGAGATAGCTGATGCTGCGCTTGAGTTGCTTGAAGAATATTCCAACATTCCTTTTGGGCAAATCGGTAGGGTGGAACAGCCGTTTCTAAAGCGACTAATGAGACTCTCATGAAATCCCCCATAAAATCGGCTTCACCGGAAAATATCCGGATTTTGCGATTCGAATCAAGGAAGGTTGAAATAATGAGGAACTCATCAAATGATGAAAACCTTGTGCAAAAAAAAGTTTTTTAGAGAAGCACCACCTCAGTTCATGTCGAATTTTTCGACAACTCTCCCTCCACGTCGATTCTCCCTTTGAATAACGCTCCAATCCCTCCCGTGCGATCAGACTTCCTTGAAGCGCCATCGACATTCCACTTCCAGAAAAGGGAGGAATAAAAGCAAAGGCATCACCGATCGCACATTCATTCGGTTTATTTTTTTGGAGGCCAAAGACAATTCCCGAAGTGGACCTTAAACTCTCCTCCTCCTCCTCTCCACTCTCTAAACGGGTCGATAACGAAGAAAAACCCATCCGATTTAAAACCCGTTGCATTCGATGAAGGGGACGATCTAAAGAATTCGATCCTCCAAGAGGGGTGGAATTCGCTTTGAAAATTCCACTCACATTCGTCCACTCTTTTTCCACTCGACTCAATCCGACGTAGCCATGAGGAGAGAGGTGCATCTCCAAATCACTCGACAAAGAGATGTTGCGAAGATGAATCTTAAATCCAAACCAATCGGAATCAGGGGACTTTCGTCGTCCCGTCGCAATCACCGCTCCCTTTGTTTTTACTTCCCTTTTTTCACGAAAGAAAAATTCGACCCCCGATTGCTGACAAAGCCTCAGTAAATGGCTTTCTAACTGCGGTCGTCCGACGGAATAAACGGGTTGGGGTAACTCAAAACGAACCAGTGATCGATCCTGAAAAAACCACTCGACCGTTCGATTTTGCGATGCTTCTTGAAGAAAGGAGCTCAACTCAAAGCGATTGATCATTTCAGGACTCAGTCCCCTCATAAACTCGCCGCAAACCCGATGTTGAGGCCCCGTCGATCGATCAATGACCTGAACAGGGATTCCTCTTCGAGTCAGTAAGAGTGCTAATCCCATTCCCGCAAGACCGGCCCCGTGGATCTCAATCGGCAAAAGCGGCTTCATTTTCTCCTTCCTACACAGCGGTAAAAGCCGGTAACCGTTGACCCAATGCTCCACTCCCAGTCGGAATTTCTAAGCCCTAATAACAGCGGAAGCTCCTGCCCGTAAAATCCGGCTTGAATACTCACCTCTCCATCATGACGACTCACGTGATTCATTCTCATGAGACGTGCGAATCCACGATAGCTCAATTGATGGAATCGGGTCCGCAACGGTTCATTAAAGATACAGAGCCGCGATTGCTGAATACGCTCACCGAGCGTTTTTAAATCAGCCTCTTGAAACTGGTGAAGAATTAAATTAGCCATAATAACGGGATAGTCGGTCCAATCCTGAAAAGTAAAAATATCGGCTTGGAACCACTGAGATCCCTCGGAGCGACCAGAAGAGGCAGGGACCAAGTCCAATCCATCAATCTTATTTCCGCTCTTTTCCAAAAACCGAATCAGATCCCCCTCTCCGGCTCCGATCTCCAAAATCGGAGGAGTGACCTTAAATGACTTTAAATGAGTGGCTAACGTTTGAGAAAACCAAGAGAAAGTACGAAAACAGGAATGAATCCTTCGTAGATCACGTCGATTCAGCAACGCATCGGGATGATTAAAGGGGAGCGAATCTAAGATCTCGGGTTTCACAATTCGCATCATCAGCAAAGCCTAAGGACTTCCAGTGATTAAGCAAATAAAAGCCCGTAAATTTGACAAATGATCCTTTTCAATTACGGTTCTCTCCAATGACAAAAAATCTCTTTACCTCAGCCACCTGCTTAGCCATTACCGTTCTTTACGTGATCTTGTGGGGGCTCCCTGGAATAGGAAAGCTTCTTGCGGGAGGAGTTCCCCCATGGTTTTCCACCACTTTCACCCCAACCTTTCTCTCTACTTTTCCAGGTCTGACGGTTTCCTTTTATTCCATTGCCATCTTAGAAACCGTAGCGGCCGCTCTCGCTCTCATTTCGCTTTTAAAAGGAGAGTGGTTCAAGAGAAAGAGTCTCTTTTTTCTCCAAGCCTCCCTCGTTTTGAGTCTCTTCATCTTCGTTCAACTTCTTTTCGGAAAGGCCCTCGTCAGAGAGTTTGAGGCGATCGCCTCCCTTTTTAGCTACTTCGTCGGAACCCTCTTCGTTTGGTTTTTGACTTCTGCTTATTTTTCAGATCAAAAATAACCAAGTTTTCTCTTGCCTGATCCCCCTTTGCACGGCAGAAATCTACCTCTTATGCTTACCTTTTTACGTGAACAGTCAAAGTGGATGATGATTCTATTCTTTACCCTTCTCTTTTTCTCCTTCGCTCTTTTTTTTAATATCAGTGCTCTTGATGTCATGAGTGATGCCAAGGCAGGTAAAATCGATGGTAAAAAATATTCCTATGAAGATTTTAAAGTCGCCTTTCAAGGAATCTCCCTTTGGTTCCAAATCGAGAGCGGCGGTCAATCGCCGGACAACGAAAATAGTCGCAATCAATTGATGCGAATGACTTGGCTGCACCTGGCACTTTTAGCGGAAGCGAATAAAACCGGGGTTCGGGTCAGTGATCAAGAGGTGATCGATTTTATTAAGAAGCTTCCTTTCTTTCAAAAAGAGGGAAAATACCAAGCGGAGTATTATCAGCAGTTCCTCCGTGGATTTCTGGGAAGCCAAGGAATTAGTGCCAACCGATTTGAACAAATTGTCCGAGAGCAACTGATTGTCGATCAATTCCGACTTTCCTTGATTGGTTCGATTAAAGTTTCCCCTCAAGAATCACTTTCTCTTTTTAATCGCATGATGGGTCCTGTGAAACTTTCCATTGTCCGCCTCCCGATGATTTCCAATGGAATCACCGTCACCCCTGAAGAAATTCAAAAAGAATATGAGACCCGCCAAAGCGATCCAGCCTTAATGACCGAAGAACTCCGACAAGTCGCTTTTGCTGCCTTCCGATTCACTCCCGCTCAACTCAAAATGAATGAGAAGGAAAAGTCTGAAATTAAAGTACAACTCGCTGAAAAAGCGCAAAATCTCAGTACAAAACTCTATTCGAATCATGATATCGCTCAATTCCCGATCATCGCCGCTGCCGCTAGCGCCATCTCCGGGAAAACAGAGAGTTTTTCTCTTTCAGGGGCGGCCTCCCCACTTCCTCCGAGTGTTCATTTTAATCGGGCTGCCTTTCGTCTTTCGAAAGAGGACTCCGTCAGTTCTGCCGTCGAACTCGAAGATGGTTTCTACGTCCTTCAACTCATCAACATTACCCCTGCGACATTGAAACCACTTCCCCAAGTCGCTTCTGTCCTCCAAAAAATGATCACCGATCGAAAGGCGGCTGAAGCCCTTCGCACTCAAGGCGAGGCCTTGGCACTCAAACTCCATCAATCAGTCAAATCAGGATCGACCTTCAAATCAGCCGCAAACGCTGAAAAACTCTCTGTCCAAGAAATTCCGGAATTTAAGCCTGCAGAACCGGCGCAGAAAGATCCGGATATGAATCTCTGGGTCTCTCTCTCCCAAGAACTTCAAGTCGGACAAGTAAGTTCCTTCAAGCCTTCATCAAACGGCGGAGTCATCGTTTATTACGAGGCACAAAAAGCGGGAAATCCCGAGGAATTTAAGAAAATTCAACCGATGATCGAATCTCGCCTTTCAAACAGCTACCAAAGTCGAGCGTTGAACGACTTTATAAAAGGACTTGCGAAAACCTCTCGCTATCAATTTCCTGACTACGTCTTCGGTTCTGGCACCGCAGAATGATCTATACGGCAGACTACCCCTCTCCGTTGGGAAGAATTCAAATTGTCAGTAGCCCTGTCGAGATTCTCTCTGTCCAATTTGTTCTTACCGATCATCCGATTGTAGCCCCTCCCACGTCACTCCTACAAAATGCGGTCAACCAATTGGACAATTATTTTAAGGGAAAACTCAAACGCTTTAATCTCCCTTTAAATTTTGAAGGGACTCAATTTCAGAATAAAGTTTGGCAAGCGCTTCAAACGATTCCCTACGGAGAGACCTACAGTTATCGTCAAATTGCTGGGTTAATTCAATCCCCCCAAGCCTCACGTGCAGTCGGAGGGGCCTGTAACAAAAATCGTTACATCATCCTCCTCCCCTGTCATCGTGTGATCGGACAAAAAGGGAAGCTCGTTGGTTACGCAGGGGGATTAAAAATAAAAGAGGCCCTCCTTTTGCACGAAAAAGAAGTTAAAGATAGTTTAAATCGATTTAAAATGCAGGGGAGTGTCTCTCACGAAGGCGCAAAGGGCACAAAGGTTTTAAATCCCCAATTACAGAACAGGTGAAATTCCGATCTCCCCTTTTTTTAAACGCCGCGTCGCCGCGTCGCCGCGTCGCTGCGGGAGACAGGTATTGAATCTCTTTGATTCACTTCACTACGAGAAGAGTTCTTTATTTTTCTTCAACCGCTAAGGAGCCAGGATTTTTTCCGAGAAGGGCTCGAACTCCAACAAACAACAAAACAACAACGGCAACTCCTGCAGAAGCGTATCGCATCGCCAAGAGCATCTGATCGGCTCCTGTTCCATAGGAAAGTAAAATTGCGGTATAAATGAGTCCGCAAGCTCCATAAAGAATACATTCGAGAATTCGTCGTGTCGCTAAAAAGAAAAAGCCAAGCAGATGTAAAAATCCAACGACCAACATATTTAAAGCAAATTGATCCATCCAAACAGTCGTTTGATACTCCACATGTCCCAGTAAGATTCGGCACAATAAATCACTTTCAAAAAGCACAAAGCAGACTCCAATGATCAAGGAACCAAAAAACAGTCCTTTCAAACTCCAAGAATGACGATTTGTCGCACTAATCTCCGATCGTTGCGTGAAATAGACGGTTAAAAAGGGAAGCGAGCCTAAAATAACGGCACGCCCCAATAATCCTGCGGCCGAATAATTTCCCAGATCAATTCCGGTAAAGTAGCGTTGGGCAATAATTTGGTCCGCTTGTAGAAATAAAAAATTTCCAACTCCCACCCCAATCGAAGCCAATAAGAAAGGAAAAAAACCGGTCGGAAAATGAAAAGAGGAAGAGACTTTCTTTCGATCACGAGGAATGAATAAAAGCGCGCTTCCCATCATTAAAGCTCCCATCAAGGTGGCAAAAAGTCCCGACTCGGCATTTCCCCAATACCAAACAAAGAGCACTCCTGCCGCAAGCCTGGTCAAAGCGGCTCCTAACGTCAAATAACCGAGAAACTTAAACCGCCCCACTCCCGCACACCAGGCCCCCGCAACAACACTCCAAAGCTGGACAGGAAGGCAAATTAAAGCGACGAGCGCTAACTCTTTGCGGGGGAATTTCAAAAAATCTTGTGCCGGTTTCCAAAGAATCAAGGAGATTGCAAGTAATGCCCAAGTCGCTCTCCATAACCAGATCAAACTTTGCTGCCGAAAAATCTGTAATTCACTTTCGTTCCCTTGTGCCTTGAGACGTGCCAGATAATGAGCAACGGTCTGACTTGCCGCAGTTAAAGGGACGCTTGCAAGCAAAACAACCCCTAAGGTACTATTCAAGTATCCAAACTCATCTCGAGGGAGTAATCTTCCCATCGAAGCTTGGAAAACATAATGGACGACCGATGAGACTAAGCTCATCACCATCAGAATCATTCCTGATTGCAAAAAAGCTTTTTGCTCTAATTGAGGAACGGTTTTCACTTCTCCCTAATCAACGACGATAAACTGTCCCGCTCTTACGGTCCAAACTTTGAGATTTACCTTTTTTAAATCCCCCTTCTTATCAAACTCAATCGACCCAAAGAGGGTTTCAAACGGTTGAGACTTTAAAACCTGAGAAACTTGATCTGAATTTGTTGTCCCTGCCTTCTCCATCGCCGTCAACAAAACATTAACCGCATCATAACCATAAAGGGAATACGGCTCAATTGATCCATACTTTGCAATATATTTCTGAATAAAGGGCTGAGCCGCAGGAATCTGATGATGATCGGGCCAAAATGAGATAAATACGTTCCCTCCATAATTTCCTAAACTCTTTAACAACTCCGAGTTCATCATTCCATCCCCTGAAAAGAGAGGAATCTGAAATCCATCCTGTCTCATTTGTACCACAAGCGGTCCTCCTTGATCATACATCCCTCCCCAAAATAAAGCCTGTGCCCCCTTTGCCTTCATCGCCGCAATATTCGCTCGAAAATCTAACTCTTGCTCCGCCACTCCATCAAAGGATACTATCTCGGCTCCTTGCGAAATCGCATACTTTCGAAACTCTTCAGCAACCCCACTGCCATAGGTGGTTTTATTATTTAAAACGGCAAACTTCTTAATCTTCATCGTTCGGATCGCATAATCGGCCGCATGAAGCGCCACTTGATCATCTCGTCCCACTAAACGAAAGAGATTCGAAAAACCTTGCTCCGTCACTTTCGGATTCGTCGATCCAGGAGTCATCTGCAAAATCTGATTTTCGTGATAAATCGTCGAAGCAGGAATCGTACAACCACTATTAAAATGTCCTAAAACAGCGACCACCCCTTGTGCGGCAATCTCTTGTGCCACCGCAACTGCTTTATCCGGTTTTCCCTCATCATCCCGAACGACGACTTCAATCTTCTTTCCCAAAAGCCCCCCTTTTGCATTCCACTCCTCAATCGCCATCTGAGAACCATAAATCATCGCACTCCCGATCTGTCCATTGGAGCCACTCATCACTCCTGCCAAACCGATTTTAATCGAATCCTCAGACTACTGACATCCGATGAGTCCTAATCCTAACACCAACATTAATAGAGTCTGTTTCATATCTGTTTTCCTTCTTCCCTAAGGGAATAGCTCGATTCTTTGACGTTGAAAACGAAAAAAGCGCAGAAGATGGACTTCTGCGCTTTTCTCAAAAGGATAAGCACTCAGCAATTGACTAAGAAGGGAGGGTCAGAGGGTTTTCCGTTTCTCCCATAATGTAGGTGCGATAAAGAACTTTTAAACCAAAAATTCGATCTTCACCCATCTCCGCTAAGGCACGTTTAGCCATTCTCAGCATCGGATCGACCTCGAGGAGCCGCTCCATTGTCTGAACATCAAAATTTTCGTAAGCTTCGTTGATCTTCATGGTAACCTCCCTTTTTTAGTGTTATAAGAGATAAAGCAAACGTTATGCCAATTTTTACGCTCGATACAAAAAAAAGGAGAACTCAATGGGCAAAAGAGATCTTATCGATTCATTCCGATGATCAATTTTCCGTTGCACTCCAATCACTTTTTAAAATCCAATCTCAATCGACGCCTGCTATTTGCTCTCTTGCAAAATCGAAAAAAGATTTTGCGAATGACTGGAAGCTCACCCCCGCCCTTCCGCAAAAAATCTTTAAAACCACTTCGCTTCTCTCCTCTTCACAAGCCACAATTGAATTTCACACCAGCGGAACGACCACAGGATCGCCTGGGATTCATCGGATGCGGGATGACCTCCTCTACCGATCAGCCACTCAACACGGTTTTCCTTGGAAAGAGAGCGCTCCCTTTTCAATTCTCTCCCTCCATCCAAATTCTCAGAGCGCTCCTCACTCCTCCTTAAGCGCCATGATCAATCATTGGTTTCAACTCTATGGCGATTCCTCCTCAACTCACTGCTTCGACAACGGAAAAGTAAACTCCGAAAAACTCTGGATCTCGCTTCAGAAAAAAAGAACCCCTCAGGACAATCCCCTTCTGATCATCGGAACGGCCTTTAGTTTTGTTCATCTTTTTGAGGATTGGGGAACCGATCGTCGACTCAAGCTCCCCTCCGATGCCGTCATCATGGAGACAGGAGGTTACAAAGGGCGAAGTCGTGAACTTCCCAAGAAGGAACTCTATCATTTGATTCAGAACTATTTTGGAGTCCAGGACTCTCAAATCTGGAATGAATACGGTATGTGCGAACTCTCCAGTCAAGCTTATGCGCAAGGGGTCAACGGGATTCATCAGCCCCCTCCTTGGGCACGAGTGATTATGATCGATCCCCGAACGGGTAAAGAGGTTCCCATCGGAAAGCAAGGAATCGTTAAATGGCTCGATCTTGCCAATGTCGATAGTTCTGTCGGTGTTCAAACCCTCGATTTTGCGATTCGTCATCCCAAAGGATTTCAACTTTTAGGAAGAGCGCCTCAAACAGAAAAAAGAGGTTGCTCATTAACTATCGAGAGAGAGATTGTCGACTCCTCAGAATCAAACTAAATCTCAAATCAACTTAAAATGAAAATCGAAGTCATCAACACCGGAACGGAAATCCTTCTCGGTCACGTCACAAACACTCATTTGGCCTACTTAGCAAAAGAACTCTTTTCGATCGGCTATCGGATCGAACGTCAGATCACGGTCCCTGATGGAGAGGGAATTCGTGAAGCCCTCTCTGAATCTCTGAAACGAGCCGACCTGATTATTATCACTGGAGGACTTGGACCGACTTCCGACGATATCACCCGAGAAATCAGCGCTGAACTTCTCGATAAATCGCTGGAGTTTGTTCCGGAAATCTGGACGCATATTGTCGAACGATTTCAGCGTCGCCAAAAAACGCCGGCAGGAAATAATCTCCGACAAGCGATGGTTCCCGAAGGGGCGACGTTTCTTCAAAACGAAAATGGAACGGCCCCTGGACTCATTATTCCCTATCGTCATCTCGTCGTTGTTCTCCTTCCGGGACCCCCTCGTGAGCTGACCTCCATGTGGAAAAATCAAGCCTTCCCCTGGCTTAAGGAAAACCTCTTCAAATCAACAGAGATCGTCCAAAAACAATGGCGCATTCTCGGGATCGGAGAGTCGGATGTTGAAAAAGAGATCGAACCGAAACTTCGCGCCATTGGACTCACTGAAATCGGCTATTGCGCACGGGCGGGAGAGGTCGATCTTCGGGTCATCTCCTCAAATCTCTCCCATCTTGATCAAGCCCATGAAATCGTCAGCAAGACTTTTAACGAGGCGATCTATAGCTTAGGCAACGAAACGATGGAGGAGATCGTCGTGGCCCTTGCCCAAGCGAAAAAAAAGAAGATTGCCACCGCAGAGTCGTGCACCGGAGGGTTCATTGCCCATCGCCTCACCTTGGTTCCAGGGTGCTCCTCGGTCTTTGAATTTGGCTGGGTGACTTACGCCAATGAGGCAAAAATCAAAGAGCTCCATCTCCCCTCCTCGACCCTCGATCAATTCGGAGCGGTCAGTCGAGAGACCGTCCTTGCCATGGCCTCAGGAGCCCTTCAAGAAAGCAACGCCGATATTTCCATCGCCGTCAGCGGGATCGCCGGTCCGACGGGAGGAACCGCTAAGAAACCGGTCGGTAGCTGTTGGATCGCCTGGGCGACAAAAGAGCGAGTTTGGGCCGAACATTATCTGCTTTCTCAAAACCGAGAAAACTTCAAAATGATGGCGAGTCAACTAGCTCTCGATGGAGTTCGTCGATGGCTGAACTCCCTTGATTAGTCCCTTGTTTTTGATAATTAAAAAGAATGCCCCTCTCCTCTACACACATCCCACTCGGAATAGTCGCTCCCTCTTTTGCTCTTCCCAATACAGTCGATGGGAAGATCATTTCAATCGATGATTTTCCGAACGCCAAGGCCTATGCGATCTTTTTTATTTGCAATCATTGTCCCTACGTCATTCACCTTCAAAAAGGGCTAGTTGAGTTTGCTAATGACTATCTCTCCAAAGGAGTGGCTATTTTTGCAATCAGCTCGAATGATATCCTCAACTACCCAGAAGATGCACCCGATCGAATGAAAAAAGTGGCGCTCGATGCAAATTTTCCTTTTCCCTATTTATACGATGAAACTCAAGAGGTTGCAAAAAGCTATCATGCCGCCTGTACCCCCGATCTCTATCTATTCAACCAAGATCGAAAATTAGTTTATCGTGGTGAATTCGATAACAGTCGAAAAGGGAACAGCGAACCAGTCACAGGGAATAGTTTCCGAAAAGCCTGCGACCTTATTTTAGCGAATCAACCAGTGCCTAAGGAACAAATTCCTAGCATCGGCTGCGGAATCAAGTGGAAATAACTCGAAGCAAGTTCTCGGTTATTGAACCGTAGCCTTCTTCAACGTAACGGTC
The DNA here is from genome assembly GCA_945860255.1 of Methylacidiphilum caldifontis. Lineage (GTDB taxonomy): Bacteria > Verrucomicrobiota > Verrucomicrobiia > Methylacidiphilales > CAMAQI01 > CAMAQI01. The sequence continues at coordinate 17,138 of CAMAQI010000035.1, forward strand.
ATTTCAATACGCTTCATCGGGTTATCCCGCTCATCACAGTCGATCTTCGAAATCTTTTCGACAACCTCCATTCCCTTATCAACTTCCCCAAAAACGGTATACTCCCCATCTAAAAAGGGGGCTGGCTCTAAACAAATATAAAACTGACTACCATTGGATTTCTTTTCCGGATTCGAGTCGTTTCCTGAACGCGCCATGGCGACCGCCCCCTTGATGTGAGGGAGGGCAATCTCTTGAACGATTTGATAAGAGGGTCCCCCTGTTCCGTGTTGCTCCCGAGCACTTTTCGGATCACGAGTCGTTGGATCTCCTCCT